>JAQTLK010000040.1 GCA_028714955.1 Sulfuricella sp.
GACGCGCACGGATATATTGACTCATGGTTTCAATGCCATAAATTCATGTAGGGTGGAAAAAGCGCAGCGTTTCCACCGGTGCCTGCACATGATCTCAACTGTTTGGTGGATACGCTGCGCTTTATCCCTCCTACGTTACTATGGCGCGTATACAGTTACATCGTTGAAAATTGGTGTTATCTGGCTTCGTTCAAATACATTGTCCAGTGGCGTAGCGTTCTGACCTTCCAAATAATTGGCAACGATTCCTTTGTCTATTGGCGTTGAACGGGGCTGGCCCGCATTAACCGCAGCCAGCCTTCTGCCTGCAACAAAAACAACTACTTCCTTATTCACGCTTGGGGAGGGAGGATTCACGGTTAATAATGGTCCACTGCATCCACTGGGGAGTGGATTGACAGGTTTACAGCCATCCGCCAATGCATAAAACACTTGCTCTTTCCAGTTTAGCCACCACCCAGAAGTAGAGCTAATCTTGCAAGCCCCCGTCCACGTGTCAGTCATTACATTGCCGCTGTCATACTTGGTATTCAGAAAACCCGTACTCGTATCTGGAATGCGCCCGAACAAGGCATTCGAATCATCATTAAAATCCAAAGTAGATCCCATTGATGCTGCCCATGGGTAATGCCCTTTATTTTGCGGTTTGGCCGCATAATCTCGAAGGCAGATAAGCGCCTCCGCTGCAACTCGTTTTTCAAGCACAGGCATAAGGTCGTTTGGCGTGATTGTAATAAGACGATCATTCAGCACGACATTATTCGCGACGTCCCTGATGTCGCCTTGGATAAAACCATTTGTATCGTTGTCAACGAAATTGGCATTGTCCTCGCCGCCACTGATGTCTAAATAGTTCTTGGCAACTCCATAACCCGGTAGCCCACGGACTTGAACAAAACCGTCTTGGCGGGTTAGGACCGAGCCTGGTGCAATGACAACTGCAATTGCTGCGGTGAGATTTGTTCCATCATTTATGATCGAGCCACTGGGGTCGCGCACGGTAATAGTGCCCGAAGTATCACTATTGAGCGTTCCTGCTCTTGGGTCGTTCTTGAAATTAACTGAAACCGCATACCACAAGCGCTCCCCACTGCCGTCGCGCAAATCAGGCAACCCCAATTTTTTCCATGGCAACCGGCCAAGGCTAAGTATGCTGATATTACAGGACAGCGATGGCGTACCCTCCATTGGATCTCCAAGTGGATGGTTGTCTGGACATGGCAAATCGCCAGGCCGCTTTGAACCGCTTAGGTCCACGCTAGCCGCATAACCAATCAACGCCGCCTTCGCCTGCGCCAGTGCTTCGTTGGTAATCCTGTCCCGTTCCAATTGCTGGGTCGCGCGGTTCAGCCCGGTCACGAACACTGCCAGCACCCCCACGCCGATCAGCATGAGGAGCAGCAGCAAGGCCGCTCCACGCTGCCTTGCCACTGAAACCGGCTTGATTGTCATTCGCACAGGCATGGGTCGACCTAGCGGGGCGATGTCATCGCGCCTTGAGCATCGGTGGGCTCTGGCGTATCTCGCGCGTCCCAGTTGCGGGACGGCGGCTTGGCTGACGCATCTGGTAGTTTGTCGGCACCGGATGCCTTGGCTGGTAGGGATTCTTTCTTGTCCGGCTTAGGTTGAAGCGGGGCGCGGCGGTAGGATTCCTCCACCTGGCCGCTGTTCAAGTCGAGGCTTTGCCCTACCTTGAGCTGGATAGAGCGTTTCGCATCGGGTGTGGTGACGCTGACCTGCCCCGCGGGTTTCCCCCGCCCCGGCACGGCGATACCTGAACCGGCCTTCTCGCCGCTTTGTTCCTTGTTGTTGATCCACACCGTGGTCTTACCATCGCTGCGGGTAATCACGCCATTGAGCGTGATATTGGCTTCGAGCGGGGCATTATCCGGCTGCTCAGTGTCGATGCTGATGCTGCGTTCCTGCTGCCGCGCCACGTCCATTCTGGCGCGCTGCTCGGGCGTGAAGAAAAGGCGCCCCATGGTCTGCTCCGCCGCCATGGCAAGGGAGGGCAGCAACACCAGAAAAACGGCCAGAATTCTTGCGCTGTCGCATTTCATGGATTTCCCGCCCCCCTTGCTTCGCTGATGCTCAGCCAGGCCAGGCTGCAATCGGCCTGCAGGTTGGGCTGCACCCTGACATGCTCGATTTTTCCAGCACCCTGGCGCCGCACGCTGCATTCCCTGAGGGAAAAGATCCCGGCGCGCTGTTCGTCCAGGGCGGTCAGGAAACGCATGATATCTTCCTCATGGAGCAGGTCCAGGCTGATTTTCATCAGCGACTGGTGTACGCGGTATTGCCCCGCATCCGAGACGGCTGGCGACTGGTACGGCTGCTGCGCCTCGATCTGGTAATTGACGCCGAACATTTTCAGGCTGAGGCTGGCGGCGCGCAGGGCGTCCACCCAGTTGATGCGCTGCTCCTCGCCAACGAAGCCGCGCTGTTGCAGGACGAGGTAGGAAGCGCGATAGCGCAGGATCTTCTCTTTTTCGTCGCCAGATTTTTGCAGCCGCGCTTGCGCCTCGCGCAAAGCGTCTTCCTGGCGGACGTGGCGGTTTTTTTCCTGTGCCAGTTCCTGGCGCGTAAAAAACACCAAGGCTACGCTCGCCAGCACTGCCGCAGCCAATGCCAGCAGGGGGGTGCGCAAGGACTGCCAGTCGGTGCCCGTCAGCTTCATGAACGTTCCTTCATTACCGCTTTGATCTTGAACCCGGCCCGCGCGGTTTCGTTGTTCGCGGCATCCAGGGTATTGCCGCTCAGCGCATTCGACGAATGAATATTGAGCGGCATCTGGACCACGCTCACGCTGGCGATGTCGGAGTCCTGCGCCATTTTCGCGGCGAAACGGTTGACACTGGCCATGGCGCTGCGGTAGTCGCCGTGGAATGGCCTGATTTCGCCTTCCACCATGATGGATTCGTGCCATCCAGCCGCGCCGCCGGGCGATGCAGGCGCGCTCTTGTCTGTTTCCGGGCCTGCCGCGCCATATTTCCAGCCCAGGCTGTCCAGCGCGATTTCCGGGCTGGTTTCCAGCGCGCGACTGACGGCCAGCATGGCCCTTTGCGGCGTGCGCTGGTCCTGCTTGATGCGAATGGCGAGCTGAACGGCTTTTTCGAGGTTTTCAGCGGAAGCCGGCGCCTGGGGGAAGGTTTTGGTGATCTCGGCATAACGTGCCTGCAATGCCCGGGTTTCCGTTTCCAGTTGGCGCGTGGCGTTTTCGAGCTGGCGGCTCTGATATAAATTTGCGCCCGTCCACACCAGCGCCAGCGCCGTTATGGTTGCGCTCGCCGCATAAATCAACCGGCGCTGCCGATAGCGCCAGAAATTTCGCGTTGCGCTGGCCGGAGCGAGATTGTGTGCCGGGGGCTGCAAGCCCAGCGCGGTCATGTGCAGCGCGTAAGGGTAACGCAGCGGCGCGCCGCCAAGACGGGTGCTCAGCTCATCGTGCGACAGGCGCAGGGTGGCGGCAAAGCCAGAGTCTGACTGCAGGTGCCGTTGCAGGTCCGCCATGCCGTCCTGGGAATCGAGCAGCAACACCGTCAGCTTCGCCTCGCGCGCCACCAGGCGCAGGCTGTTGAGATAAAGACGGGTTTTGCCGACATCCACCGCGAGATCGGCTGCGGAATTGGCGTGTTCCTGGTCGGCCAGGGCGAGGCGGCTGGCTTTCAGGTGGCCGTCCTGAAAGAAGCTTTGCCGCAAGCCGCCGTTGTGCCATGTCACCACCAGCAGGTCAGGCGCTTTCAGTTCAAGTCTGGCCAGCAGGTCCTGGGTCACCATGGGCAACAGGTAAATTCCGGCCAGCGGCGCACGGAACAAATGCAGCGTCTCCAGCCAGGGGCGCAGCAACTCCGCGTTGGTCAGGGCGGCAAACAGGTAATGATCGTCGCGCCTTTTGTCAGTCTCACGCCACTGTACCCAGGCGGTGTAGTAAGGGGTGCCGCGGTAAAACTGCTTCAGCTTGCGCCGCACCAGTTCCTGACGGGCGAAGCCGGAGGCGTGGGGCAGGACTTCGAGGTGATAATCCTCTTCCACGGAATCCACCATGATGTGTACCGGAATGCCGGGATGGTCATGCAGCAGATCGCCGAACGCCCGCTGCCCGATTTCGCTGGCGGCAAATTCCTGGCAGGGCCCCAGCCTGCCGCCCTCGAACATCGCGGCAATGGCACGTTGCGCGGTCACGCAGACTATGATTTTTGCGGACATGTCGTTAGAACTTCATCTTGCCCAGAATATCGTAAATCGGCGTCAGCACCGAAAACATGATGGTCGCCAGCACCAGCCCGAGGATCACGGTGAGCGCGGGTTCGAGCATCTTGAGAAGCTTTTCCACCGACTCCCTGACTTCGCGATTATAAAAGTAAGTCACGTTGAGCAAGGCGGTGTCGAGCGCGCCGGTGGCCTCTCCCACGCGCAGCATGCGCACCACCAGGGGCGGAAACAGGCCGAGATTCTCGAAGCTTTCCGCCACGCTGTCGCCCGCGCTGATCTGCTGCCCGGCACGCGCAAGGCCGTCGGAGATGACGCGGTTGACCACGATTTCCTCGCTGGTTCTCAGCGCGTCGAGAATCGTGATGCCGGACTGATACATCAAGGCAAAAAAATTGGCGAAGCGGGCGAGAATGATTTTTTGCAGGATCGGCCCGACAAATGGCAGGTGCAATTTGAAATAATCCCACCAGTAGCGCGCCCGCGAGTTTCTGTGAATCACCACGGCTGCCGTCACAGCCACCAGGAGCGGCAAGCCGAATACCAGGTACCAGTAGTTGACGAACGCCCCGGAGACGTATATCAGCGCCTTGGTCTGGAACGGCAATTCCTGGCCCATGTTCTTGAGGAAGGATACCAGTTGAGGCACCAAATACATCATGAGAAACACGATCACCCCGCCCACCACCACGAACACCAGGGCGGGGTACATCAGCAGGCGCTTGGTCTGGGCCACCAGTTCGTCCTGCCACTTCAGGGTAGTGGCGAGATTCTCGAACACTTCGGTCATCGTTCCGCTTTGCTCGCCGGCTTTTATCAGACTCACGAAAACGTGGTCGAATGCCGCAGGATGGTTGCTCATGGCTTGCGACAGGGTTTTGCCGCCCTCCACCTCTTCCAGGACGGCGGAGAGAATTTCACGAAAACGCGGCTGTTCGATGCTGTCGCGCAAGTCGGCGAGTCCTTCGAGCAAAGGGATGCCGGCACGGGTAATCTGCTCCATGTGGAAGCAGAAAGTGATGAGATCCTGCCGCGTAATGCTGCCGCGGCCAAGCTGCAACGGCTCGTTCACCTTGCGCGCGGTAATGAGGTCGAGCCCCATGCGCTGCAAGCGCAGCTCCAGGTCGACTTCGTTGACCGCGGCCAGCTTGCCGCGGGCGGGGCCGCCATTCTTGTCAACGGCGTTGTATTGGTAGGTTAGCATTCGGCTCTCAGCTTTCAGCCATCAGTTTTCAGCTCGAAGCAAAACCGTTGCACTGACGGCTGACGGCTGAAAACTGACCGCCAGCGATCAATGCAGCCGCCCGGTCAGGTCCACCACGCGGGACACTTCCAGCAAACTGGTCTTGCCTTCGAGGATACGCCGGATACCGTCGTCGGCGAGGGTATGGAAGCCTTTTTCCAGCGCCACGTTACGCAGTTCCCTGGCCGTCGCGCGGCGCGCGATCAGTTCGTCCATGTCGCTGTCCATGTGCAGCAGTTCGATCAGGGCCATGCGCCCCTTGTAACCCTTGTAACCGCACCGTGGACAGCCTTCCGCGCCATAAACCAGGGCCTCGTCATCGGGCAGCAGGCCCAGCAGCAGCTTTTCCTCCGCACCGGGCTGATAGGGTTTTTTGCAATGGGGGCACAACACGCGCACCAGGCGCTGTGCGATCACCCCGATGATGTTGCCCGCCATGATATCGGGCAGGATGCCGATATCGAGCAGGCGCGGGAAAGCGCCGAGCGCAGAGTTGGTGTGCAGCGTGGTGAACACCTGGTGACCTGTCATGGCGGCGCGGAAAGCCATGTCCGCCGTCTCGCGGTCGCGCACCTCGCCGACCAAGATGATGTCCGGATCCTGGCGCATCATGGAGCGGATGCCGTTGGCAAAATCCATCTTCACCAGGTCGTTGACGGAAGTCTGGCGCATCATGGTCACCGGGTATTCCACCGGGTCTTCCAGGGTCATGATGTTGACCGAGTCGGTATTGAGATGGCTCAGCATGGAGTAGAGCGTGGTGGTTTTGCCGCTGCCGGTCGGGCCAGTGACGATCAGGATACCTTCGGGGCGCGCCATCATCAGCTTCAGCTTGTCCTGGGTTTCCTGGCTCAACCCCATGCGGTCGAGAGAGATAATGGATTTCTCCCGGTCCAGCACACGCAGCACGATGTTCTCGCCGTAGATGGTGGGCTGGGCGGCAACGCGGAAATCGATCGGCCGGCCGTTCAGGTTGAGCGACAGCCGCCCGTCCTGCGGCGCGCGCGTTTCGGCGATGTTCATGCCGCTGATCACCTTGAGGCGCACCGCGATGCCCGGCCAGTAAGTCTTGTGCAGGCTGCGGATCTGCTCCAGCACGCCGTCGATGCGGTAGCGGATGCGCAGGAAGGCGTATTCCGGTTCGAAGTGGATGTCGGAAGCGCCGCGCTTGACCGCGTCCACCAGCAACGCGCCCACCAGGCGCACCATCGGCTGGGTGTATTCCTCGTTGCCCGCCTGCAGGCTCTGGTAGTCGATCTCGCCGGTCTCGATCTCGCGCAGGATGCCATCCACCGAGAGTTCGAAACCGTAAAACTGGTCGATGTACTCTTCCAGTTGCGCCTCGCCCGCGAGTACGGTGCGAATCTCGGTCTGGCCGCCAAGATGGGCGCGCAGCAGGTCGAGCGCCACGACGTTGAACACATCGCTCATCGCCACCAGCAATTCCCTGCGTTCCGGGTTGAAGGCGATCGGCAGCAGACGGTAGCGGCGCGCAAATTCTTCCGGCACCATTTCCAGCGCCTCGGCGTCGGCCACCACGTTGGAAAGATCGATGCCTTCCTGGCCGATGGTGTGCGCCAGAATGTCGCGAATCATGGCTTCGGTGACAAAGCCCAGGCGCACCAGTTGCCGTCCCAGCGGCATGTCGTGTTCGGTCTGCTCCATCAGGGCGATGCGCAACTGGTCCTGGCTGATCAGACCCTGCTGCACCAGCAGTTCGCCCAAGCGAAGTTTTTTGCGCTGTTCCGTCATGCTATTGAGCCGTCCTCTGCAATTGGGCGATGCGCGCTTCCGCAGTCGCGCGCTCGAAGTCGGCGCCCTTTTTCCGCTGCAGCTGCAATGCCTGCTGGTAGTAAGTCAAGGCCGGGCGGGGCTGGCTGATATGCTCCAGGCTCACTGCCAGGTTGAAGGCATAGTCCGCCTTATCGGATTCCAGATGAAACGCCTGGAAATAGGCCTGCTGTGCTTCGGACCAGCGCCCCTGGGCGGCATACAGATTACCCAGCGCGAAATACAGGAACCCGGCCGGCTTGTCTGCCAGCAGTTGTTTCAATTTGGCTTCGCTGCCGGCCGGATCGCTGCCGCCAAGCAAATTCAGCAAGCCTGCCTGGGCGTAGGCGTTGCCCGGTTCGGCTTCGAGTGCGCGAACATAAAGCTTGCCCGCCTCGCTCATTTCGTTCAAACGCGCTTCCACCGCCGCCATGCCAAGCAGGGCGTCGACATTGCGCGGTTCCTGCTGCAGGAGGCGCTGATAATGCATTTTCGCTGCGTCTATCCGGCCTTCCTGCAAGGACTGGTAGCCCTGCGCCAGATCGGGGTTGATTTCGCTCTGGCCGCCTCGCCGCACCTTGATTGCGTTATCCGGCGCGGATTCCGCGTTTCCCGAATCCGTGCGCGGCGCAGGGGTGGTTTTTGCTGGCAGCGTGTCCCGATCGGGATGCGGCTGGAAAAACAATTCCGGCTGCACGACCGCGGCAGGCGCTGAATCCTGAACCGCCGGCGGCTTATTTTCCGCCCCCTGCCTTGCTTCGGCTCCGCTCAGCACAAGTGGTCGCGCGGCGGACGCCGGAGGCAAAGGCGGGCGGGAAGAAATCAGCAGGCCCGGTTTGTTGATCGCGATATAGACATATGCACCGCCACCTGCAAACAGCAGGAGCGCCGCCATGGCAAGAGCGGCGACGAAACGGTTGCGCCCGCCGACAGGTAGTTCCTTGGCGGCAAACAGATTGCTGGCCTCCTGCCGCGCGGCGCCCCCGCCGCTTGCCATTTTCTCGGCGGGGCGATTCCTGGCAGCGGCGGCAGGACCGGAAATCGGCTCCAGGGACAATTCATCGGCCAATTCGTGCAGCATTGGTTCGCTCTCGCGGCGCGAGCCCTGCTGGCTTTCCTCGGCCTTCTTCAAGGCCTTCATCAAGAGGCTCATGGCTGGGCAACTGGCACGCGCGCGTCCGCCGGAAGGTATTGCCGATAGGCGCGCAGCTCGCTGCTGTCAAGCGAGGTTTGGTTTATGACGGTAGGGCGCAGGAAAATCACCAGCTCGGTTTTCCTGGCATTGTCGTCGCGGTAGCTGAAGGCGTCGCCCAGTCCGGGGATGCGCGAAATCCAGGGAATGCCGTCGCGCTTCTTGCTCACGTCATCCTGCATCAGGCCGCCCATGATGATGGTCTGACCGGTTTTGACCTGGAGCACGGATTCCAGCTCGCGCACCTGTATTTCCGGCACGGGGTTGGTGATATTGACGCGCGCCAGATCGGGATTGGGATCGTTCTTGTAACTTACCACGCGCGAGATGGTGGGACGCACCGTAAGCGAAACCATGCCAGACTCGTCGATTTGCGGCGTCACGCTCATCACCACGCCAACCGGGACGGTATGTGGCTCGCTGGTATAGGTGGTAGGCGCGATCACCCCGTTGCTGATCTGGCCAGGCACCACGCTGACCGAAAAATACACGATATTGTCGACCACCTTCAGAACCGCTGTCTGATTGTTGATGGCCATGATCTTGGGGCTGGAGAGCACCTTGGTGTCGCCGAACTGCTCCAGCAGGCTCACCGTTGCCGAGATATTGCCAATGATGCTGTTGGGATTGGCGTAGGTCAGGGTGAAAAACGGGGCCGTCCCCAGCCGTCCACCCAGCATCGACTGGGTGGCCGCGCCAGTAGAGGCGATCTTGGTCCAGTCCACCCCGGCACGGTACTGGTCGTTCAGAACCACCTCGACGATCGTGGCCTCGATCAATACCTGGCGACGGGAAGCGTTCACCACGTTGTCGAGATATTCCTTGACCAGTTTGTGCTGTTTCTGGGTACCGAGCACAGACACGGAACCGGTGACGGAGTTGACGACCACATATTCCTTGGTGTCCGCAATGCCGGTCGTTTTCTGGTTGCTAAAGGCGCTGGCATACAGCGCCGGTGCGCCCGATCCGGCGCGCGCCACGGCTTCTGCCTGGCGCAGGCGCTCCTCGCGCTCGGCGCGCATCAACTCGCCGCGCTCGGCCCTTTCCTCGGCGGAGGTGGCCACGGTGCGCGTGGCGTTCAGGATGTGGCGGAGATTTTCCCCCAGAATTTCCCAGAAATTATTGTCCGACTTGCTTTCCACCCGAGTGACCGAGTTGTTGCCAGCCGCGCCGCCAGACAAGACAGCGCCGCCAGTTGCAGAGGAAGTGCCCACGCTGGCGATCTGCGTCGTCACGCCGATGTTGGAACTTGAATTGCGCGACAAATTGACATAATCCACCTTATAGGTTTGCATGTAAGGCGAATCGGGCGTAATGGAAAGCGTGTCGCCTTCGATCTTGTAACGCAGGCTGACCTGTCGCGACAGGCGGTCCAGGATGGAATCGAGCGGTTCGTTAACGGCATTCATGGTGACCAGGCCCTGAATCGCCGGGTGAATGTCCACGTTGAGTTTCGAATCCCGCGCCAGGGCAAACAGCAATTCCTTCACCGGCACTTCGTTCACCACCACGCTGTAGGTCTGCGGTTTGACCGAGGCCTTGGGGGGCGGGACGAACACGTCCGCCCTGACGGGTTCTGGAATGCCGGATGCCTTGGTTTGGGACTCGGCATGAATATGGTTCTGCGAAACGGGGAGAGGTGGCGGATAGGAGGCACAACCTGAACTCACGGCAGCAAACAGCAGCGCCGCTCCCCGGCACCGCAACAAACCTCGCCGCCCTCCCGCACATTCATTCGTATGCATCGCTACGCAACCTTTGTCGTTTTGCGGCAAACTCATTGATTCTGCCTGATTTCCGCCCTGACGCCCTGAACCGTGCGCAAGTAGGGGCGGTAAACCTTGAGCGATTCCGGCAGGGCATCCATCGCCTCGGCAGTTTTTTCCCGACCGGGGAAGCTGCCGTAAAGCACCGTCCACGCCGGCTGTCCATTTACTTTTGAACGGTACACAAAAATCTTTTCCATTTCAATCTCGTGGCTTATTTTTTTAAGGTGATTGCGCAACTGCTGAAGATCATTCGACACCATCAACTGGATACTGCTGGTCGCCGGGCTCTGGGTTGCCAGCCACTTCTCCGTTGCTGCCAGGCGCTGCGCTACCACGTCGGCCTCATGCGCCTGCGGTTGCGGGCTGGAGGCCGTCTCTTGCGGCGCCTCAGTGTGACGTGCCACAGGCGCAAGCCGCGCCACCGCGGCAACTGGCGACACCTGCGGTTTGGCGGACGCGCCCTGGAGAACGGCGTGCAAGCCGGCACCGGCAGCCGTTCCCAGTACCAGCAAAGCAGCAGCCCTGGCCATCTTCGGCCATGAAATGAAACCCGCATGCTGCTCGAAATCGCTGTCCTCTATCGCAGCACGAACATGTTTTACGCTGAGCGTATGGGTATTTTCCGCGAAAGCGGCCAGCAGGGTCTTGTCGGCAATGATGTTGACGCGGCGGATCAAGCCCTTTGATGCCCGCGCGATCAGCTTGACTACCGCCGGGCCGAACAGATCGGGGCCATGGTAATCCGCGGCACGCAAGCGAAACATCAGGTAATCCCTGATTTCGGCAGCGGTCAGCGGCTTGAGGTTGAAACCGTGGGTAATCCGTTCCCTGAGCTGGCGAATTTCCGGCGAGTTCAGGTTGCGGTCGAGTTCCGGCTGACCGAACAGCACGATCTGCAAGAGCTTGTAATGCTGGGTTTCCAGGTTGGAGAGCAGGCGGATTTCTTCCAGCGTGGCAAGCGGCATGCCTTGTGCTTCTTCCACGAATACCACCACTTGCCTGCCTTGGGCGTGGCGCTCCAGCAGGTAATCCTGCAACGCCTGCATGACTTCCAGCCGCGAGGCTTCGCGCGGTAGCGAGAGCTGCATCTCGAAGGCAATGGCGTGCAGTATCTCGTCCGGCGAGACGCTGGGGTTGGCGAGATACACGGTTTCCACCTCGGCCGGCAAACGTTCCTGCAGCATGCGGCACAACATGGTCTTGCCGCTGCCGACCTCGCCGCTCACTTTGATGATGCCTTCGCCCTGACGGATGGCATAGATCAGGGCATCGAGAATCGCGCCGCGATTGCCGCCGCCATAAAAAAACTCGGTATGCGCGGTAATCCTGAAGGGCGGCTGGGACAGGCCGAAATGGGCAAGGTACATTACGGGCACGGCTCCAGATTGCCATAGCTCTGCATCCGGCTGTACAGGGTGGTGCGGTTGACCCCCAACAATTTCGCCGCCTGACTCAGATTCCCGTGGGTCATCTTGAGCGCGGCTTCGACGTAGCTCTGCTCCCATAGCCTCAAGGTCTGGTCAAGGCTGAAATTGGCGTGGAGCTGCAGGTGTTTTTTCGCCAGTTCCTGCATGGCACGGGCATCGTTTGGCATTACCAGTTCCGGCAAGGCATCGGCCTCGGTGTCCAGTTCCGCCTGCAATAGCTCGCGGCTCACGGCCTGCCCGGCATACTTGGTGACCAGCCGGATCACGATGTTGCGCAACTCGCGCACGTTGCCGGGAAAGGGGTAAGCCTGCCACATCTGTTGTGCCGCCGGCATGAGCTGGAACGGCTCGGAACCGCTCTGCCGCGCATAGAAATCGCGGAAATGCTTCAGCAGCAGCGCCCTGTCTTCCCCCATGTCGCGCAACGGCGGCACGCTGACGGTAAAGACGCTGAGACGGTGGTACAGGTCGGCACGGAAGTGTCCGGCCTTGATTTCCTGGCGCAGATCGCGATTGGTCGCGGCAATGATGCGCGCGTTGCTGTGCCGGGTCAGGGTTTCGCCGACGCGCTGAAACTCGCCGTTTTCCAGCACGCGCAACAGCTTGGCCTGCAGTTCCACCGGCAGTTCGCCGATTTCGTCGAGAAACAGAGTGCCGTCGCTGGCATCCTCGAAATAACCCGAACGCGCGGTGGCGGCGCCGGTGAAGGCGCCCTTGCTGTAGCCGAACAGGGTCGGCTCCACCAGGGTCGGGGAAATCGCCGCGCAATTGAGCGCCAGAAAGGGCTTCGTGGCGCGCGCGCTGAGGCGATGCAGACACCCCGCCACCAGCTCCTTGCCGCTGCCGGATTCTCCCTCGATCAGCACCGGGAAGGGTGCATCGGCAAACTGGCTGATTTGCTGGCGTAATTTTTCGACATTGAAACTGTTGCCGAGAATATCGCAGGTGCGCTTGTCTTCCGTTGCGCCTTCCTGCTCCGCATCGCGCATGCGCAAGGCATCGAACAGCAGCGATTTGATCTGCGCCGGCTCACATGGCTTGGCTATGAATTCCACCGCCCCCAGCGTGCGGGCATGGCGCGCGTTGGCATCGTCATTCTGGCCGGAAAGCACGATGATCTTGATCCCCGGTGCACGCGCCAGCAGTTCTCCGATCAGTTTGAAACCTTCATCAGGGCGATGCGGCAAGGGCGGCAAGCCGAGGTCCACCAGCGCCAGCTGCGGCAGTTGGTCCAACTGGCGCAGCAGGCTGTCCACCTGCCCGCGCGAGTCCGCGACATAAACCTCGAAATCCTTGCCCAGCACGAAATGCAGGGTATCGGTAATCAACGGATCGTCGTCAACGATCAGCAGGCTGGGTTTGGGTTGTTGCATAGGCTCACAAGTCATGTTTTTTTGATTTTACATGACAATGCATAAAACGAAAGTGGCGATTGCGCTTAACGAGAAACTCACGCAGCGAGACCTCGTCCCCCTTCTCGCCGGATTGAGCGGCTTTGCCGCCAATTCCGGCGGATGACCCTTAATGTGAAACAACGCGAAGCGTTTCCTCGTCCCCCTCGCCCTTTGGGAGAGGGGGACGAGGGAAACGATCATGGCGAATCGCTGTTTCATGATTCGGGGCGGCGAATCGCCATGATCGTTAGACCGGATTTTCAATGTCGACGAACTGGTGTTTCAGCCCGAGCTGTTGCGCCAGGTGCGCTCCCAGCGCCTGCACGCCGTAGCGCTCGGTGGCATGGTGCCCGGCGGCGATGAACGCCACGCCCGATTCGCGCGCAAGATGAACCGTGCGTTCGGACACTTCCCCAGTCAAAAAAGCATCCACGCCGAGGTCGACAGCAGCCTCCAGGTAATCCTGCGCCGCGCCGCTGCACCAGGCGATGCGCCGGATAATTACGGCATCGTCGCCCACCACCAGCGGGTGACGTTGCAGCCTCTCCTCGATCACCGCGGACAAGCGCTGCAAAGACATGGGCTGAATCATCCGGCCCATAGCCGCGATATTCTGCTCGCCGAAACGGGCCTCCAGCTGGAAGCCCAGCAATTGCGCCAGTTGCGCATTGTTGCCCAGTGTCGCGTGCGCATCCAGAGGCAGATGGTAGGCCAGCAGGCTCATGCCATGCTCGACCAGGTGCGCGATGCGGGCGCGCTTGATGCCGGTAATGCATGGGTTTTCGTTTTTCCAGAAGTAGCCGTGGTGCACCAGCACCGCGTCGGCGCCTGCCGCGCTCGCGGCCTGCAGCATAGCCAGGCTGGCGCTGACGCCGCTGACAATTTTTGTCACTTCGACGCGGCCTTCCACTTGCACGCCATTTGGGCAATAATCGTGAAAGCTGGAAATTTCCAGCAATTGCCCGATATAACGTTCCAGCTCTCTCAATGTCATAAGTGCCCTCCCATGCGTAGACTTTGGCTTATCTTCGCGCAAAGCGCAACTGTCGCTCTCGGCGTATTGTTCGTCATTTCGCTGCTGCGCCCCGACCTGCTGCCCTGGCGCAATATTGGCAGCAGCCGCGTGTCGATCCAGGAAGTCGCCCCGCATGCCGACACGCGACAGCTCACGCCGCTCAATGTCGCGGCAAAGAAGGCCATGCCATCGGTAGTCAATGTTTTCACCAGCAAGGAAATCCCCGCGCCCAGCCAGCCGTTGCTGGACGATCCGATTTTTCGCCATTTCTTTGGCGAGCGCCCCTATGCGCAGCCACAGCGCCAGTCCAGCCTGGGCTCCGGGGTCATCGTCAGCCGCGAGGGCTATATCCTGACCAATCATCACGTCGTGGAAGCGGCGGACGAGATCGAAGTCGCCCTTGCCGATGGCCGCACCGCCTCGGCCAAAGTCATCGGCACCGATCCGGAAACTGATCTGGCGGTGGTCAAGATCGACCTCCCCAATCTTTCCGCCATCACCTTCGGGCGAGCGGACGAAATCCAGGTAGGCGATGTCGTACTGGCCATCGGCAACCCCTTCGGCGTCGGCCAGACCGTTACCATGGGTATCATCAGCGCGCTGGGGCGCAGCCACCTGGGCATCAACACCTACGAAAATTTCATCCAGACCGATGCTGCCATCAACCCCGGCAACTCCGGTGGCGCGCTGGTGGATAGCAACGGCAATCTGATCGGCATCAATAGCGCCATTTTCTCCAGAACCGGCGGCTCGCTGGGCATCGGCTTCGCCATTCCGGTCAGCCTGGCAAAGCAGATCATGGAGCAGATCATCCAGAACGGAAGCGTCATCCGCGGCTGGATCGGGGTGGAAGTCCAGGACATCACGCCCGAGCTGGCAGAGTCTTTCAAGCTGCCATCCTCCAGCGGCACCATGATTGCCGGGGTATTGCGCGGCGGGCCGGCGGACAAGGCCGGCGTCCGTCCGGGAGATATTCTGCAGGCGGTAAACGGCAAACCGGTAAAGGATTCCGCCGCCATGCTCAATCAGATCTCCGCCCTGCAACCAGGCAAAATGGCAACGCTCAACATCCGGCGCAACAGGACCGACATGGTATTGCAGGTAAGCGTGGGCAAGCGCCCAAAAATGGAGCGGGAGGCGCAGTAAAACCGAAACAACGTCAAGCATTTCCTTGCCCCCTCGTCCCCAGGAGAGAGAAGGGTCAGGGGTGAGGGAAAAGTTCATGGCGAAGCACTGGGCGGCGATTCGCCATGATCGCTCTATTCGGTCTTTTTCTGCTCTTCCTCGATGGCGTCAAGTTCGCGCTCCATTTCACTCTCGTCGAGTGGACGGTAAGCGTTCTCCTGCACGGGCTCTTCCACTGCTGGCCGGCCCATCATCACCGCCGCGATGATTCCCGCTTCATACAGCAGCCACAGCGGCACCGCCAGCATGATCTGCGACACCATGTCGGGCGGCGTGAAAATGGCGCCAATGATGAAGGCGCCGACAATGACATAAGGGCGGGCTTCCCTGAGCTTGTCAATACTCACCACCCCCATTTTGACCAGCAGAATCACCGCCACAGGCACTTCGAACGTAATGCCGAAGGCCATGAACAGCGTCAGGACGAAATCGAGATACTTGTTGATGTCGGTCATCACCGCCACGCCCGCCGGCGCGACTGAGGACATAAAGCCGAAAATCACCGGGAACACCAGAAAATAGGCAAATGCCATGCCGCACAGGAACAACACGGTGCTTGCCACCAGCAGCGGCCAGACCAGACGCTTCTCATGCGTGTAAAGGCCCGGAGCAACGAAAGACCAAACCTGGTAAAGCACATAGGGCAACGAAATAAGGAACGCCGTCATCATGGCGACCTTCATCGGCACGAAAAAGGGCGTTGTGACATCGGTAGCGATCATCTGTCCGCCCTTGGGCAAATGTTCCAGCAAGGGATGGGCCAACAGGGCGTAAAGATCCTTGGCAAAAGGAAAAAGGCAGATGAACACCAGCACCACCGCGATAATCGCGCGCATCAACCGGGCGCGCAGTTCGATCAGGTGGGAGATGAAGGTTTCGCTTGGTTCGGTGGTGCTCATGCAATCCTGTTCAGCCGTGGGTTAATGTGAAACAACGCGAAGCGTTTCCTTGTCATCCTTCTCGCCGGATTGAGCGGCTTTGCCGCCAATCCCGGCGGGGAAATCCCTTGCGGGCGCGCCCTCCCTCATCCCAAGCTTTTCCCGGAGGGAGAAGGGGAGAGGGGTGAGGGATGGCGGGGTGAGGGCAACGGTCATGGCGCAGCGCTGTTTCATGTTCCAGGGTGGGGATTCGCCATGATCGTTAGGAATGCTTGCGCGGCACGGTAGCAGCATCTTCCGGGGGCGTGTCCAGACCCAGTTCCAGTTGAGGTTGAGGCGGAGGCGCCTCGGCTACGGGCGGCTCATGCTCCGGCGGTGCCGGATTCACAATATCTTCCGCCTGTTTGCGCGGAATCTCGATAATTTCGTGAATCTGCGCCTGAACCTCATGCAATGCCTGGTCACCCTGGTGCAATTCCTTGGTTATGGATTCCTCAAGGGAACTCACCGAAGAACGGATTTCCTCCTGCAGTTTTTTCAGTTCCTCTGCTTGAATTTCACGATTGATGTCTGCCTTGATATTGGCAACATAACGCTGGATGCGCCCGAACAAGTGTCCGGCGGTCCGCGCCACGCGCGGCAGACGCTCCGGCCCGATCACCACCAGGGCGACAATGCCGATCAGCAGCAGTTCAGAAAATTCGATACCGAACATAGTGAGTGAGGAGTGAGGAGTGAGGAGTGAGGAGACACGGGTTTTACCCCTCACTCCTCACTCCTCTCTCCTCACTGCGCTTTTGATTTTTCCTTGACCTCGCCTTCGATGGTCTGGCCGGATGCGGGCGCCTCGACCTTGGGTGTGGGTTTTTCTTCTTCCTTCACGGCATCCTTGAAGCTCTTCACCGCGCCACCAAGGTCGCTGCCTATATTACGCAGCTTCCTGGTGCCGAAAACCACCAGCACGATCACCAGGACGATCAGCCAATGCCAGATGCTAAATGAACCCATTATCTATCTCCCGATCTTAACGTAAAACAACGTGAAACTTTTCCTCGTTCCCCTTCTCGAGGGGCGCTTCCTGCGGACGCTCCTTGTGAGAGAGTGGCGGGTGAAGAAACGCTCATGGCGAATTGCTGTTTCATGATGCAGGGCGAGGATTCGCCATGAATATCAGGTACGCGGCATTGATGCATCGCCACCGAAAACGTGCACATGCAGATGATACACCTCCTGCCCGCCACCGTGACCCGTGTTGATCATGGTGCGAAAACCGTTCACCAGGCCCTGCTCCTTGGCCAGTTTCGGCGCCAGCAACAACATCTTTCCCAGCAACGGCTGGTGTATCGCGGTACAGCGTTCAAGGGAGTCCACGTGGATCTTTGGAATAATCATGAAATGCACCCGGGCTATAGGGTGGATATCATGAAAAGCCAGGAGTTCCTCGTCCTCATAAATCTTCTTGCTCGGAATCTGGCTATTGACGATTTTGCAGAAAATGCAGTCCAGCATTTGCCCCCCTTCATCCTTTCACTTAACTGCCTGGTGCAGGTCGGGCTGAAACCTGGCCTGCCCTAAAAAGCTAGACGCCATCCTGTCGCCCGGCTTTTTCCACCAGCCCGGACAAACCCTCGCGCCGCGCCAGTTCTTCCAGCACGGCATCAGGGTGAAGGCCCTGCTGCGCCAGCAGCACCATGCTGTGAAACCAGAGATCGGCGATTTCATAGACCAGATGCGCACTGTCGCCATCCTTTGCGGCAATGATCGTTTCGGTGGCTTCCTCGCCGATTTTCTTCAGGATGGCGTCCAGCCCCTTGGCGTACAGCCTGGCCACGTAGGAACTGGCGGGATCGGCGGTTTTGCGGCCTTCGAGCGTTTCCGCAAGACGGTTCAGAATATCGCTCATTTCTCGCCCTGGTGAGAGACGGCAGCCTGCGCAACACGGTAAATTTCTGCCGGGTCCTTCAGCACCGGTTCGACCGACACCCACTCCTGCCCCTCCAGCTTCTGGAAGAAGCAGTTATGGCGCCCGGTGTGACATGCGATGCCGCCCACCTGCTCGACCTTGAGCAGAAGGACATCCTCGTCGCAATCGAGGCGGACTTCATGCACTTTCTGCACGTGGCCGGATTCCTCGCCCTTGTGCCACAGCCGCTTGCGCGAGCGCGACCAGTACACGGCCTCGCCGCTTTCCACCGTGCGTTTCAGCGCCTCGCGGTTCATCCACGCCACCATCAGCACCGTGCCACTGTCCTTGTCCTGGGCAACCACCGGCACCAGGCCATCGTGCGTCCAGTTAACTTTGTTCAGCCAGGAATCCGCCATGCCTATAACCTTACCTCGATACCATTTCTGGCCATATATTCCTTGGCCTGGCGCACGGTAAATTCGCCATAATGAAAAATACTTGCCGCCAGCACTGCATCGGCATGCCCCTTCTTGATGCCGTCCACCAGGTGGTCAAGATTGCCCACGCCGCCGCTGGCGATGACCGGGATGCTCACGGCATCGGACACGGCACGGGTCAATTCGAGATTAAAACCGGTCTTGGTGCCGTCCCGGTCCATGCTGGTGAGGAGGATCTCGCCCGCACCCAGCGCCGCCATGTTTTGCGCCCATGCCACCGCGTCCAGACCGACGTCCTTGCGCCCACCGTGGGTGAACACGTTCCAGCGTGGCGGCTCTCCTTCGACCGACACCTGTTTGGCGTCGATCGCCACCACGATGCACTGCGAGCCGAAGCGCGCCGAAGCATCCGCCACCAGTTGCGGGTTGGTCACCGCGGCGGTATTGATGCTTACCTTGTCGGCGCCGGCATTGAGCAGACGGCGCACATCGTCAACGCTGCGCACGCCGCCGCCCACGGTCAGCGGAATGAACACCTGGGCCGCCACGGCCTCGATGATGTGCACGATGATGTCGCGCTCGTCAGAAGTAGCGGTGATGTCAAGAAAAGTCAGTTCATCCGCGCCCTGCTCGTCGTAACGGCGGGCAATCTCGACCGGGTCGCCGGCATCGCGCAAGCCGACGAAATTGACGCCCTTCACCACGCGGCCGGCGGTGACGTCGAGACACGGAATGATGCGTTTGGCTAAACCCATTTATTTAGTGAGAAGTGAGAAGTGAGGAGTGAGGGAAACCCCGCTTACTCCTCATCCCTCACTCCTGTCTCCTCGCTCAGTTCATCGGCAAGCTTCTGCGCCGCGGCGAAATCGAGCGTACCCTGGTAAATGGCCCGCCCGGTAATGGCGCCCATGATGCCTTCGAATTCCACTTCGCACAGCTTGCGAATATCTTCCAGATCGGTCAGTCCGCCGCTGGCGATGACAGGAATCGTCAAGGCCCGGGCCAGGTTCACCGTCGCCTCGATGTTCACGCCGGATAGCATGCCGTCGCGCCCAATGTCGGTATAAACCACGGAACTGACGCCATAATCCTCGAATTTCTTCGCCAGGTCCACCACGTCGTGGCCGGTCATCTTGGACCAGCCGTCCACCGCCACCTTACCATCCTTGGCGTCAAGGCCAACGATGATCTGGCCGGGAAAGGCATAACAGGCCTCGTGCAGGAACCCCGGGTTTTTCACGGCAGCCGTGCCGAGAATGACGTAGCTGATGCCATCGTCCAGGTAGCGTTCGATGGTAGCCAGATCGCGGATGCCGCCGCCCAGCTGCACCGGGATTTCAGCGCCCATTTCCTCGACGATGGCACGGATGGCAGCCTCATTCACCGGCTTGCCGGCGAAGGCGCCATTGAGGTCGACCAGGTGCAGGCGACGCCCGCCCTGAGAAACCCAATGGCGCGCCATTTCGGCCGGATTTTCAGAAAAAATCGTGGCCGAATCCATCTCGCCCTGTTTCAGGCGAACACACCGGCCGTCTTTCAAGTCAATCGCTGGAATCACTAGCATGGTAGGCGTTTTTTATTTGGTTAAGTAATGGAAATTACCGGCAGGCACCCGCACTGCCGGCAGTCGGCTGGAACTTGCCATCCCACATGACGAAATTGGCCAGCAGGGTCAATCCCGCGGACTGGCTTTTTTCGGGGTGGAATTGAACGGCGAATATATTATCCCGCGCCACCGCCGAGGTAAACGCAAACGGATAAAGGGTAAAGCCCGCCACCAGGCCCGGATCGCCCGCCTCGACGTAGTAGCTGTGCACGAAGTAGAAGCGCGTGCCGCTGGGAATCCCGGCCCACAACGGATGCTCAGACGTCTGGTGCACTTCGTTCCAGCCCATATGCGGGACTTTGAGCCGCTGTCCCTGGTCGTCATGCATCGCTTCGGCAGGGAAGCGCAACACACGTCCGGGAAGGATGCCCAGGCAGGGCGTATCGCCTTCCTCGCTGTGCTCGAACAACACCTGCTGCCCCATGCAGATACCAAGAAACGGCTTGCTTCGTGCAGCCTGTGTAATGACCCCCCTCAGGCCGCGCGCCTCGATTTCGCGCATGCAGTCGGGGGCGGCGCCCTGGCCCGGGAACACCACGCGCGCGGCGCCAAGGATCACTTCGGGGTCCGCCGTCACTACCACGCTGGCCGTGGGCGCCACGTGCTCGAACGCCTTGGAAACGGAGCGCAAATTCCCCATGCCATAATCGATGATGGCCACATCGGCGCCCATGTTCAGAGACTTCCCTTGGTCGAAGGCATCTCGCCGGCCATGCGCGCATCCAGTTCCACCGCCATGCGCAGGGCGCGGCCGAACGCCTTGAACGCCGTTTCAGCCTGGTGATGAGCATTGACGCCGCGCAGGCAGTCCACATGCAGCGTGACACCGGCATGGTTGACGAAACCCTGGAAGAATTCACGCACCAGGTCGGCGTCGAATTCCCCGATGCGGGCGCGGGTAAACTCCACCTCGAACACCAGCCCGGGGCGCCCGGAAAGGTCCAGCACCACGCGCGACAATGCCTCGTCCAGCGGCACGTAGGCATGGCCGTAGCGGCGCACGCCCTTCTTGTCGCCGATTGCCTGGGCAAAGGCCTGGCCGAGGGTGATGCCGATATCTTCCACGGTGTGGTGCGCGTCGATGTGCAGGTCGCCCCTGGCCGATACATCCAGGTCCATCAAGCCGTGGCGGGCGATCTGGTCGAGCATGTGGTCGAGAAAAGGCACGCCGCTGTCGAGGCGGGCGCGGCCGTTGCCATCCAGGTTAAGCGTGACGCTAACCTGGGTTTCAAGGGTATTGCGGGTAACTTGGGCTGTACGCATAAGATGACTGACTGAATTTTTTTCCATTCTAACCTAGGAGCCTGTCGGACCTGAAGGAAATCGATCAGCTCCGGAGAATTTCGGCCAGGGCATGGAGCAGCGCATCGCATTGCTCGTCCGTTCCAATGGTGATGCGCATGAACGAGGCAATACGCGCAG
>JAQTLK010000041.1:0-9208 GCA_028714955.1 Sulfuricella sp.
CTAGCCGCCTGCGCGTAGCGATATTATCAAACCGCTGCGGGGTTGGCTGCGGCAACCGTCAAGGCGATCGCTGTTTTCCTCCGGGCGAAGGATCAGCCCGGTTCCACCATCCTCCGCCCAGTGCCTGAAAAAGCGCCGCCGTGTCAGCATACCGGTTTGCCCGGGCCTGCACGAGAGCAACGATCGCCTGCTGGTAGGACTGTTCCGCGCCAAGGAGGGCAAGGTGGCTGATATCCCCCAATTCCACCTGCCGGCGCGCGATGGCAAGGCTGCGTGAAGCCGCCCGTTCTGCTGCTGACGCCGCATTCAGTGCGTCGGCGTCTTGCTCCAATGCATGCAGGGTATCCGCCACGTTTTGAAAGGCTGCGATCACTGTGGCGCGATACTGCGCCAATGCCTGTTCGTAAGCGGCCTCAGCGGCGGATTTACGGTGGCGCAAAGCGCCGCCTTCGAAGATCGGTTGCGCCACTGCGCCCGCCAGGCCCCAGAAACCGCCACCGGC
Source organism: Sulfuricella sp. (assembly GCA_028714955.1). Taxonomy (GTDB): domain Bacteria; phylum Pseudomonadota; class Gammaproteobacteria; order Burkholderiales; family Sulfuricellaceae; genus Sulfurimicrobium. The sequence continues at coordinate 503 of JAQTLK010000041.1, forward strand.
CTTGAATAGATCGCCCATGCTTGCGGCGACACTGCCAAAACCGGCATTGATGGTGAACTGCGGCAGCATGTTGGCAAAAGCAACGCCCACCTGGGCACTGGCGGCATGAACGAGCGCCTCGGCAGCGCGCACATCGGGACGCTGTTCCACAAGGGCCGACGGCAGGCTGAGGGGCAGTTCCGGTGGCAGTTCCAGATGATCCAGGTCAAAACTCTGTTCGAGCTCCTTGTCCGGAAAGCCTCCCGCCAGTGCCGTGAGCAGATTTCGCGTCTGGGCCAACTGTTTTCTGAGTGGCGGCAGCGCTGCACGGGCCTGCTCCAAAGCGGCCTCCTGCGCGACGACGCCGGCCTCGGCGATGGCCCCTGATGCCAACTGGCGGCGCGCAAGGCCAAGCATCTCCGTATTGCAGGCGACGATCTTTTCCATGGCCGCAATCTGTCCACGGATAGCAGCCTCTTGCACAGCAGCCGCCACGACATTGGCTGCCAGAGACAGGCGCGCCGCCTCCAACTCGAAGCGCTGGAACTCGGCCTGGGCTTCGAGGGATTCCACCTGACGCCGCGTGCCGCCAAATACATCGGGTGAATAGCCGACGATGACCTGGGCAGTATGCAGGCTGAATGGATTGGCCGGAGAATTGAGCGGCGAACTCAGGGTAGCGGAAATTTTCTGCCGGCTTGGCGTCAGGCCGGCCGACACCTGGGGCCAGAAAGCACCGCCCTGTGCCGCGGCAGTTTCCTGCGCGGCCAGCAGGGCGGCGCGGGCCGCGTCGATATTCGGGTTTGCGGCCAGGGAACGTTCCACCAGGATATCAAGCGGTTCTGACCGGAACAGCTTCCACCATTGAGCAGGAACGTCGGCGCCAGCGGCAAAATGCTGGCCCTCGACCACCGCTGGCGTCGCGCGGTAGCCCTTCACTTCCGGTGCGGCAGGCCGCTGGAAGTCTGGACCAGCGGCGCAACCGGCAGCCATCAGCCCCGCGATGATCGCAATTCCCAGATGACGCATCACGCCTGCCCTTCGCTGCTGGCTGCAGCCGCCGCGAGATGCCGGTCGACTCGTTTCCCACGCAGGGAGAACAGGTCGATCAGCACCGGCAAAACGATGAGAATCAGCGCCGGCGCCAACAGAATGCCGCCCACCACCACGAGCGCCAGGGGCTTCTGCACCTGGGAGCCGATGCCGGTCGAAATCGCCGCCGGCACCAAGCCGACGCAGGCGATGACACAGGTCATCATCACGGGCCGCATCTGTACCTGGCAGGTGCGGCGGATGGCGTCAGCGCGACTGAGTCCCACATCGAGGCTCTGGTTGAAGTAACCGAGAACAATGATGCCGTCCATGGCGGCAATGCCGAACAGCGCGACGAAACCGATGGCGGCAGATACGCTGAACGGCGTGCCGGTGAGGAACAAGGCAAAAATGCCGCCGACCAATGCCATCGGAATGACGCTCGCGGCGAGAAGGACATCCGTGAAATTTCCGAAATTCACGTAAAGCAGGATGCAGATCAGCGCGATGGCAATGGGAACGACGATGGCAAGCCTGGAAAGCGCGTCCTTCAAATTGCCGAACTCCCCGACCCACTCCAGGCGGTAGCCTGCCGGCAATTTCACCTGCCCGCTTACCTTCTTCTGGGCCTCCAGGACGGCGCTGCCCAGATCGCGGCCGCGCACGCTGAACTTGATGGGTATGTAGCGTTCCTGCTGTTCGCGGTAGATGAAGGAAGCGCCCGAAACCAGGCGGATATCGGCCAGTTCCGCCAGGGGAACCTGGATGATGCCATTAGGCCCTTGCGCACTGACTGTAATGTGCCTGATAGCGTCCAGGCTGCCGCGGTACTCGGGCGCGAGGCGCACCATGATGGGGAAATGCCGGTCGCTGCCATTTTCATAGAGATCGCTGGCCGACTGGCCGCCAATGGCTGCCTGAATGGTGGCATTGATGTCGCCGGGCATGATGCCATAGCGGGCGGCGCGTGCCCTGTCGATGTCGATGCGCACGGTCGGCTGGCCCAGCGAGTTGAACACGGCAAGGTCGGTCACCCCCGGTACCGTCTGCATCACCTCCTTGATCTTCTGCGCCGTTTTTTCTAGCGTTTCCAGATCGTTGCCATAGAGCTTGATGGAGTTTTCCCCCTTCACTCCCGAAGCTGCCTCCTCCACATTATCCTGAATGTACTGGGAGAAATTAAACTCGACACCGGGATACTTGCTGGTCAGGGCGTGCGTCATTTGTTCGGTTAGTTTGTCCTTGTCCACGCCCTTTGGCCAGGCATCGGCAGGCTTCAGGGGAACGAAGAACTCGCCATTGAAAAAACCGGTGGCATCCGTGCCGTCGTCAGGCCTGCCATGCTGGGACACCACGGTTCTCACCTCGGGGAAGCTTTTGATCATTCTTCGCATGCCATTGATATATTGATCGCCTTCCTCCAATGAAATGGAAGGCGGCATGGTGGCGCGTATCCAGAGGTTGCCTTCTTCCAGCTTGGGCAGGAATTCCAGGCCCAGACTGCGTGCCGCGAGGAACGCGATGACAACCAGCAGCAGCGCCCCGCCCACGGTTGCGCGGCGATGTGACAAGGCAAACTCGATTGCCGGCGTATAGAAATGGCGCAGCCACCGCGAGACGAAGGTTTCTTTCTCCTCATGCTCTTGCTGGTCGAGCAGGAAGGAGCTTAGCGCCGGGGAAATCGTGAAGGTGGCGATGAGGCCACCCGCAATGGCATAGGCATAGGTCTTGGCCATGGGGCCAAAAATGTGCCCCTCGATTCCCGAAAGGGTGAACAGCGGGACGAAGCCGGCGATGATGATCGCCGCCGAGAACAGGATCGCCTGGTTCACCTCGGTGGCCGAATTGGCGATGACCGCGAACTTGCCATGCAGCCCAACCGTGGTGCGCAAGCGGTGCAGCAACGGCTCGCTGTCCTGGCGTTGCGCTGCTTTCTGGGTGAGATGACGGAAGATGTTTTCCACCATGATGACCGATGCATCGACAATGAGACCGAAATCGATGGCGCCGACGGAAAGCAGGTTAGCCGACTCGCCCATCGCCACCATGAGCCCGATGGCAAAGGAAAGGGCGAACGGGATCGTGGCGGCAACAATGGTGGCGCTACGCAAATTGCCAAGAAAGGCCCACTGCAACAGAAAAATCAGCACGATGCCAAAAACCATGTTGTGCAGTACCGTATGCGTCGTCATATTAATCAGGTCAGAGCGATCGTAGATGCGTTCGATACGGACGCCGGGCGGCAGGATGTTGGAGGCATTGATCTTCGCCACCTCAGCCTTGACTCCCTCGATGGTCGGCATGCTCTCCTGGCCACGACGCATGAGAACTATGCCCTCTACGATGTCATCATCGTCGTCGTGGCCAGCTATCCCCAAGCGCGGCTGGTTGCCGACGGTGACCCTGGCGACATCGCCGACCAGCACTGGCGTCCCTTTATTGGATACCAGCATGGTGTTGCGGATATCGTCGATAAAATGGATCTGGCCGACGCCGCGCACCACCGCCGCCTGGGGGCCGATGTTGACCGTCTGGCCGCCAACGTTGGTGTTGCTGTTTCCTATGGCCTGCAGTACCTGTTGCAGCGCAAGACCATTGGCGGTGAGCTTGCGCAGGTCGACGGCGACCTCATAGGTCTTCGTCTTGCCGCCCCAGCCGTTTACGTCGATAACGCCGGGCACGGCCTTGAAGCGACGCTGGAGCACCCAGTCCTGCAACGTTTTGAGGTCGGTCACCGAATATCCCGGCGGGCCGACCAGGCGGTAGCGGTAGATCTCGCCGATGGGGCTCGATGGGGAAATCTGCGGCTGCACGCCGTTGGGCAGCGGCGGCAGTTGGGAAAGGCGGTTGATTACCCACTGCTCGGCTTGCTGGTAGGTGAAATCGTAGGTGAACTGAAGTTTTACGTCCGAAAGGCCAAACAGGGAAATGGTCCGTATGGCGGTGACATGCGGAAGGCCGGCCATCTGCACCTCGATCGGGATGGTGACATATCGCTCCATCTCCTCTGCCGACAGCCCGGGACTCTGGGCGATGATATCGACCAGCGGCGGCACCGGATCGGGGTAGGCCTCGATATTGAGCTTGATGAAACTGACGATGCCGGCACCAAGAACAGCTATCAGCATGACGACGATGAAGGCGCGCTGCTTGAGCGCGAACTCGACGATACGGTTCATGGCCTAGTCGCCCTCGACCGCACGGTCGATAAACAGCGTGCCCGCGGTTATGATTTTTTCTCCGACACGCAGTCCGGACGTGATCTCGATCATGCCGTCGCGATTGCGGCCGGCGTGTACGACCCGTCCGGAGATGCTGCCGTCAGGTCCGGCGACGAAGACGCGCGTGCTTTCGCCCTCATAGATCAACGCGCTTTGCGGCACCGCTGGCGCCTCTGCGGCTTCGCTGGTGGCGATAGAGAAGTTGGCGAACATCTGCGGCTTCAATTCGCCGTTGGGGTTCTGCACCTCGGCGCGGACAGGCAGGCGATGGGTGGCCGGATCGACGGCGGAGCCAACCCAGGCGATCTTCGCCTTGAACGTTTTGCCAGGCAAAGCCAGCACGGTGACCTCGGCCGGCTGGCCAACACGCAGGGCCGGCGCATCGCTCTCGCGCACGTTGGCGACCAGCCAGACGGTTGACAGGTCGGCGATGGTAAATGCGGCTGTCGAGGCGCCGCCGGAGGCGCTCGTGATGTACTGTCCGACCCCGACCTGACGCTGGGTGACTGTTCCCGCGATGGGTGCGGACACGAGCGCCTCGGTCATGCCAGCCGGCGCCTTTGCGAGGGTGTCGATTTCTGCCCCGCTTTTGCCCAGAATGCGCAGGCGACCGCGGGCGGCGGCGAGCGCCGCTTCGGCGTTCACGAGGTCGGATTGCGCTTGGCGCCAGTCCTTGAGGGCGGCAGCGCCCGCATCGTAAAGCTCGTGCTGGCGCTTTTCGGTGGCACGTGCGATGTCGAGGCTGGCTTTGGCTGAGGCCACATCGCTCTGCCCCTGAACGAATTCGGAGGCTTCAATGGCCATCAGGGGCGCGCCCTTCTTAACCACGTCCCCGAGCTTGGCAATGAGGCGGCTGACGCGGCCCGAGTAGGGTGAGAAAACCGGCGTCACGGCATCGTCATTGAAAGCGATATTGCCATCCGTGGTCAGCGTGTCGCGAAATGGCAGCGCCCTCACCTCGGCCACCTTGAGACCGGCCCACTGTTCCTTTGTTGGACGGAAGATGCCAGTCCGCGGTCTGGCGATTGTTTTCGCGGGGGGCGAGCCCTGGTCGAGTTCGCTCCACGCGTAGCCTGCCGCGGCGAACAGCGAAATGGCCAGGAGCACCCATCGCAGGGAAGACATATTGATTTTCATGGGAGATTGGCTGAAGTTCGAAGCGATGCGGCCCTGACAATCGGCCATCCTGATTGATTCACACATGAGACCTTCGGGTTGACGACAAATGCGGCTCAGGAGATCGTGGAATATGGCTGCCACAACAATGGCAGCCATGCTGCAGGCTCCTGGCCACGACAGAACCCAGGCATTGTATGAGTTTGCGATTAACCGCAACGTGGCCGGAAAATTACCATTTGGAAAGGTTTGGCAAACCGCTGTCGCGGTTTTTATTGGCTGCGGGCCAAGGCTTCCGCAGGCGGGAGAATGATGCGGGCGATCAGGCCATGCGCGTCATTTTCGAGGACAAGCTTCCCGACGTGCAAGGTGGCGATGGCCGAGACGATGGCAAGGCCGAGGCCGTTTCCCGGCAGGCTGCGGCTGTGGTCGAGGCGGTAGAAGCGTTCGGTCACCCTGGGCAATTCCTGCGGCGGAATCCCCGGCCCGTCGTCGCGCACGACCAGGGAAACGGAATGGGCGTCCGCCGTCGTGGAGACCTCCACCGTGGCGCCCGGCCCGGCGTACTTGATGGCGTTGTCGATCAGGCTGGCGACCGCGCTGGCCAGAAGGTTGCGATCGCCATGTGCATGCACCGCATGCTTGAGCGAAGCTTTCAGCATCACCAGATGCTCTTCGGCTGTCGCATCGTACAATTCCACCATATCGCGCGCGATGCGATTCAGGTCGACCGTCTCGAACAGCTTGGCGCGCATGCCCGATTCCGCTTCGGCGATCTGCAGCAGTTTCTCGAACACGAGAATCAGTTCATCGATCCCCTCAATCGCGTCATGCGCCGCATCGGCGAGGATTTCCACGCTCATGTCGTGGCGCACGGCATCGTCCAGCTTGCTGCGAATGCGCCCCAGCGGCGTTCTCAGGTCATGGGCGATGGCGTTCGACACATGCCGCGTGCTGTCCATCAAGTGCTCGATCCGATCCAGCATGCGGTTGATGTCGCGGCTGAGCAGCCCGAATTCGTCATCGCTCGAAATCGGGATGCGCCGCGACAGGTCGCCGGCCTCGATTTCGAGCGCGGTACGGCGGATGTCGCTGATCCTGGCCTCGATCTGGCGGCGAAAGAACAGCGCGCCGGCGACCGTCAGCAGCAGCGATATCGCGGCCCCCATTGCCAGCGCCCGGCCGACAAGGCCCCGGATGGCCTTTTGCTCGCTCAGGTCGCGCCCGACAAACAGGCGTTCGCCGCCCGGCAACCGGCTTATCAGCAGCCGCGCCGGGATGGTCTTGCCATCTCGCACGACATCGCGTGTCACCAGTTGCCCCTGTGGCGTATCTGAAGGAGGCCAGGTCGAAAGATTGCCGATGAGGCGTTGTCCGGTGGGCGACAACACAAGGAATATTTCCCTGTCGCTGTCGATCCGGTCGGATAGTTGACGGTTGATCTCCCCGGACAAGTCCGCCACAGGGCGCGTCCCGAATGCCGCGATCAGGCGTTGCGAAATCGAAACGATCTTGCCGTCGATGTTCTGGTCGAGCACCCCGATGGTCGCAAAGTAAAAGACCGCCGACAGCACGACGATGGAGGCGGTCACCAGCAAGCCATATCCCAGCACCAGCCGCGCGGCAACCGAGGCGCCAAGCCTATCCATCCAGGACCGCTTCGCCTGGGGCCAGGCGGTAGCCAACGCCGCGCACCGTATGGATGAGCGCGGCCGCAAAGCCCTTGTCTATCTTGTTGCGCAGCCGGCTGATCTGGACGTCGATGACGTTGGTCTGCGGGTCGAAACGATAATCCCACACGGATTCGAGCAGCATGGTCCGGGTGACCACCTGCCCTTCGTGGCGCATCAGGTATTCGAGCAGGCGGAATTCGCGCGGCTGCAGCGCGATCGGGCGCGCATCGCGCATGACCCGCATCGCCCGCAAGTCGAGCACCAGGTCCGCGACCTGGAGCCGGGTCGCATCGTGTCCGGGGCCGGCACGGCGCAGCAAGGCCTCGATCCGCGCCAGCAGTTCGGAAAAGGCAAATGGCTTCGAAATGTAATCGTCGGCGCCAACGCGCAGCCCCGCCACGCGCTCGTCGATATTGGTCAGTGCGCTGACGATGATCACCGGTGTTTTCTTGCCCAGGTCACGCAATTTGGCAATGATGGACAGCCCATCGACCTGTCCGGGCAGCAACCGGTCGAGAATGATGATGTCCCATTGCTCGCTGGTGGCGTAATGCAGGCCATCGAGCCCGTTGCCACAAGGCGTGACGGCATAACCGGCTTCCCTTAACCCCTTGCAGACATAGCGTGAGGTGTCGGCTTCATCCTCGATTACCAGACAGCGCAATTCATTCTCCGCCTATTGCGGCGCAACGGTTCTTTGTAGCACGCAACCGAATCGCCCTCAACTCCAATCGTCGCCGCCACCAATATCCATATTGTCGGCGACGCTTGAGCTGTCGTCCCAGGACGAGGAATTATCCGCGATGCCGAAATCGTTCCCGCCCATGTCGTCCGAAGCGTTCCCCCACGAATCCGGAGCCGGCGCGGCAGGGTGGGGTGCGGCGGTATTTCCGCCCACGAAGTGGTGCGCCAGCGCCTCTCCCGCCACCATGCCGGCACCGATGGCAGCGCCGGTGGCAAGGCCCGACACGATGCCCGAACCAAGCCCCCCGCCTGCCGGCGCACTGGCCATGCCGCCCGCATACGGCTGGCCCGTCGGGCCGGCGGCGCCGCCCGGATAAGGCGCTGGCGGAGCTGGCATATAGTTGGCGGCGGGCGGGGAATTGCGCGACGTCATCGCCCGGAACAGGAAAAAGGCCAGTCCGATGGATGCGATGCCAAGCAGCAGCATCGCCCACGGGAAGCCGCCATTGCCGGCACGCGCGCCATCGGACGAAAGCGGAATCTGCCGGCCCGCCGCGATTCTTGCCTTGAGTTCCTGCACCGCCTGCGGCTTTGCAAAGGCAAGGCCCGGTGCGAGACGTTCAGCGCTGGCAAGTTCCGCCCCGGCCGCCGCCAGGCGCCCCTGCCGTGCCAATAATTCCGCTTCCACATAATGTGCCTTGGCGCTATTGGGATGATCCTGCAGCACTTTCTGCATCATGCCCTGGGCCTCGTCCATACGGCCTGCCTGCGCCGCCTGGTAGACCTGGTGCAAAGTCGGATCGCCGGCGGCAAAGGCGAACCCGCTCGCCAGCGCCAGGAGCAATGCCACAACAATACGATAGTGTTTCATGCCGTTCTCCATGTGGTGTTTCATCAAGATCTTGGTAATTGCCCTCAGTTTTACAGCTTTCGCCTTACATTGACCTTTCACGTCACGCGCCGTTCCATGACAGGACCAAAAGTGTTTAGCCCGGATGTTT
>JAQTLK010000041.1:9308-21076 GCA_028714955.1 Sulfuricella sp.
GTTTGCCGGTCATATCTGGTCATATTTTTTGTATATTTCAACCCGTGCATGGCAGTAGAATTTTCTCATGAGCAGACAAGCTTTGATTTGGGTCATCGACGACGACCCGGAATTGCGCAAATTACTCGACGAATACCTGGCCGGGCAGGATTTCGCGGTGCGCACCCTTGCCGACGGGCGCGACCTGGAGCGCCGCCTGGGCCGCGAACGCCCCGACCTGCTGGTGCTCGACCTGATGATGCCAGGCGATAGCGGACTGGACATATGCCGGCGCCTGCGCGCTTCGGGTGACGACATTCCCATCATCATGCTGACGGCCAAAAGCGACCCTATCGACCGTGTCATCGGCATCGAAATGGGGGCGGACGACTATCTTGGCAAGCCCTTTCTGCCGCGCGAATTGACAGCCCGAATCCAGTCGGTTTTGCGCCGCCGCGCCCCGTTGCCGCCCGGCGCGCCGATTGCGGATGGCAACACCTTCGCATTCGGCGAGTACAAGCTTGACCTGGCAACCCGCGCGCTGTGGCGCGGCGAGCAAGAAATGGAAATGACCGGCGGAGAGTTTTCCCTCCTCGTGGCGTTGATCAAGCACCGTCACCAGCCCCTTTCGCGCGAGCGCCTGATCGAACTGGCACGCGGCCCCGACTCCGAGACCATAGACCGCAGCATCGATGTGCAGATCTCCCGCCTGCGCAAGCTGATCGAGCCGGACCCGGCAAAACCGCGCTACATCCAGACGGTCTGGGGTTTCGGCTATGTTTTCGTGCCGGATACGGCCGAGAGCACGGCATGAAGCGCTTTACCGACTCGCTCTACGCGCGGCTGACGCTGGTCCTGCTGGTTGCTTTAGGGGCGAGTTTCGCCACCATGTACTGGCTTTTCCTCTCCCACCTGGAAGATACGCGCAACAATAATTTTGCTCGATCCCTGGCCGCGCAGATCAGCCTGGCCGAGGCATTGCTGCGCACCCGTCCGGCCTCCGGGTTTCCGGCCATCGCCGGGATTCGCATCGCTCGCAGCGCGCCCGCCCAACCTGCCACTCTCGCCGCCGAAACGGCGCGCCGCCTGACTTTCCTGGAAGCACGCCTGAGCGAGGAACTGCGGAGAAAGGTCGAAGTAGTGGCTTCAAGAGAGCCCGTCAACGGTCTATGGATAACGCTCCGGGCCAAGCCCTCCGAAGCGCCGCAATGGATGTTCTTCCCCATGCCCCGGCCACATACGCGCCTGGGCGACCCGCTGCTGCGGGTATTGCTGGTGGGTTTCACGGTTTTCTTTGCCGGCGGCATGCTGCTGCTGTGGCGCATCCAGCGCCCCTTGAAGCGATTGGGCAAGGCACTGGAATCTGTCGGTCAAACGAATCGTCTGGTCGCGCTGCCGGTCTCCGGCATCGGGGAAATCCGCATTCTCGGCGAGCGCTACAACGAGATGGTGGAGCGCCTCAGGCGTCACGAGGAAGACCGCGCCACCATGCTTGCCGGCGTGTCCCATGACCTGCGCGCCCCCATTACGCGCCTGCGCCTGCTGGTGGAACTGGCGCAAGGCCCGCGCAGCGGGGAGATGTTGCGGAACCTGGACGACATCGGGCGCATCACCGAGCAATTCCTCGATTATGCGCGCGGCGACAACAACGAAGCGCCGGAACAGCGCGACCTGTCCCTGTTCGTCGAAGAAGTTGCCGCGCCTTATGCCGCCGAAGGCGTTTCCGTCATCCGCTCCGAGAGCGACATCACGCTTCCGCTACGCGCCAGTTCGTTGCGGCGCGCGCTCGTCAACCTGATCGAAAACGCCATCGAATATGGCGGGCCGCCCATAACGATCGAGACATTCCGGGCAGAGGGAGAGGCGATCATCGCTGTCGAGGATAGGGGAAGCGGCATCGACCCCGACCTGATTTCATACGCCCTGCGCCCATTTTCCCGGCTCGATCACTCGCGCGGCGGGAAAGGCCATTGCGGCCTGGGACTCGTCATCGCCACAAGAATTGCCGAACAACACCACGGCAGACTGGAACTGCGCAACCGCGCAGGCGGCGGGCTGGTGGCCGCGATCCACCTGCCGGGCTGCTAATGCGCCCCCGCCCCGGCTTCCTTTGCCACGGGCTGTGCAGGCCGGGCGATCCACACCAGCAGCATGAGCCCGACAAAAATCAGCGAGGAGAGCCAGAAAACCTCGTTGGTGGCGAGCATCACCGCCTGCTGCTGCATGCTGCGCTCCAGCATCGCGTAACTGGCCGAGAGCGGCTGCTCCAGCCCGCCCAGGGCAGCCAGCGCATCGCTGGTGACGGGCGAAAAATCGGTCACGCGCTCGGCCAGCAGTTCGTGGTGGTAGGCGGCGCGTCTGTCCCACAGCGTGATGCTGAGCGAGGTGCCGAAGCTGCCGGCGAGGATGCGGATGAAGTTTGACATGCCGGTGGCGCTGGCGAGCAGGCGCGGCGGGATGTCGGACAGGGTGAGCGACATCAGCGGCACAAAGAAGGCCGACACGCCGATGCCCATGAGCAGGCGCGGGATCACCAGTTGCCAGAAAGTCACGTCGGTATTGAAATGGCTGTTCCAGTATGACACCCCGGCGAACACGGCGAAGCTGAAGCTGGCCCAGATTCTCAGGTCGAACTTGTGCATGGTCTTGCCTACCAGCGGCGAAAAGAAGATCGACAGAATGCCCACCGGCGCCGCCGCCAGCCCGGCCCAGGTCGCGGTGTAGCCCATCTGGGTCTGCAGCCACAGCGGCAGAATCACCACGTTGCCGAAGAACACCAGGTAGCCGATGCTCAGAGCGGCCACCCCGATGAGAAAATTGCGGTTGCCGAACAGGTGCAGGTCGACGATGGGATGGTCCTCGGTCAGCTCCCAGGCGATGAGAAAAGCCAGCGCCACCACGCTGACCACCGCCAGCACCAGGATTTGCCTGGATTCGAACCAGTCCAGCTCGTTGCCCTTGTCGAGCAGGATTTGCAGCGCACCGATGCCGAGCACCAGCAGGAACAGGCCGACCTTGTCCACACGGACGTTCACCCGCTCCGACTCGCGCCCGTGCAACAGACGCCAGGTAAGGAAGGAAGAGAAGATGCCGACCGGGATGTTGATGTAGAAAATCCACGGCCAGCTGATGTTGTCGGTGATCCAGCCACCCATGATCGGTCCCATGATCGGCGCCACCATGACAGTGATGGACCACAACGCCAAAGCCAGTCCCTTCTTCTCGCTGGGATAATTCGACAGCAGCAGGCTTTGCGACAGCGGGATCATCGGGCCGGCCACCGCGCCCTGCAGCACCCGCGCGGCAATCAGCAGCGGCAGGTTGGGCGCCAGCCCGCACAGCCAGGAAGCCAGCGTGAACAGCAGCGTGGCCAGAGCAAACAGGCGCACCTGGCCGAAGCGGCGCGACAGCCAGCCGGTGAGCGCGAGCGCGATGGCGTTGCTGACGGCGAACGAGGTGATGACCCAGGTGCCCTGGTTCGGGCTTACCGCCAGGTCGCCGGAGATGGCGGGCAGGGAAACGTTGGCGATGGAGGTGTCGAGCACCTGCATGAAAGTGCCCAGCCCGAGCGCCAGGGTCAGCAGGACAAGGGTGAAGCCGTGCAGCGGCGGCAGGGTTTCCGGCTTCACGGCGCTGGTTTCGTCCGCCCCAGATTGGCGGCGACGATCTCGCGGATGCGCTGCCCGGCTTGCTTCTCTTCGTCACCATAGACCGCCGTTTCATAAAGCGGGCCATGGGGGGGGGTGCTGGCGAGGGACTCGCCGGAGGCATCCCCGGTTTCCACCTGCGCTTTCATCGACAGGCCGATGCGCAGCGGGTGTTTGGCCAGCTCGGCGGGATCCAGCGCGATGCGCACCGGCAGGCGCTGCACGATCTTGATCCAGTTGCCGCTCGCGTTCTGCGGCGGCAGGAGGGAAAACACGCTGCCGGTGCCGGCGGCCAGCCCCGCCACCTTGCCGTGCAGCTTCACCCCGCTGCCATACAGGTCGGATTCCAGCACCACCGGCTGGCCGATGCGCATGCGCTTGAGCTGGTCTTCCTTGAAGTTGGCTTCCACCCACACCTGGCGCAACGGCACAATCACCATCAGGGTCGTTCCCGGCGCCGCCTGCTGTCCCACCTGCACCGCGCGTTTGGCCACGTAGCCGCTTTCTGCAGCATGAACCTCGCAGCGCCCGAGATTGAGGAACGCCTCGCGCACCTGCGCTTCCGCCTGCAGCACCGCGGGATGGTGTTCGATGTCGGTATGCGCCACCTGCGCCAGCGCGCCTTCAAGCTGGCTGCTGGCGAGGTGCAATTCGGACTGGGCACGTTTCAGCGCCGACATGGTGTGATCCCGTTCCTCGCGCGACACGGCGTCGTCCGCTGCCGCCGCGCCGCCGCGCCGCGCCGCATCGGCCTCGGCCTGGCGCAGGCTCTCCTGCTTGATGCCCACCGTGGCACGCGCCTGGTCCACGGCACTGAACATCTGCCGCACCTGGCGCACCGTTTCGGCCAGGTGGGCTTCGGCAGCGGCCAGCGCGACACGGGCATCGGCATCGTCCAGGCGCGCCAGGAGCTGGCCGCGCTGCACCAGGTCGGTATCGTCGGCATAGACTGCCAGCACGGTGCCGGCAATGCGCGGCGCGACACGAATCAGGTTGCCGGCGACATAGGCGTCGTCGGTGCTTTCATGGTGGCGGCCGTGAATCCACCAGTACGCGCCGTAACCCAGCCCGAGCAGGAGGAAAGCCAGCGTCAGGACGAGCAGGGCGCGGCTGCGCCTGGCTGAATTATGATTGGGTGCTGCAGGCATGATGCTGTTACTCCTGACCTGGTTCATATCCGCCGCCAAGCGCGAGGAACAGCATCGCCATGGCGCGCTTGCGGTCGGCCTGTAAACTGGATTCCCGCGCATGCTGCGCAAGGGTCGCGATTTCACCGTCCAGCAGCGGCAGACGATCGCTCAGACCGCTGGCGAAGCGCGCTGCCTGCAATTGCTGCGTGCGTTCCGCGCTGGCGGTGGCACTGCGCTGCAAGCGTTCCCGCGCATCGAGCGCGCTCACGCGCGCCAGCGCATCCGCAACCTGGCTTGCCGCCGTGACCAGCGCCTGATTGTACTGCGCCACTGCCGCCGCATATTCGGCTTCCCGCATGCCCAGGCTGGCGCGCAGCGTGCGCACGTTGAACAGCGGGATATGCAGCGCGGGGCCGAACGAGCCATACCGGCTTTTCGCCGTGAGCCAGTTGCCGAGGTCGATGTCTTGCAGGCCAAGCAACAGGCGCAGGTCGACATTCGGGTAAAAATCCGCCCTGGCCCCTTCGATGCGCTGTGCCGCCGCTTCGGCACGCCACTTCAGCGCGACCAGGTCGGGCCGCCGCGCCAGCCAGTCGAGCGGCAATTTCTGCGGTAGCGGAAAAGGCACGGCAGCGGACGGCGCCGGCTCAGCCAGCCCGGCCGCCCAGTCGGGGCCGTTGCCGGTCAGCGCCGCGAGGCGGTCGCGCAGGAGGCGGGACTGCATTTCCAGGTCCTTTAGCTTGTCCTGTTCCTCGGCCAGCAGCACTTCCATCTGGCTGAATGGCAGCGCCGAATCGATGCCGCGCTTCAGCCGCGAGTCCGCCAGGCGCAGCGCCATGCTGCGTTTTTCCACCGCCTGGCGGGCCAGCCTCAATCTCGCGACGATGTCCTGCCAGTTGAAATAGGCATCGGCCACTGCGCCGGCCAGGGCCAGTTGCGCCGCGCCGCGATCCGCCTCCGCCGCGCGGCTTTCGCCCACGGCGGACTGCAGCAGGGCGCGGTTCTTGCCCCACCAGTCGAGAGCATAGGCAATCCCGACGGAAACGTCGCCCTCGTTCAGGGTAGTGCCGCCCATGGGCGGCGGGAATAGCCCGTTCTCGCTCAGGTGCTGGCGCACCAGCGAGGCATCACTGCTGTAGCGCGGGCCGGATTCGATTTCCACCAGGCGCGCGGCTTGCCGCGCCTGGTCGATGCGCGCCCGCGCCGTTGCCAGGGTGGGGCTGCCGCGTAGCGCCATGTCCACCAGATCGTCGAGCGCTTTATCGCCAAATGTGCTCCACCATGTGCGAGACAGGCGGTCAGTGCTTCTGAAAGCGGGGGTGCCGGCAACTGCGGCCAACGTCTGCCGCAGCGCCGGCCGGGCAACCTCGGGCCGCGGCGGCGACACAGCCGGCAACGGCGCGCATGCGGCCAGAACGATTCCGCTTAACAGCCACAAGCCGGGTTTAACAGGCATGCCCGTCGCCATCCGTCTCTCCGATCCGGGAAAGCAGTTTGCGCAGCAGTTTTTCTGTCAGTTCGATCTCCTCGGCGGAAAAACCGGCCCATAGATGGTCGATCCGTTCCCAGTTGCGCGGCAGTATCTTTTCGATCAGCGCCATGCCGGCGGAAGTCAGCGAGAGCTCGACGCGGCGCCGGTCCGCCGTGCTCCCCTGGCGCTCGACCCAGCCGTTTTCGACCAGCTCATCCATCAGGCGAGTAATGTTCGCGCGCGAGGAGAGCAGCGATTCGCTCAGCTTGCAGGGGTTGACCATGTTGCCCTCGCTGCCGTAAATCAGCATCAGGGCAATGTAATGGGTGTTGTTGAGGCCGTAGCTTGCGAGAAAATGATTGGCGCTGTCTTCCAGCGCCTTGTAAACGTAGAAGAACATCCGTGTCAGCGTGACATTCTCGATCGGCATGCCCGGATTCCGCTCCGCAACACGGCGAAGCCTTTCCTCGAAGCGACTGAATTGGCTATCCATCTATGTTCCATGAATTATTATTCAACGAATATTATTACAAATAATAATTCATATGTTAACCAAAAAAACAGCAAAATATTCCGCCACCGCAATATACTTCATATCCCGATTGATTTTATCGGGTATTGTGCTATATATGAGTACTGGCAATTGCCCTTCTTGAAATCTTGGAGGAACGCATCATGTCTGAACATAATTCGCTGGTTGCATCATTCGCGAGCCACAGCTTGGCCGAGGCCACGATCAGGAAGTTGCAGGAATCGGGGCTGGACAAAGCCAGACTCTCCATCATCAGCAAGGACCGGGACCGGATTTCCCGCGAGATGGGAGGCGCTACGGTCCTGGGCGGGCTGGATGAACTCGACGCCCAACAGGCCGGCTGCCTCCCGCAGGAAAGCCTGCTCGATTATGAGGCGGAGCTGAAAGAGGGCCGGGTCATCGCCGTGGTGCACGGTTCAGTCGAGGACATCAACCGGGCCAAGGGCATTATCGACCTGACCCATCCCGATGGCTGGGACGGCAAGGTAGGCTGCACCATCTACTATGGCTGCATCGATTAACGTAAAACTCGCGCAGCGCGACCTCGTCCCCCTTCTCGCCGCATTGAGCGGCTTTGCCGCCAATCCCGGCGGGGACACCCCTTGCGGGCGCGCCCTCCCTCATCCCAACCTTCTCCCGGAGGGAGAAGGGGCGAGCGTTCCCCTCCCTCCGGGGCCAGGGGTGAGGGAGGACAGGGGTAAAAGAAATTGCTGAGAGGGCCGGACACCCGGCCCCCGGTTGCGTGTCACGGAAGCATCAACCCGTGCTCCAGCCGCGCGGACGCTTCATCCCGGCGATCCGGCACGCCTGCTTGACATAGCCATAGGGGAAAAGCTCGAACAGCTTGTTGCGCGAGGTCGGGCCCAGACGCTCGGCCAGATGCTTGATGACATAGCGGGCATCAGGGGCGATCTGGTGTTCCTCGAAAAAATCCCGCATGAAACGAATCACATCCCAATGATCCTCGGTGAGCACGATGTTTTCCTGGCGGGCAAATTCTTCCGCCAGCTCTTCGTTCCAGTCCTGCGGCTCCACGAGGTATCCCTCGGCATCGATTTCCGGCAATTTAGTAAACGTATCCATCATTCACCTCCATCTATAGAAAGCACCGAATAAAATGCTTGCAGAACTAATATATCATGTTTTGATACTATAACAAGATGATATTTGCACTCGAACGAATAAAACAGGTAGTATCGGCTTATGCCAAAGTCTGCTCTCAGCAAGAGGGAGTTCGAAACCCTCTCCCATTTCCGCTACCAGTTGCGCCGCTTTCTGCGCTTCAGCGAGGAAATCACGCTCAAGCATGGCATCACCCACCTGCAATACCTGCTGCTATTGCACATCAAGGGCCATCCGGACAGGGAATGGGCGACCGTCGGCGAACTGGCGGAACGCTTGCAATTGCATCACAACGGCGCGGTTTCTCTGGTTTCACGGTGCGAGAAACTGGGACTGGTATATCGGGAGAGGGGCAGGCAGGATCGCCGCGTGGTCGAAGTGCACCTGACCCCGGCAGGCGAGAATATCGTGGAAGAACTGGCGCGCCTGCATCGCGATGAACTGCTCAACCTGCAAGGAGTATTCCGGATTCCCGGTGCTCAGGATCTGGCGTAATGTTGCACGTTAACGGCGCCTTCAGCGTGCAACACTACACAGTTCCGCCAGAATCGACAGCACCAGCTCCCGCCCCTGTGCGCCCATGCCCCGCGTCAACTGCTCGGCATCGCGCTCGCCGCTGACCAGGCGGCGCATGATCGCCGCCAGCCGCGCCATGTCCCCGCCCGCGCCGCTCATCTGCTCGGCCATGCTGGCCAACAACTGCAATGCCTGGGCATCGCCGCCGGCAGAGGCCCTGATCATGGCCGCCAGCCCTGGCGCAGCAGCACCCGCCTCGGCTTTTGCCTGAACATCGGGCAGCGAGGCCGGGTTGCGGATACCGTTCAGGATCGCCGCGACGATGATCCTGTCTTCCTCGTCCAGTCCATTCATCAGGCTCGGCTCGCGCCTCCCCTTGAGTATCAGGCGCACCGCGCCCATCAGGGCTACCCAGCCATTCTGCTCGGAAGCCCTGATCAGCGGTTCGAGCGCCGCCATCCGTTCGCGCTGATGGCACGCAGCCACCACGCGGTGGATCAGGGCGGCATGGACTTGCAGTATCTGCCGGGATTTTTCCGGTAAGCTGGACATTTCAATGACCTTCGTTAAAACGGGTGATATGGCGCCGGTCCCGCTTGGTGGGGCGGCCTTTGTTTTCATATATGGGTTCGCTCCGCAACTGCTCCTTGAGGGCTTCGCGCGCAGCGAGGCTCGCCGCCGTTTCCTCATACAGCAACGCGGCTTCGCCGGCCGGCCCGCGCCGTTCCGACAGAGCGCGCACCAGCACGACCAGCTCATAAGCCCCCTGACGCACGCGCAACTCGTCACCCACATGCAACATCCTGGCGGGCTTGACCCGATCACCGTTGCAATGGACCCGGCCTCCGCTCACCGCTTGTGCAGCCAGCGAGCGCGTCTTGAAAAAACGTGCCGCCCACAGCCACTTGTCGATGCGGGTTTTCCCCTCACCCACGATGCCCATATATGGATGGTCCGGGTTCAATGCAGGATTTTTGGCGCCGATGTCGGCACATCCGCAACGAGCGCCTGCTCCACATCAACCGTATCGAACACGTAATGCTTGTTGCAAAACTCGCAATCAACCTCGATGGAACCCTGCTCGCGCAACAGTGATTGCACCTCTTCGTGCCCCAGCAGGCGCAGCATCGCGGCCACGCGCTCGCGCGAACAGGGGCAATAAAAATTCACCTGCTGCGGGTCGAAAACGCGAACATCTTCCCCATGGTAGAGGCGGCGAATGATCTGTGCTGCCGGCAAGCCCAGCAATTCCTTGCGCTTCAGGGTGGAAGCAAGCTGCACCGCGCGCCGCCATGCGTCGGGGTCGACATCGACATCATGCCGGTCAGGCATTTTCTGCAACAGCATGCCGGCAACCTGGTTTCCGTCCGCACCAAGCCACAACCGGGTCTCCACCTGCTCGGAGCGGATCATGTAATCTTCAAGCGCATCGGCGACCGATTGGCCACTTATGGCGACGACCCCCTGATAGGTCTTGCCACCATCACGCGGGTCGATGGTTATCACGAACCGCCCCGCGCCGACCAGTTCCGCCAGCGACTTGCCGACGACATCCCCTTCCCAGTGCGCCATCGCGCGCATGGTCAAATCGCTCATGCACTCCACCACCAACAGCTTGACCGGCCCCTCCCCCTGCATCTGCAAAATGATCGAGCCGGAAAACTTGAGCGATGCCGCCAGCAAGGCGGCCGCTGCCATCAGTTCCCCCAGCAGGTTGCGCAGCAGCGGCGGATACTCGCGGCGCTCCAGCACCGCCTGCCAAGTCTTGTCCAGATGGACGATCCCACCGCGCACGGCGGCATGCTCAAACATGAAACGCTGCAAACTATCCCGATTTTCCAAGGCAAATTCCGCTGCTGAAAATGAGCGCAATATTCTACATGTTCGTTGACATGGGCGCGAAATAAAGTAGAATGCCGGCTTCGCGTGGGTCGTTAGCTCAGCCGGTAGAGCAGCGGACTTTTAATCCGTTGGTCGCCAGTTCGAATCTGGCACGGCCTACCAAAGAATCAATGAGTTAAGTTGTCTCAACCAACTCATTAAAATTCTTGGATATTGCCCCTTTCCGGGTTGTTAGCTCAGCTGGTAGAGCAGCGGACTCTTAATCCGTCGGTCGACAGTTCGAATCTGTCACAACCCACCACATACCCAAAGCCCGGACTTGCTCCGGGCTTTCTGCTTTCAGCGAAACTTCGTTTTCATGCTCGCGAAGGGCCGGCAGTGGCGGGGCTCAGCACCGTGTGGCAGCCCTCGCGCTCGTAGAACCATTGGCACGCATCCGCTCGGTCTTCACGTGCCCGCACACCGGGCAGGTCGATGTCGAATCAAGAACTGGCTCCACGGCGATCCCCAGATCTGATCGTCCGACTGCAGGTCACTTCGCCAGCCCGCCAATCACTGATTCGATCAGGGAGCCAAGCTGTTTACGATGCGATTTGCATCACCCCCCTACCCTGGGTACAGCAGACCTGATAGATTACAGCCTTTCATGATGTTTCATTTGACACGCCAAAACCCACCCGTCTGATCCAGCGCATCCTGCAAATCGCCACCGACAAGGATTCCCTGATCCTTGACAGCTTTGCAGGTTCCGGCACCACGGGACACGCCGTGCTCAAACAAAACGCTGAGGATGGCGGCAGCCGCCGTTTCATCCTCGTCGAAATGGATGAAAACATCGCCCAGAACGTGACGCGCGAGCGCGTCAAGCGGGTGGCGGAAGGCTATACCAACGCGAAAGGCACCGCCGTCGAAGGCCTCGGCGGCGGTTTCCAGTTCTGCCGCCTGTTTACCGAACCGTTGTTCGACGCCGACGGCCAGATCCGCTGCGATGTGAGCTTCGCGCAACTGGCCGAATTCGTCTGGTTTGCCGAAACCGGTACCGGCTTCCCTCACCCCGGCCCTCCCGGGGGGAGAGGGAGAAAAACTCTCGCCGCTGCTGGGCGTTCACCAAGGCCGCGCGATCTATCTGCCTTACAACGGCATCCTCAAGGACAAGTCCGTGGGCGGCGGCAATGTGCTCACCGGCCCGGTGTTCGATGTGCTGCCGAAGCTCAGCGACCCGAAAGTGATCTACGCCGCCGCCAACCGCATGGGTACGCTTTCCGAATGGTGCGAAGTGCCGACCGGCGTAGTCGCGCAGATCATGGCCCACAAGCCAAGCGCCCTTGCCGAGAAGCATTACCGCCGCCGCCCGCTCGACCTGTTGCGTAACTGGCACGTCAAGATTGAGGCGTGGATTCTGGAGCAGGCCGGAATTGAATTTGTACCAGCGAAAGCAGGTTTGCGCGTAGTATTTTCCTACACAGCGCCTACATGAAACCCAGAAAGCAAAAAACCCAACCTTGTGAGTTGGGCTAATCGCTTGTTTC
>JAQTLK010000042.1 GCA_028714955.1 Sulfuricella sp.
CTAGGCTGGAATCTCGCCAGCGGCGACGCGCTCCAGCGCGGCGATATCTGCGGTGAAGAATTGCTCGCTGTGCTTGCCTGTCCTGACCAACAGACCCAGGCTGGAAAATTCGGTAATGACGCGGCTGACGGTTTCCACGGTGACGCACAGCATCGCGCGAAGGTCTTTGAGGCTGAAGTGATAGATCCGGTTGCTGTCGCCGTCGCGCAGTCTCAGCAGCAGACGCGCCATGCGTTCCCTTGCCGGCACTGATCCACAGGTCAGGTCGACCAGCCATTGTTCGGTTTCCTTGAGCGAGGATTGCAGCTGTCGCATCAGGTTCCACTGAAAGTCCGGATATTGCATGCATAGTTTTGACACGACAGGGAGCGGAATCCGGCAGCCGCGCACTTCGCCGACGGCAACCGCATGGTGCTGTATCGTGCCGGCCAGCATGGCGTCCACGCCGACGACATCAACGGGTTTGACGACGCGCACGATTCTCTGCATTGCGTCACCGTTGGGGTATCGCACCAGTTTGACGGCGCCGGTGCGGATCACCAGCAGCGTCTCGGCAGGTGCGCCATGGAGATATATGGTTTCGCCATGGGAATAGGAGACATTGTCGATCTGGACGTGAACCGCGCTGACTTCCTCATGCGTCAGGCCGGCAAAAAAGGCGTTTTCCTTACCGTCGCAGGCCAGGCATTTTCCCTCGCCATGCCAAGCGGTGCAGTGTGTGTTCATGAATTGCATGCAGGTCTCCAGTCGAATTGCTTGTCCCTACCAAACAGGATTGCGTCTTCAGCCATCTGCTTGTTCTGACGAGCCCATTTTAAATTCCGGACAGCAGGCAATCATATGAGATTCTCGGAATTCTGTCGCCTGCACATGGAGTTATATTGATTTCGATCAATATAAGCGGCTCGTCGAAGGGGAACGAGGTCGCGCTGCGCCAGCAGGTGCAGCGCGACGAGGCCATGCGCTCCTGCGAAATTGCAGCGATGAACCTGATGCTGGCGGCGAAGGAGATAGGCTACGATTCCTGCCCCATGAATGGCTTCGATTTTGACGCGGGGGGCAGGCTGATCAACCTGCCCCCCGACCATGTGGTCGCCATGTTCGTGGCGATCGGCAAGGGCGCCAGGGAGCCTTATCCGCGCGGCGGGCAATTGCCCATGAGCGAAGTGGTGATTCGCGACCATTTTTGACATCCGGCTGGCGTGCGTGATAAAAGTGGGGACAACCTTTCACAAGAGCCTTGCCATGTCCGAATGTTGCGATCACGACAGTTTTGCCTTTCCGCCCCAAGGCGGCATCGGCATCCCGCGCACCGGGCGGTTCGATGGCGAAGCGTTTGAAAAGGCGGTAAATGATCTGTTGCTGGCGTGTGGCGTAGCGCCGGATTCAACCCATACCGGCAAGACCGCCAGGCGCGTGCGCGAACTGTGGGAAAGGCGTCTGCTGGGCGGCTATGATCTCGATCCCGCAACGGTGCTGGGCGAGGGCTTCGAGGATGCCAGGGAGGACATGGTCGTAGTGCGCGGCATCGCCGTGCATGGCGTGTGTCCGCACCACCTCGTGCCGTTCCGCGGCGTGGCGCATGTAGCCTATGTCCCTGGCGGACGGTTGCACGGTTTCGGTCGCATCGCGCGCCTGGTGGATGCCATCGGCCACCGTTTCACGTACCAGGAATGGATGACGCGGGACATCGCAGAAGCCTTGGTGAGCTTTGGTCATGCCAAGGGCGCAGCGTGCGTGATCGAGGCGGAACAGCTATGTCTGTTGCTTGGCGAGGACCGGCGCGGCGACGAGCGCGTATATACCCAGGCGTTTACCGGCTGTTTTCGCGGCAGCGACCAGTTGCGCATGGAGTTCCTGCGCGCAATCCAGATGCCGCCGCTGTAGTATGGATTACGCTGTCGGCCGCACCCGGACGATGATGTCCACACCTTCGGTCACCATGCCGGGCGGCAACTGGGGAAGCCCGGTAAGGCCGATGTCATCAACGTCGATGTCGGTGAGTTCACCAGTGGCAATATTGTAGAAATGGTGATGGGGGTGGGTGTTGGGATCGTAGAATACCTTGCTCGGATCGACGATCACTTCACGGATCATCCCTTTTTCCTGGAACAGGTTGAGGGTGTTGTAAACCGTGGCTTTCGATGTCTCGCTGTGCTTGGCATTGACAATGGCCATCACCTGATCGGCGCACAAATGCTCCTGATGCGAGAATAGCGCATAGGCGATCTCGATGCGTTGGTGGGTGGGGTTGATGCCGTGCTGCCGGAGCAGGTCGGTCATGTTGTCGCGGGTATAGTCGCAGGCCTTCATGAAAAAATTTTAGCCAATTATTTGGAATGTGTCTAATTTGTTTTTCTGGTATTGATGTTGCCAGGGCTTGATTAAAAGCGAATTCGTCCTTAATTGCCATACCACAAGAACACGCTGGTTTATTCCGCTCATGGTTCGGCAGCCTCGCCATGAATGGAATAAACCAGCGTTTCCCTAATTTTTTGGAGATGCTCCATGCCTTATTTTGTTTTCAAAGTCACAACATTCCCTTTCAAGCAATTCGATCTGGCTGCCCAGTTCGACGCCTTCAAGGAAGCAAGCGCGCATGCCAAGGAGTTGCGCAAGAGCATCGCGCCCGATGACAAAGTCGTGGTTAAGGTCATGTTCGGCGAGAATCAATTGCAGGCCGAAGATATCCTGAGCCAGGAGCGCGAGCCGCAGCCGACAACGGGCGAGGATTATTAGCCAGTGTTGAACGAGGGTGCATACCAGGACGCTTACAATGGCGTGGTACGGTTGTCCTGCCCTTTCGAGAAGGCTATTCTAAGCCGTTGTGCCGGTTGCGATCAGGCCCATAATTTTAATATTGCCGAACGCGAGGCGATAGCCTGCAAAGCGCCGCTGGCGCGGGAAAATTGCCTCACGCTGCACGGCCTGCTGCATCAGAATGCCGCTTTTGCGCTCAAGCTCTTGCACCCCGGTGAGCCCTTGCCCCATGCCAAGGAACTCAAGATTCAGTGTGGCGGCTTATTGGGAACGCAACAGCTATTTGCGCCAGAGGTCTCTACGGTCGCCAATATTCATGGTCTGGTCGGGGAAATCCAGCAGCGCTTCGGCAGCATGCGGGATGTGCCCTATCTTGAGGTGGTCAAGGCGATCTCGGCCTACGAGGCTCGCCGCAGGCGTTAGTTTTTTTACTTCCGCGCCTGATACACGGCCATGATGGACTTGAGTTCGTCGAGTGTTGCCTGTTTCTCGCCTGCGGTTAATTCCAGCATGTCCGCGACCGGCTCGCCCCGTTCCAGGGCGGCAATGATTCTCGTCACTTCCGCGCAACCCTTCATGCTCAGCGTTTCGACACAGTGTTGAATTTTTGTCTGGTTCATGGCGGGGGGATTCGGGCAGGTTGCAGGCATCGGTAATTTGACCGCTAAAGCCCGAAACGGTACCATGCCCCCATTTTGCGAACAAGGGGATTTGGGGATGCGCGAAAAACTGGTCGCGGGAAACTGGAAAATGCACGGCAGCCTTGCCGAGAACAAGGTCTTGCTGGATGCGCTGGTGCCTCGGTTGGCGAGCCTGAAAGGGGCGTCCTATGCGGTGTGTGTGCCATATCCTTACCTGTTCCAGGCGCAACAGGCCTTGCAGGGTACGAATATAGCCTGGGGGGCGCAGAACCTCAGCCAGCACGACAAAGGCGCATTCACCGGCGAGGTTTCAGCCTCGATGCTGGTGGATTTCGGCTGCAAATACGTTCTTGTCGGCCACTCCGAACGGCGCGCCTTGTATGGCGAGGATGATGCCATGGTGGCGGCGAAATTCGTTGCAGCACAGAAAGCCGGACTGACCCCGGTTCTGTGCGTGGGCGAAACCCTGGCGGAGCGGGAAGGCGGTGTCACCGAGCAAGTCGTGGCACGCCAGTTGGATGCGGTGCTGGCTCTTGCCGGTGCAGCCGGACTGGCCAGGTCCATCGTGGCTTATGAACCAGTGTGGGCGATCGGCACAGGAAAAACAGCCTCCCCGGAACAGGCCCAGGCGGTGCACGCCTTTATTCGTTCCAAGGTCGCCGAGGCCAGCGCGGAAGTGGCTGCGGGCCTGGTTATTCAGTATGGGGGTAGCGTAAAGGCCGCGAATGCGGCACAATTGTTCTCCATGCCGGATATAGATGGCGGCTTGATTGGCGGCGCTGCGCTCAGCGCCGATGAATTTGCGGCGATTTGCCGCGCTGCCCAACCATAGGGTGAAGTTTTTTTGAAGGTTGTTGTATAAATGGAAACAGTAGTCTGGATTATTCATGTGCTGGCCGCGCTCGGCGTTGTCGGCCTGGTGCTGATGCAGCATGGCAAGGGTGCCGACATGGGTGCGGCTTTTGGAAGCGGCGCGTCGGGCAGCCTGTTTGGTTCTTCGGGTTCGGCCAATTTTCTGAGCCGTGCCACGGGGATTCTGGCAACAGTGTTTTTTATCACCAGCCTGACCCTGGCATATTTTTCCGGCCACAAGACCAAATCAGTAGGCTTGATGGAAAGCCAGAAGCAGGTGTTGCCGGCAACGCAGCCTGTTGCGCCCACCAGTCCGCTAGGTGCGCCGGCGTCGAAAGCCAAGGAGATTCCGAACTAAGTTCTGCATGGCGTGCTGCTTGAGCGCGTCGTCAAGTTTCAAAGCCGATGTGGTGAAATTGGTAGACACGCTATCTTGAGGGGGTAGTGGCGAAAGCCGTAGCAGTTCGAGTCTGCTCATCGGCACCATATAAAATAACGCAAGAATACGATTGTATTCAGTAACATATTGAAAAATATAATAATAATTGTCGTTTAAGCTTGACACATAAAGTCTGTCGCGCCTAAGCTTTGTTTCTTAATTTAGTCGGACTGTTCGTGGAGCTGCGAAATGTTGGAAAATTATTTTCCAATCCTGGTTTTCATAGCAGTAGGCCTCGTGGTCGGAGTGGGGCCAATGGTGGCCGGCTTCGTTCTTGCCCCTCACCGTCCTGACAGCGAAAAGCTCTCTCCTTACGAATGCGGCTTTGAGGCATTCGAGGATGCGCGCATGAAATTTGATGTGCGCTACTACCTCATCGCCATTCTCTTCATTCTTTTTGACCTGGAAATCGCCTTTCTTTTCCCCTGGGCCGTGGTGCTCGGTGAGATCGGCCTGTTTGGCTATGTCGCGATGGTGATATTCCTTGGCATTCTGGTGGTCGGCTTCGTGTATGAATGGAAGAAGGGGGCCTTGGAGTGGGAATAGAAGGCGTTTTTGAGAAGGGCTTCATCACGACGACCGTCGATACGGTCATCAACTACACCCGCACCGGTTCCCTGTGGCCCATGACTTTTGGCCTGGCTTGCTGTGCGGTGGAGATGATGCAGGCGGGTGCCTCGCGCTACGACCTCGATCGTTTCGGCATCGTCTTTCGCCCCAGTCCGCGCCAGTCCGATGTCATGATCGTGGCCGGAACGCTGACCAACAAGATGGCCCCGGCCTTGCGCAAGGTTTACGACCAGATGGCGGAGCCGCGCTGGGTCGTCTCCATGGGTTCCTGCGCCAATGGCGGCGGATACTATCACTATTCCTATTCGGTTGTGCGTGGCTGCGACCGTATTGTCCCGGTCGATGTTTATGTTCCCGGTTGCCCGCCAACGGCTGAAGCGTTGCTGTATGGGCTGATCCAGTTGCAGAACAAGATCAAGCGCACCAACACTATCGCCCGCTAGAGAGACGCCCCCCACATGAACGCCTTCCTCCAGGGTCTCACCCATTCGCTGAATGATGCGCTGAGCGGAAAAACCTTTGTGCTCAGCGAGCGTCTCGACGAGTTGACGCTGGTTGTGCAGGATGCCGACTGGCTGGACGTGGCCCCAATTCTGCGCGATCACCCGGCATTGCGCTTCGAGCAACTGGTGGATGTCTGCGGCATGGATTACAGCAGCTACGGCGAGGGGGCATGGCAGGGCCGGCGTTTCGCCGCGGTTTACCATCTCCTGTCGGTCAGCCGCAACCAGCGCTTGCGGGTGCGGGTTTTCGCACCGGATGACGAGTTTCCGGTCATCCATTCCATTACGCAAATCTGGCCCGTCGCGGACTGGTATGAGCGCGAAGCCTTTGATCTTTACGGCATCGTGTTCGAAGGCCACAGCGACCTGCGCCGTATCCTGACCGATTATGGCTTCATCGGCCATCCATTCAGGAAGGACTTCCCGCTTTCCGGCAACGTCGAAATGCGCTATGACCCGGACCAGCGCCGCGTGATTTACCAGCCCGTCACGATTGATGAACGTGAGCTGGTGCCGCGCATTATCCGCGAGGACAGTTACAGTGCCTGAAATCCGAAACTACACGTTGAATTTTGGTCCCCAGCATCCGGCCGCTCATGGCGTACTGCGCATGGTGCTGGAGCTGGATGGCGAAGTGGTGATGCGCGCCGACCCTCATATCGGGCTGCTTCACCGCGCCACGGAGAAGCTTGCCGAGCACAAGACCTTCCTCCAGTCGGTTCCCTACATGGACCGCCTGGATTATGTTTCGATGATGTGCAACGAGCACGCCTATGTCATGGCGATCGAGAAGCTGCTGGGTCTTGAGGTGCCGATCCGCGCGCAGTATATCCGCGTCATGTTCGACGAGATTACCCGCATTCTCAACCACTTGCTGTGGATAGGCGCCCATGCGCTGGATGTCGGCGCAATGACCATGTTTCTTTACGCCTTCCGCGAGCGCGAAGACCTGATGGATTGTTACGAGGCGGTGTCAGGCGCGCGTCTGCATGCTGCCTATTACCGCCCCGGCGGCGTGTACCGCGATCTCCCGGACAGCATGCCGCAGTATCAGGCGGCCCGGATGCCGCGCCACAGCGAAAGCGACATCAAGCTCATGAACTCGAACCGGCATGGCTCGATGCTCGATTTCATCGAAGACTTTACGCAGCGTTTTCCGACCTATGTCGATGAATATGAAACCCTGCTCACCGATAACCGCATCTGGAAGCAACGCACGGTGGACATCGGCGTGATCACGCCCGAGCGTGCCCTGGCCAAGGGACTGACCGGTCCCATGTTGCGCGGTTCCGGCCTGGCATGGGATATCCGCAAGCAACAGCCTTACGAAGTGTATGACCGCATGGAGTTCGACATCCCGGTGGGCACCAATGGCGACTGTTATGACCGTTACCTGGTGCGAATGGAAGAAATGCGCCAGTCAAATCGCATCATGAAACAGTGCGTGGACTGGTTGCGCAAGAATCCTGGCCCGGTGATTACAGATAATTACAAGGTGGCGCCGCCCAATCGCGAAGCAATGAAGTCCAACATGGAGGAACTGATCCATCACTTCAAGCTGTTCAGCGAGGGCATGCACGTTCCCGAGGGCGAGGCTTACTGCGCGATCGAGCACCCCAAGGGGGAATTCGGCATCTATCTGGTTTCTGATGGCGCCAATAAACCCTACCGCCTGAAAATACGTGCCCCGGGGTTTGCACACATGAGCGCCATGGATGAAATGGCGCGTGGACACATGATCGCCGACGTGGTGGCCTTGATGGGTACGATGGACATTGTATTTGGGGAGATCGACCGATAATGCTATCTCCCGAATCTCTGGCGAAAATCGACAAGGAAATCGCCAAATATCCTGCCGGACAGAAGCAGTCGGCAGTCATGGCCGCGTTGCGGATCGCGCAGGATGAACTCGGCTGGCTGTCCAGCGACACACTGGAATTCGTCGCCGGCTATCTTGGCATGGCGCCTGTCGCGGTTTATGAGGTGGCGAGTTTTTACAACATGTACGAACTGGCACCGGTCGGCAAGTACAAGATCACGGTGTGCACCAATCTGTCCTGTACGCTGATGGGGGCAGACTCAATATCCGCACATCTGAAGAGCAGGCTGGGTATCGGCTTTGGCGAAACCACCGCAGATGGACGCTTTACCCTGAAGGAAGGCGAGTGCATGGGTGCCTGTGGCGATGGCCCGTTGTTCCTCGTTAACAATAAACGCATGTGCGGCTGCCTCTCCAGCGAGAAGGTCGACCAGATACTGGCGGAGCTCAAGTAATGGCGAACGAGGTCATCTTCCACTCCATCCACCAGCCGGAATCCTGGAAGCTGTCCAGCTACCTCGCCACGGGCGGGTATGAGATGCTCAAGAAGGTCGTGACAGAAAAAGTCCCGCCGGAAGAAATCATCAATCAAGTCAAGATTTCCGCGCTGCGTGGGCGTGGTGGAGCGGGTTTTCCCACCGGCCTGAAGTGGAGTTTCATGCCGCGTCATTTTCAGGGCGACAAGTATCTCGTCTGCAATACCGACGAAGGTGAACCGGGCACGTTCAAGGATCGCGACATCATCCGTTTCAACCCGCACCAGCTCATCGAGGGCATGGCCATTGCCGCCTACACCATGGGCGTGAAAGTGGGCTACAACTATATTCACGGCGAGATCTGGGAAGCCTACGAGCGCTTCGAAGAGGCGCTGGAAGAAGCGCGCGCCGCTGGTTTCCTGGGCGACAACCTGTTTGGCACCGATTTTTGTTTCAACCTCCACGCTCACCAGGGTTATGGCGCGTATGTGTGCGGGGAGGAAACCGCCCTGCTGGAATCGATCGAGGGAAAAAAGGGCCAGCCGCGCTTCAAGCCGCCATTTCCGGCAAGCTTCGGCCTCTATGGCAAACCCACCACCATCAACAATACCGAGACATTCGCCAGCATCCCCTACATCATCCGGCATGGCGGGCAGAAGTTTCTCGAACTGGGCAAGCCCAACAATGGCGGCACCAAGATATTTTCCGTTTCAGGGCATGTCAACAAACCCGGCAACTTCGAAATCGGCATGGGAACGCCCTTTGCCGAACTGCTCGAAATGGCCGGCGGCGTGCGGAGCGGGCACAAGCTGAAGGCGGTGATTCCAGGCGGTTCTTCCGTTCCGGTAGTGCCCGCCGAGATCATGATGGACCTCACCATGGATTACGACTCCATCGCCAAGGCTGGCTCCATGCTTGGCGCGGGTTCAGTGATTGTGATGGACGAAACGGTGTGCATGGTGAAAGCGCTGGAACGTCTCTCCTATTTCTATTTCGAGGAATCCTGCGGGCAATGCACGCCATGCCGCGAAGGCACCGGCTGGCTGTATCGCGTCATTCACCGCATCGAGCATGGGCAGGGCCGCGCGGAAGACCTGGACTTGCTGGCCAATGTGACCAGCAATATTTCCGGGCGCACCATCTGCGCCCTGGGCGATGCGGCCGCGATGCCTGTGCAGGGCATGCTTAAACACTATCGCAACGAATTCGAGTACCACGTCGAGCACAAGAAGTGCATGGTTTGAATACAGCCTCCAGTCGTCGGCAAAACCATGACAATACCGACCGATAACTGATAACTGACAGCTAAATATGGCCAACATCGAAATAGACGGCAGACAGGTAGAAGTGAAAGACGGCAGCACCGTAATGGATGCTGCACGCCAACTGGGGATTTACATTCCTCACTTCTGCTATCACAAGAAGCTGTCCATCGCCGCCAATTGCCGCATGTGCCTGGTGCAGGTGGAAAAAGCGCCGAAGCCGTTGCCCGCCTGCGCAACGCCGGTCACCGATGGCATGAAGGTGTTTACCCAGTCCGAGTCCGCCATCCGCGCACAAAAGGGGGTGATGGAGTTCTTGCTCATCAATCACCCGCTGGATTGCCCGATCTGCGACCAGGGCGGCGAGTGCCAATTGCAGGATCTGGCGGTAGGCTATGGCAACGCTGCATCGCGTTATCACGAAGAAAAAAGAGTCGTCAGCAACAAGGAACTGGGCCCGCTGATCGCCACCGACATGACGCGCTGCATTCAATGTACCCGTTGCGTGCGTTTTGGCCAGGAAATTGGCGGCATCATGGAACTGGGCCAGGCCGGGCGCGGCGAACATGTCGAGATCATGCCGTTCGTCGAGCGCACGGTGAATTCGGAACTGTCCGGCAACATGATCGACCTGTGCCCGGTGGGCGCACTGACCAGCAAGCCGTTCCGCTACTCGGCCCGCGCCTGGGAGTTGACCCGGCGCGCCTCGGTCAGCCCGCATGACGGCCTTGGTGCCAATCTGGCGGTACAAGTCAAGGCCAACCGCGTCTACCGCGTGGTGCCGCGTGAAAATGAAGACGTCAACGAGTGCTGGTTGTCCGACAAGGATCGTTTTTCCTACGAAGGCCTGAACTCCGCACAGCGCCTCACGCAGCCCATGCTCAAGCGCCACGGTGAGTGGCAGGAATGTGACTGGCAGACTGCGCTGGAATATGTGGCCAATGGCCTGAAGCGCATTCGCGACGATCATGGCGCTGCCCAGATCGGGGCGCTTGCGACACCACACAGCACGCTGGAAGAGCTTTACCTGTTGCAGAAATTCATGCGCGGGATCGGCAGCGGCAACGTGGATCACCGCACGCGCCAGTCCGATTTTCGTCTCGATGCCGCCCTGCAAGGCGCGCCATGGCTCGGGCAGAGCATTGTTGAGCTGCAGGAAGTGAAGAGCGCTCTGGTTATCGGCAGCACGCTGCGCAAGGACCATCCTTTATTGGCGCAACGCCTGCGTCAGGCTGTCAAGGCGGGCGCCGAACTGAGCCTGGTGAACCCGGTAGACGATGACCTGCTTGTCAGTGTCGCCAACAAGCTGATCGTGGCGCCCAGTAATCTTGTCAATGCCTTGTCCCAGGTGCTCAAAGCGCTGGCCGAGCTAGAACGGACTGAAGTTCCTACAGCCCTGGCGGGCATCAGCGTGACCCCTGCCGCAGCGGCCATTGCCGCCAGCCTGTCGAGAGGAGAGAAAGCCGCGGTGCTGCTTGGCAACCTCGCGCAGCACCACCCACGCTACAGCGAATTGCACATCCTGGCACAGGAGATAGCGCGCATTTCGGGCGCATCCCTGGGCGTACTGGGCGAGGCGGCCAACAGCGTCGGTGCCTGTCTTGCCGGTGCGGTCCCCTATGCCGGTCCGCTGGGCAGGGACGCCGGCACAGGGATGAATGCTGCCGAAATGCTGGCAACGCCGCGTCTGGCCTATGTGCTGCTGAATACCGAAATCGAGCTCGATAGCCATGATCCGCAGCAGGCCGTGCGGGCGATGGAGCAGGCGGAACTGGTGGTGGCGTTGAGCGCCTACCGTCACCAGGCGCTGAATTACGCCGATGTGCTGCTTCCGGTTGCGCCGTTCACGGAAACCTTCGGCACCTTCGTCAATACCGAAGGCCGGGCACAAAGCTTCAATGCCGTGGTTAAGCCGCAGGGAGAAGCACGCCCGGCCTGGAAAGTGCTGCGCGTACTTGGAAACATGTTCAATCTCAATGGCTTCGGTTACAACAGCGCAGAAGAAGTCCGCGCTGAAATCATTGCGCGTGGCGCGATGTCCCTGCATGAGGCATGCAACAACCAGTCACGGAATATCCAACTGGGCGATGCCGCGCCTGCTGCCGTGAGCGGCCTGCAGCGTATCGCCGAAGTACCGATCTACCAGGCCGATGCCGTGGTGCGGCGCGCCGATTCGCTGCAGCGCACGGTGGACGGTGCCGCGCCGGGCGCGGTAATGAACGGCGTCCTGCTGCAACAGTTGCAGGTGGAAGACGGTGAAATGGTGGTGGTGCGCCAGGGCGATGGCAGCACGGTGATGCGCGCCAGGCGTGATGATGCATTGCCCCTGGATTGCGTGCGGGTTGCCGCGGGCCATCCCCTGACTGCCACCCTGGGGCCGATGTTTGGCGAAATCGTGGTGGAGAAGGCCTGACCGATGGAATTTTTTCAATCCCTGCTGGGGCCGTTCTGGCCAGTCGTCTGGACGCTGGTGAAGATCGTCGCCATCGTTGCGCCGCTGCTCCTGGGGGTGGCCTATGTCACCTATGCCGAGCGCAAGGTGATCGGCTATATGCAGGTGCGTATCGGGCCCAACCGGGTCGGCCCCCTGGGGTTGCTGCAGCCGATTGCGGATGGCCTGAAGCTGATGATGAAGGAAATCATCATTCCCAGCGGCGCGAACAAAAAACTCTTTCTGCTTGCGCCCGTGCTATGCATGGCGCCTGCCTTGATCGCCTGGGCGGTGATTCCGTTCACCCCTGAGCTGGTACTGGCAAACATCGATGCCAGCCTGCTGTTCATCATGGCCATTACTTCCATGGGGGTTTATGGCGTGGTGCTGGCGGGTTGGGCTTCCAATTCAAAATACCCGTTTCTCGGTGCCATGCGCTCCGCGGCACAGATCGTGTCATATGAAATCGCCATGGGTTTCGCCCTGGTCGGCGTATTGATGGCGGCGCAGAGCCTGAACCTGGTCGAGATCGTCAAGGCCCAGCAGGGCGCGTCATTTTTCAGCTGGTACTGGCTGCCGCTGTTTCCCCTGTTCTTGGTGTACATGATTTCATCGGTGGCCGAGATCAACCGCGCACCATTCGACGTGGCGGAAGGCGAGTCAGAAATCGTCGGTTTCCATGCGGAATATTCGGGCATGGCGTTTGCGGTGTTCTTTCTCGCGGAATACGCCAACATGATACTGGTGGCGACCCTGTCTTCATTACTGTTCCTCGGAGGCTGGCTGCCGCTGTTCGATTTTGCGCCGTTCACCTGGATTCCCGGCTTCTTCTGGCTGATTGCCAAGATCTGCTTCGTGCTGTTCCTGTTCCTCTGGTTCCGGGCGACTTTCCCCCGTTACCGCTACGACCAGATCATGCGCCTGGGCTGGAAGGTCTTCATTCCGGTGACGCTGGTTTGGCTGCTGTTTATCGGCGGCATGATGCAAACCCCCCTGGGTTATTTGTTCCACTGAGCATGTAGAGATGATGAACCGCCTTAATGCATTCTTCAAAAGCCTGCTCCTGATCGAACTGTTCAAGGGCATGGCCCTGACCGGACGCTACTTGTTCGCGCGCAAGATCACGGTGCAGTTTCCGGAGGAACGCACCCCCATGTCGCCGCGCTTTCGCGGCCTGCACGCGCTGCGCCGTTATCCCAATGGCGAGGAGCGCTGCATTGCCTGCAAGTTGTGCGAGGCGGTATGCCCGGCGCTGGCGATCAGCATCGACATGGAAGAACGCGCGGATGGGACACGCCGCACCACGCGCTACGATATCGATCTGACCAAATGCATCTTTTGCGGTTTTTGCGAGGAGTCCTGCCCCGTCGATTCCATCGTGGAAACGCGAGTTTTCGATTACCACGGCGAGAAACGCGGCGATCTTTATTACACCAAGGCGATGCTGCTGGCGCTGGGCGACAAGCATGAAGAACAGATTGCCCGCGACAAGGCTGCAGATGCGCCATACCGTTAATCAAGCAGTGCCGGGCTTTTGACAGGATTCGGTTTGATGAATTTAGAAACGATGATTTTTTATTTCTTTGCGGCAATCCTGCTGTTTGCGGCGGCACGCGTGGTGACTGCGCGGAACCCGGTGCATTCTGCCCTCTTCCTGGTGCTGGCATTTTTTACCGCCGCTGCCTTGTGGGTCACGCTGGAAGCCGAATTTCTCGCAATCACCCTGGTGCTGGTTTATGTGGGCGCGGTAATGGTGCTGTTCCTGTTCGTGGTGATGATGCTCGACATCAACTATGACCTCCTGCGCGAAGGGTTCTGGAGCAATTTTCCCCTGGCACTGACGGTGGCGGTTTTGATGGCGGCGGAAATGACGCTGGTGCTGGCCGGGCGCAATTTCTGGGCGAACGGCAACGGCGGCGCGCCGAACGTGCACGGACCGGGCTACAGCAATATCAAGGAATTGGGGCGCCAGATTTACACGGAATACGTGTATCCGTTCGAGATTGCCTCGATCATACTGCTGGTGGCGATCGTTGCGGCCATCGCGCTTACGTTGCGCCACCGCAAAGACACCAAGTATCAGGATCCTGCCGCACAGATCGCGGTACGCCGCAATGACCGTTTGCGCATCATTCCAGTGCAACCGGACAACAAGCTGAGGCCGCAGGCTGCGGATGCCACTCCATCAGCCGAGCAACAATCATGAGGAGCCACCGGTGCTAACTCTTTCCCATTATCTGGTTTTGGGCGCGATCCTTTTTTCCATCAGCGTGCTGGGCATTTTTCTCAACCGCAAGAACGTCATTGTCATTCTCATGGCGATCGAGTTGATGCTGCTCGCGGTGAACATGAATTTCGTGGCGTTTTCACACTATCTTCACGATACGGCGGGGCAGATTTTCGTCTTTTTCATTCTCACCGTGGCCGCGGCCGAAGCCGCAATCGGTTTGGCCATTCTGGTGGTGTTGTTCCGCAATCTGCGCACGATCAACGTGCAGGATCTGGATCATTTGAAGGGGTAGCTTTTAGTATTCAGTTATCAGTTTTCAGTAACTGATAACCGATAGCTGATAACTGAGAACTCAATACATGACTGAAATGCAAAAACTCTATCTGCTCGTGCCGCTCGCCCCCCTGGCCGGCGCTCTGGTTGCCGGCCTGTTCGGCTGGCTGATTGGCCGCGCCC
Organism: Sulfuricella sp.; assembly: GCA_028714955.1. Taxonomy (GTDB): domain Bacteria; phylum Pseudomonadota; class Gammaproteobacteria; order Burkholderiales; family Sulfuricellaceae; genus Sulfurimicrobium. Next base: position 14,440 of record JAQTLK010000042.1, read on the forward strand.
TTTCACACTGGGTCACGATCATCGGCGTGCTCATATCCTTTGCGGCATCGCTCCTCATTTTCCAGGACGCGCTGGCTGGGCATGTCTTCAATGGCAGTGTCTACACCTGGCTTACCGCCGGAGAGACGCGCTTTGAAATCGGCTTCCTGATCGACCGGCTATCCGCCTTGATGATGGTGGTGGTTACCTTCGTTTCGCTCATGGTTCATATCTACACGATTGGCTACATGCGCGACGATCCTGGCTACCAGCGCTTCTTCAGCTATATCTCGCTGTTCACCTTCTCCATGCTGATGCTGGTGATGAGCAACAACTTTCTCCAGCTGTTCTTCGGCTGGGAAGCCGTGGGGCTGGTGTCCTACCTGCTGATCGGCTTCTGGTTTACCCGGCCGACGGCAATCTATGCCAACCTCAAGGCCTTTCTGGTCAACCGGGTGGGCGATTTTGGCTTCCTGCTCGGCATCGGCATGGTGCTGGCCTATTTCGGTACGCTGGACTACGCCGCCGTTTTTTCCATGGCGCCGGAATTGGCCGGCATGAAAATAGCCCTGCTGGAGGGGCAGGACTGGCAGTTGATGTCGGTTATCTGCATCCTGCTGTTCGTCGGCGCCATGGGTAAATCCGCGCAGTTTCCGCTGCATGTCTGGCTACCGGACTCGATGGAAGGCCCGACGCCGATTTCTGCCCTGATTCATGCCGCAACCATGGTGACCGCCGGTATCTTCATGGTAGCGCGCATGTCCCCGCTGTTCGAACTGTCTGAAACTGCGCTGTCCTTCGTCATCGTGATCGGCGCCATCACCGCGCTGTTCATGGCGCTGGTCGCCATCGTGCAGACCGATATCAAGCGCGTGATAGCCTATTCCACCCTGTCGCAACTGGGTTACATGACCGTGGCTCTGGGCGCTTCTGCCTATTCGGCGGCGATATTCCACCTCATGACCCACGCATTCTTCAAGGCGGTGCTGTTTCTCGGCGCCGGCTCGGTCATCATCGCCATGCACCACCAGCAGGACATGCGCCACATGGGCGGGCTACGCAAGTACATGCCGATTACCTACCTGACCATGCTGATCGGCGCCCTTGCCAATGCCGGCTTGCCGCCATTCTCCGGTTTTTTCTCCAAAGACTCGATCATCGAGGCGGTCGGACTGTCTGCCATCCCCGGTGCGGGCTTCGCCTACCTGGCGATTCTGGCTGGCGTGTTCGTCGGCGGTTTCTACTCATTCCGCCTGGTGTTCTATACTTTTCACGGCGAGGAACGCTTCCGCCATGCGGCACCAGCCGGACATGACCACGATGACCACGGCCACCATGGGCCGGTCGTGCCGCACGAGTCGCCGTGGGTGGTAACCGTGCCATTGCTGCTGCTGGCCATTCCCTCCGTGGCCGCGGGCTGGCTGGTAGGGCCGATGCTGTTCGGCGGGTACTTCAGCGACGCCATTTTCATCGCGCACGACCATCATGCCCTGGCGCACATGGCAGAGGAGTTTCACGGCATCTGGGCGATGATGCTGCACTCCGTGGCCACGCTGCCTTTCTGGCTCGCCGCGAGCGGCGCGGGGACGGCCTGGTTCCTGTATATCCGCCGCCCGGAACTGCCGGCGCTAATCAAGGCGAAATTCAGCCTGATTTCCACCATCCTGGAAAACAAATACGGTTTCGATGCCTTCAACGACTTCTTCTTCGCCGGCGGCGCGCGCCTGCTGGGTCGCAGCTTGTGGCGTGGCGGGGATGTATGGCTGATCGACGGCCTGTTCGTGAATGGCACCGCACGGCTTGTCGGCTGGTCCTCAGCGCTGATCCGCCATGTGCAGTCCGGCTACATTTACCACTATGCGTTCGCCATGATCATCGGCGTGTTCCTGATGATTTCGCTGTTCGTGAAATGATGAGCTACAGAACAATTTAGGGAAGTTATGAGCGAAGGTTCGACATTGTTAAGCTGGGTAATCTGGTTGCCGATCGTGGCAGGTCTGCTGGTGCTTGCCACGGGCAGCGACCGCAATGCGCAATTTGCCCGCATCATCGCGCTGATCGGCGCGCTGGCCGGATTTATCATCAGTATTCCCCTGTATACCGGCTTCGACCGCCTGACCAGCGACATGCAATTCGTCGAGTACAAGTCCTGGATTCCGGCCTTCAATATCCACTATAACCTCGGCGTGGACGGCATCTCGGTGCTGTTTATCCTGCTCACCAGTTTCACCACCCTGCTGGTGGTGATCGCGGGCTGGAAGGTCATCGAGAAGAATGTCGCGCAATATATGGCCGCCTTTCTCATCATGTCCGGCCTGATGATCGGCGTGTTCGCCGCACTGGATGCCATCCTGTTCTACGTCTTCTGGGAGGCGATGCTGATCCCGATGTTCATCGCCATCGGCGTGTGGGGTGGGCCGAATCGCGTGTATGCGGCGGTCAAGTTTTTTCTCTACACCCTGATCGGCTCCCTGCTGATGCTGGTTGCCCTTATTTACCTGTTCAACAAGTCGGGCGGCAGCTTCAGCATTCTCGACTACCACGCTCTGCCGCTGGGTCTCGAGGCTCAAGTCCTGATCTTTCTGGCTTTTTTTACTGCCTTTGCCGTCAAGGTGCCGATGTGGCCGGTGCATACCTGGTTGCCGGACGCACATGTGGAAGCGCCGACAGGCGGTTCCGTGGTGCTGGCGGCGATCATGCTGAAAGTTGGCGCCTACGGTTTCCTGCGCTTCTCCCTGCCCATCGCGCCCGATGCCAGCCACGCCCTGTCCGGCTTCATGATCACCCTGTCCCTGATCGCAGTCGTTTATATCGGCCTGGTGGCGCTGGTGCAGAGCGACATGAAAAAGCTCATTGCCTATTCATCCATTTCCCATATGGGTTTCGTCACCCTGGGCCTGTTCATCTTCAATCAACTTGGTATGGAAGGCGCCCTGGTGCAGATGGTTTCCCATGGCTTCGTTGCCGGCGCGATGTTCCTTTGCGTGGGCGTGCTATATGACCGCATGCATACGCGCAACATTGCCGACTACGGCGGCGTGGCGAATAAAATGCCGATGTTCGCTGCGTTCTTCATGCTGTTTGCCATGGCAAATTCGGGCTTGCCTGGCACCAGCGGGTTCGTGGGCGAGTTCATGGTGATTCTGGGTGCCATCAAGGCCAATTTCTGGTATGGCTTTCTGGCGGCGACCACGCTGATTACCGGCGCGGCCTATACCTTGTGGATGTACAAGCGGGTGGTGTTCGGCGCCGTGGCCAATCCCCGTGTAGAGCGCCTGAGCGACATCGGCAGCCGCGAGTTCCTGGTGCTGGCGCTTCTTGCGGCAGCCGTGCTGGGCATGGGCCTGTACCCCTTGCCGGTTACCGAAGTCATGCACGCTTCGGTCAACAATCTGCTCACTCACGTGGCGCAAAGCAAGCTGTAACGGTGATGGCCAGCGTGATGCACCGGATCGGGAAACTCGACATGACCGTTTCCCTCACCCCCCCTCTCTCCCGGAAGGAGAGGGGGACGCGGCGCTCGCTATGCGAGTTTCACGTTATAGCAAGCAATTAAAGAGAGAATGCAATGATCGTTGCCATGCCCAACCTGACCCCCGTCCTGCCGGAAATTTTCGTGCTGGCGATGGTTTCGTTGATTCTTGTCGTCGACCTGTTCCTGACCGAGAAGAACAGGTTCATTACTTATGCGCTGGCTCAGCTAACCCTCCTCGGGGCCGCCTGGATCACGGTTTCGACGCATACCTCCGTGCCTTCCCATACCTTCAGCGACATGTTCGTGGACGATGCCATGAGCGACGTGCTCAAGCTGATGAGCTACATCGCCGTCTCCGTGGTCCTGGTTTATTCGCGCAGCTACCTCAGCCTGCGCGGCATGTTTCGTGGTGAATTTTTTGCCCTGGCGCTGTTCGCGCTGCTGGGCATGATGGTGATGATTTCTGCAAATCACTTTTTGGTGCTGTACATGGGGCTGGAGCTGATGTCGTTGAGTCTCTATGCCATGGTGGCGCTGAACCGCGATTCAGCACTGGCGACCGAGGCCGCCATAAAGTATTTCGTTCTGGGTGCGCTGGCTTCCGGCTTGCTGCTGTATGGCATGTCCATGCTCTACGGGGCGACCGGCAGCCTGAATCTCAGCCAGGTGGCGACCATGATTCAGCACACCACCGGCAATCATGTCGTGTTGAGCTTCGGCCTGGTGTTCATCGTTGCCGGCCTGGCGTTCAAGCTTGGCGTGGTGCCGTTCCACATGTGGATACCGGATGTGTATCAGGGCGCGCCGACGGCGGTGACGCTGTTTGTCGGCGCGGCGCCGAAGATTGCCGCATTCGCCTTCGTTATGCGCTTGCTGGTGGAGGGCCTGCATGGCCTGGTGCATGACTGGCAGGGCATGCTGATCATCATGGCGCTGCTTTCCATGGCGATCGGCAATGTCACCGCCATCGCGCAGAGCAACATCAAGCGCATGCTGGCGTACTCGACGATTTCCCACATGGGCTTCCTGCTGCTCGGGATACTGTCCGGCACGCTGGACGGCTATAGCGCCTCCATGTTTTACGTTCTGGCCTATGTGCTGATGAGCATGGGCGGTTTCGGCATGGTCATGCTGCTCTCGCGCCAAGGCTTTGAAGCGGAAACCCTGGATGATTTCAAGGGGCTCAATCAGCGTAGTCCGTGGTATGCATTCGTGATGCTGTTGCTGATGTTTTCCATGGCGGGCGTCCCGCCAACGGTCGGTTTCTATGCCAAACTGTCAGTGCTGCAGGCCGCGCTCCAGGCCGGTTTCCTCTGGGTGGTGGTGGCCGCGGTGCTGTTTTCGGTGATCGGCGCATTTTACTACCTGCGCATCGTCAAGCTGATGTACTTCGATGCGCCGCTGGACAAGGCCCCGCTCAAGCCCCAGGGCGACATGGCCATGCTCATGAGCAGCAACGGCATTGCCGTTCTGGCACTGGGTATCCTGCCGCAACCGCTGATGGCGTTGTGTGCCTATGCTATCCAGCGATCACTGCTGTGACAGCGGCAGCCACGATACTTCTGCTTATCGCGCTGGTAGCGGCGAACCTGCCGTTCATGTCCGATCGCCTGATGCTTGTCATTCCGCCTGGCCGCGGCAAGCATTTCGCCTGGCATTTGCTGGAACTCGTCATTCTTTACTTCGTGGTGGGCGGTGCAAGCGTGCTGCTCGAAACGCGACTGGGGCCGCGTCATATACAGGGATGGGAATTCTACGCGGTCACCGGTTGCCTGTTTCTGGTGTTCGCTTTTCCCGGATTCGCCTATCGCTACCTGTGGCGGCGGCGTTAAACCTAGAAACCTCAGTCGACCGCTATACCATGAGGTATAGGGTTTTGGCTCTAAACAACTTTTGTCGCAATTTTACGCTCACCCGTTTGGTGAGGGCGCTACGGGCCGGATTGCACGGTTTTTAGGGCGCATGGCGGCGTTGCAACGCCTTGGAATGGAATAAGCATTCCGCGTCGTTGCGCCTTGCCCTGCACCCGAAACGGGGTAGGCAGGGATGGGCGGTTTTTTGCCCATCTCGCAAAAAACCGCATACTCCAGCCCGTCCAACTGAGGTTTCAAGGTTAAAAAACGGCCGCTCGACTGAACGCCCATCGCGCAAGGACATCAAGACGTAAATGGCAGCCGACGACCTCACCGAGACGCAGCTTTCTTCCCGCAGCGTATACCGCGGGAACCTGTTGCATGTGAAAGAGGACCGCGTGGCACTGCCCAACGGTCGACAGGCAGTGCGCGAATATATCGTGCATCCAGGCGCCGTAGTGGTGATTCCACTGCTGGCCAATGGCGAAGTGGTGCTGGAGCGGCAGTTTCGCTATCCACTGCGGCGCGATGTATTAGAACTGCCGGCTGGCAAGATCGACCCCGGCGAGCCGCCGCTGGCCTGCGGACAGCGCGAGTTGCGGGAGGAAACCGGCTACATCGCGCTGAAATGGCGCTATGTGGCGACCATCCATCCCTGCATCGGTTATTCCGACGAAAGCATGCGCCTGTATCTGGCCGAGGAGCTGACACTCGGCAAGCACAACCGCGATGGCGACGAGTTTCTGGAGATATTCACCCTCCCGCTGGCGGAAGCGCTGGAGTGGGTGCGCAGCGGGCGTATTACCGATGTAAAAACGGTGATTGGCCTGTTCTGGGCGGAAAAGATTGCCCAGGGCTGGCAACCGCCTGAATTTCCGTGCCCGGCATAGTGGCCGTTTGGCACAGCACGCATGCGCGCGCGGTAAAACCTGCTTGTGCCTAGGAGCCTGTCGGACTTGAAGGAAATCGGCTGCAAATCCGCCTGGGCGGTCCATATTTCACCGCTTTCTTGGTCAATAGAATGACTATTGACCTGCAAAACCGGCAAACGGGGT
>JAQTLK010000043.1 GCA_028714955.1 Sulfuricella sp.
CCTAGCCCAGACCGAAAAAGCGTTTTACCTGTTTGAGAATTTCCGATTGTTGCTGCGTTTCGGAACGCTGGGCTTCGGCGAGGTCGTTCAGTACGGCATGAAGCTCGGCCTGGCGCGCCACCAACACCTGGGTGATTTCCTCCGCCATGGAGGGACGTGAATGGATGATGCTTTCAAAGGATTTCTTGTCCAGTTGATAGCACTCCACATCGGTTTTCGCCGTGATCGTGGTGCTGCGCGGCGCTCCGGTCATCATGCCCATCTCGCCAAAGAAGCCTGGCGCCTGGATGGGATTCAGGAGGCGCTTGCCGGCGGGCGTTTCCAGCACTACTTCGGCTTCGCCCTCCGTGAGGATGTAGAGCCAGTGGGCCACGGCACCTTGCCGGGTGATTACGTCGCCCCTGGCGAAGGGGGCGAATCTCAGGCTTTCCGCTACGGCTTGCAGTTCGCTCTCGCTGAATAGCCGGAACAGGTCGATTTTGCGCAGGGCTTCGATGCGCCGCGCGATTTCGCGCGACTGTCGCGCCTGGTCATGCTTCTCGCTTTCCTTGATGACATGCACGTTATGCCCGGGCACCGACAGCCTGATTCCGGCGCGCGCCAAGGCGGCATAAACATGGGTGCGCACGGCCGAATCGGTGGGGTCATCGACGGCGAGGTCAGTAAGCCAGTAGCGCACCGCGTAGCGTGCCGAGCTTGAGTCGAAATCCATCATGACGCAATTGGGCGCGGGTTGTTTTGCCACCAGCGGAATGTCGGCGTCCTGGATGGCCTTTTGCACGATTCCAATCACCCGCGCCGGCGGAATGTCATAGTCCACGTTGAACCACACCCAGCGCCGCCACTGTTCGGACTGGCCCATGCGTTTGCCGAGCACGCTGAACTTGGTTTTCATCAGCACGCTGTTGGGGATGACCACCGTTTCCCAGTTGCGGGTTTCGATCGAGGTGGAGCGCCAGCGGATATCCACCACCTTGCCGACAACGTCGTCCGCCTTGATCCAGTCCCCGATTTCGAAGGAGTTGTCGAGCTCCAGCGCCAGTCCGCCGAGGATGTTGCCGAGCGTGTCCTGCATGGAAAAGGCAATGACTGCGGTAATGACGGCCGATGTCGTGACGATGCCGGAGAGGTCCACTCCGGCGTAGCGCAGCCGCACCATACCCCAGGCAATATATATCAGGATGACCAGCATGTCTTCGAGAATGCTGGGCGGGTTGAGACGCGCGAGGGGGAGCAGGATGCGGAAGACGAACAGGCCGGTAAGGCGGATGACCGCCATGCCTTCGGCGACGATGAAGATTTCATGCAGGGCGGAGGCCGCGTTGGCAAACCCGAGATAAGCGAAAACGCCGCTCATGAACAGCCCTGCCAGGCAGGCGAGGAAGAATCCGAGGGTGTTTGTCAGCGTGCGTCGCACGCCCGGTTTGAAGCGATAAAGCACGAGCGCCGCCAGCATGACGATGCCGGCCAAATAGACGATATCCTGATGCCAGGCGAGGTCTGAAATTCGTTGCAGGGCGTTCATATCGTGCAACTTTAGCACAGGGCGGACTGTTGCTGGATTAACGGTAAATTTTCCGCCACAATGACACACTTTGGGCCTGCGGGCCCGGTTGTGAATTTTCAACGAGAAAAACAATGAATCTGCATGAATATCAGGCAAAACAGTTGCTGCGCGACCAGGGTATTCCCACGCCGCGCGGCGTGGTGCTCGACAACGCGGGACAGGCCGAAATGGCGGCAAGCCATCTGGGCGGGACGGCTTGGGTGGTCAAGGCGCAAATTCACGCCGGCGGACGCGGCAAGGCGGGCGGCGTGCGCGTGGTGCGCAGCGTGGACGACCTGATCCATGCCGTGAGTACTTTGCTCGGCAGCCGCCTGGTGACTTATCAGAACGCTCCCGACGGGCAGATGGTGGCACGTCTTCTGGTTGAAGAAACGCTCGATATCGCGCGCGAAATCTACCTTAGCCTCACCGTGGACCGCGAAGCGGAGCGCGTCGTGATGGTGGCTTCCGGCAGTGGTGGCATGGAGATCGAGGAAATCGCCCGCACCGAACCGGACAAGATTTTGCGCGAAACGTGCGACCCGGTCTGGGGGTTGCAGGATTACCAGTGCCGCAACATCGCTTTCGGCCTGGGGCTGGAGGGCGCGCAGGTCGGCGCCTTTGGCAGGCTGGCCAAGGGTATTTACCAACTGTTCATGAAAAACGACCTTTCCCTGGTGGAGATCAACCCGCTGGTAGTGACGGTCGCCGGTGAACTGGTGGCGCTGGATTGCAAGATCAGCGTGGAGGACAACGCCCTCTACCGCCAGAAGGAACTGGCGATCCTGCGCGATCCGACGCAGGACGACCCCAAGGAAGCGGCGGCACGCGAGGCGGACCTCAATTACATTGCCCTCAACGGCAACATCGGCTGCATGGTGAACGGCGCCGGCCTGGCCATGGCGACCATGGACCTGATCAAGCTGCACGGCGGCCAACCGGCCAATTTTCTCGACGTGGGCGGCGGCGCGACGGCGGATACCGTGGCCAGAGCGTTCAAGATCATTCTTTCTGACGCCAACGTCAAAGCCATCCTGGTCAATATCTTCGGCGGCATCATGCGCTGCGACATCATCGCCGAGGGCATCATCGCGGCGGTCAAGGAGGTGGGCGTCAAGGTGCCGGTGATCGTGCGCCTGGAGGGCACAAACGTCGAACTGGGGCAGAAAATGCTGGCGGAGAGCGGGGTGGGGGTGATCTCCGCCAATGATCTGACCGACGCGGCCAGGCGAGCCGTGGCCGCGGTGGCGTAGGAGAAAACATGAGCATTCTGGTCAACAGGAACACCAAGGTCATTTGCCAGGGTTTCACCGGCAAGCAGGGAACTTTCCACTCCGAACAGGCAATCGCTTATGGCACCAAGATGGTAGGGGGCGTGACGCCGGGCAAGGGCGGACAGACCCACCTCAACCTGCCGGTATTCAACACGGTGCGCGACGCGGTGAAGGAAACCGGCGCCGACGCCACCATGATCTACGTGCCGCCGGCGTTTGCGGCGGACTCCATCATGGAAGCGGCCGCGGCGGGGATCGCGGTGATCGTCTGCATCACCGAAGGGATTCCGGTGCTGGACATGATGAAGGTCAAGGCGGCGCTGAAGGACAGCCATTCCGTGCTGATTGGCCCCAACTGTCCCGGCATCATCACGCCGGAAGAATGCAAGATCGGCATCATGCCCGGCTTCATCCACAAAAAGGGCAAGGTCGGCATCGTCTCCCGTTCCGGCACGCTTACCTATGAGGCCGTGTATCAGACCACCAGGGCCGGACTGGGCCAGAGCACCTGTGTCGGCATCGGCGGCGATCCGATCAAGGGGCTGGATTTCATCGACTGCCTGAAACTGTTTCAGGACGACCCTGAAACCGAGGCCATCATCATGGTGGGTGAAATCGGCGGCACGCGCGAAGAGGCGGCAGCCGAATACATCAAGACCCATGTCACCAAGCCGGTAGCCGGTTACATCGCCGGCCAGACTGCGCCCAAAGGCAAGCGCATGGGGCATGCCGGCGCCATCATCGCGGGCGGCAGCGGGCGGGCGGAGGACAAGATCAAGGCGTTGCAGGCGGCGGGTGTGGTGGTGGCGGAATCGCCGGCGGGACTTGGCGAGGCAACGCTGGAGGCGATCAGGCGGTAAATCGAAATCAGTTTGCAACTCAGGAACCTGCGGGAGATCAGCGTTGCCCGGATGAAATGAAATCCGGAATTCCTCCGTGTCCTTCCGGGCGATCCCGGATTCCGCTACAGAGCTTTTCCGTGGAGCCGCGATCGTGCGCCCTTATTCCCGGTTCTTCCCGCTGGGCGAGCCCTTAGCCTCTGCGCATGGAGTCGAAGAAGTCCGCGTTGCTCTTGGTGGCCTTGATCTTGTCGAGCAGGAATTCCATCGCGTCGAGGTCGTCCATCGGGTAAAGCAATTTGCGCAGGACCCAGATTTTTTGCAGGACATCGGGCTTGATGAGCAGTTCTTCGCGTCGGGTGCCGGAGCGGTTGACGTTGATCGCCGGATAAAGGCGTTTCTCCGCCATCTTGCGGTCAAGGTGAATTTCCATGTTGCCGGTGCCCTTGAACTCTTCGTAGATCACGTCGTCCATGCGCGAGCCAGTGTCCACCAGCGCCGTGGCGATGATGGTCAGGCTGCCGCCTTCCTCGATGTTGCGCGCGGCGCCGAAGAAGCGTTTGGGGCGCTGCAGGGCGTTGGCGTCGACGCCGCCGGTGAGGACCTTGCCGGAGGCGGGGACCACGGTGTTGTAAGCGCGTGCCAGGCGGGTGATGGAGTCGAGCAGGATGACCACGTCCTTTTTGTGCTCTACCAGACGCTTGGCCTTTTCCAGCACCATTTCGGCGACCTGCACGTGGCGCGTGGCCGGTTCGTCGAAGGTGGAGGCGACCACTTCGCCGCGCACGGTGCGGGTCATTTCCGTCACTTCCTCGGGACGCTCGTCGATGAGCAGCACGAACATGATGACGTCGGGGTGGTTGGCGGCGATGGCGTGGGCAATATGCTGCAGCATCACGGTCTTGCCGCTTTTCGGGCTGGCTACCAGCAGGCCGCGCTGGCCCTTGCCGATGGGCGCGACCATGTCGATGACGCGGCCGGTGATGTTTTCTTCCGACTTGATGTCGCGTTCCAGGATCAGTGGCTGGGTGGGAAACAGCGGCGTGAGGTTTTCGAACAGGATCTTGTGCTTGGAATTCTCCGGCGGTTCGCCGTTGACCTTGTCCACCTTTACCAGCGCGAAGTAGCGTTCGCCTTCCTTGGGTGTGCGGATCTCGCCCTGGATGGTGTCGCCGGTGTGCAGGTTGAAACGGCGAATCTGCGAGGGGCTGACGTAGATGTCATCCGGGCCGGCCAGGTACGAGGTGTCGGGCGAGCGCAGAAAGCCGAAGCCGTCCTGCAGTACTTCCAGCGTGCCATCGCCAAAGATGCTTTCGCCTTTTTTTGCCTGATTCTTGAGCAGGGCGAAAATCAGGTCCTGCTTGCGCAGTCGGCTGGCGCCATCGATCTCGTTGGCGATGGCCATTTCGACCAGTTCTGACACATGTTGTTGTTTTAGTTCGGATAAATGCATGGCTATTAGAGTGCTTGTAGGATGACTTGCAGGAAAGATCAAGACTGATGAAACTTGAACTGGCAAGCTAGGCGCTTGCCAGTCGAAAGGAGTAATTCGCTTGCAGACTAACGGCTTTAGATATTGCTGTCAATAAAAGCGGTGAGTTGGGATTTGGACAGCGCGCCCACCTTGGTGGCTTCCACGTTGCCGTTCTTGAAAATCATCAGGGTGGGGATGCCGCGGATGCCAAACTTGGGTGGCGTGGCCTGATTTTCGTCAATATTGAGCTTGGTAATCTTGATCTTGCCGGCGTATTCCTGCGCGACTTCATCCAGGATGGGGGCGATCATCTTGCAGGGGCCGCACCAGTCAGCCCAGTAGTCGACCAGTACGGGAATTTGCGATTGCAGAACTTCCTGCTCAAAGGAATCGTCGCTGATGTAATGGATATGTTCGCTCATGGCTTACCTCTTAACGTTCTGAGATTAATGGGATTTTTTGATTGATGTTGGTTTGAAGCTGCGTCTGTTGCAGGTGGTCAGGAACAGGGATAAGCGCTATGCTAACCAAAAATACCAAGTAAGGGAAGCATTGATGCTGGCGTTAAAAATTTTAATCAGCGTGGCGGTTCTGCTCGCAGCGGCGGAAGCGGCCAAACGTTCCCCTTTCTGGGGCGCGGTGATTGTCTCGCTGCCACTGACGTCGATGCTGGCCATGGCGTGGCTGTATTGGGATACGCGCGATGTGGCGCGGGTAAGTGCTTTCGCGCGCGATATTTTCTACCTTGTGCCGCCCTCGCTGCTGTTCTTTTTGCCTTTCCTGCTCGAACCTCGCAGTCATTGGCCATTCTGGCTGAATTTCGCCATGGGCACGGCGCTTGCGGCCGGTGGCATGTCGGCGATGCGATTTGTGCTGAAATGAGCAGCATCGCGCCGCATCCGTTGCTCGCCACTGCCGCGCGCGAAATCATTGCCCTGGAGCGCGCTCGCCTGCCCAACCTGAGCGGCGTGACAGTGCTGCTGCCAAATCTTTGCGCGGTGGGTGAATTGAGCCGCCTGTTGCGGGAAAAGGCTGGAGTGGATACTTTGCTCCTGCCGCGCTTCGCCACCCTGAGAGGTCTCGCGGAGCAGGTGGACGTGGGGCGTGCGCGCCTGCCGGCCAGTCGCTGCCAGGCCCTGATCTATCGGGCTTTGCGCGACCGGGACTGGTTTCGTCCTGCCGATGTGTGGCAGGTCAGTGCAGAACTGCTGCGGCTGTTCGATGAAATCACCCTGTGTCAGGTGTCGCTCCCTTCTTCTTATGAGTCGTTTCTGCATCAGCTGGAACAGGCTTACCGCGCACGCAGCGGCAGCCCGCTGCAATTCGAGGCCCGGCTGGTGCATGAAATGTGGCATGCCTTGTCCGCCAGCGCCAGCAGTGGAGATGGTGCGCTGGACGATGCGGCACTTTACCACCTGCAACTGGCGCAACTGGCCGAGACGGCCGCGGCGCCGCTCTACACCGTGGGACTCAACGACCTCGTCCCCATGGAATCGGCCTTTTTCGCGCTTTATGCAAAATCCCGCCCGGTGCGGCATTTCATGGATCCCAGGCCGGAAGCGGATTCCGGCAGTCTGAGTCACCTGTTGTCGGAAGCCTGGGCCGACACCGGTCAAAGCGAACACATGCACGACCGCGCCAGTGCTTTCCATGAAATCGCTTCCACCAGCCCTTTGTCAGGCCAGCATGGGCGGCTTTTTCTCTGCAGCGCCAGCAGCCTGGAACAGGAGGCCGAAACCGTCGCCTCCCGTGTCGGCCAATGGCTGGCGCAAGGCAAAGCCGCGATTGCCGTGGTGGTCCAGGACCGGCTCGTGGCACGGCGCGCGCGCGCGCTGCTGGAGCGGGCGGCAGTGCTGGTGGCTGACGAAACTGGCTGGACCCTTTCCACCACCAGCGCCAGCACGGTGGTGATGCGCTGGCTGGACAACCTGGACAGCCGGTTCCATTACCAGGACTTGCTCGACCTGCTCAAATCCCCGTTCATTTTTACTGCCTGGGAGCCGGCACGGCGGCGCCATGGGGTATTCCGGCTGGAGCAGCTGATCCGCAAGCATGGCGTGGTGTCGCACCTGAAGCGTTACCGCGCCTTGGCCGGGGAAGAGCAAGAGGTCATCGAGTTGCTTCAGGCCCTGGCCGAGGCACAAAAACTGCTGGAAAAACGCAAAGCGCGCCCGCTGGCCGAGTGGCTGCAAGGCTTGCTTGCAAGCCTGGATGCCTTGCAGATCCGTGCCGGTCTGCAGTGCGATCTGGCGGGGGAACAATTGCTCCTGTTGCTCGACCGCCTGAGCCACGAACTGGCCTCGGACGCTACTTCATTCACCTATTCCGAATGGCGGCAATGGCTGAACCAGCAGCTTGAAGAGGCGGTTTTCCGTGACGACAGCATCACCAGCCCGGTGGTGTTTACTCACCTCGCAGCCTGTCGCTTGCGCCGCTTCGACGGCGTCATCATTGTCGGCGCTGACGCGAACCATTTGCCGGGGCACGGCCGCGAAAGCGTGTTCTTCAACCAGGCGGTGCGGGCGCAGCTCGGTTTGCCCGACCGTCGCGCCGAACTGGAAATCGAACGGCAGAATCTGGCAGCGCTGATTAACGCTTGCCCGGAAGTGTGGGTGACCTGGCAGGCGCGTAAAAACGGCGAGCCCAACCTCCTCAGCCCGTGGTTCGAGCGGCTGGAAATATTCCACCTGCTGGCATATCGCGAAAGCTTGCAGGTGGACAGCGCGGATTGCAGCTCTCAGCTCTCAGCTCTCAGCTCTCAGCTTACGGTTCTCACTGTGCATCCTGCCCCCGCGCTGCCCGCGCAGCTTGTTCCCGCCGCCCTTTCCGCCAGCGGCTACAACAGCCTGGTGGCTTGCCCTTACCAGTTCTATGCGCGCCACGCCCTGCGCCTCAACGAGCTGGACGAGGTATCGACCACGCTGGAGAAGCGCGATTACGGCAATTACGTGCATGACATTCTGCATCGCTTCCACCGTGTCTTTCCGGTTCTGAGCGGCCTGGATGCCGCCATGCTGCAGCAGGGTCTGCAGGATATCAGCAGGGAAGTCTTTGCCCGCGCCATCGAAGCGGATTTTGTCAGCCATGCCTGGGCCCTGCGCTGGGAAGCCTCCATTCCCGGCTACATCAGCTGGCAACTGGCGCGGGAACAGGAAGGCTGGCGCTGGCAGGAAGGGGAACTGGCGCGCACGCTGGACATTCCCCTGGCTGGTGAACGATCGCTTGTTTTGCGCGGCCGGCTGGACCGGGTGGACAGCAAGGGGGGTAGCCTCGCGGTGCTGGACTACAAGACGCAGACCACCGATGCGCTGAAGAAAAAACTCAAGCAGGCCGGCGAGGATGTTCAGCTGCCCTGTTATGCCCTGCTGCTGGGAGAAATGCCGCAGCAGGCCGCGTTCGTGGCGGTGGACGAGGAGACGGTGCGCCAGGTCGAGCCGGACGAGGATATCGCCGAACTGGCCGAGGCCAACCGAGAGCGTTTGCGCGATATGTTTAACGCCTTGTATCAGGGCGCTCCGCTGCCTGCGCAGGGAACAAGCCAGGTTTGCGAATACTGCGAAATGCGCGGCCTGTGCCGCAAGGATTACTGGAATGCATGATTTCGACTACCACACAGCCCTGAACCCCGGGCGCTCGGTCGTGATCGAAGCCTGTGCCGGCAGCGGCAAGACCTGGCTGCTGGTGTCGCGCATTCTGCGCCTGCTGCTGGCGGGCGCAGAGCCGGGCGAAATCCTCGCCATCACCTTTACGCGCAAGGCGGCCCAGGAGATGCAGGCGCGCCTGCTGGAATGGCTGCGCCTGCTGGCCCTGCAGCCGGAAGACGAGGCGCGCGAATTCCTGCGCCAGCGCGCCTTGCCGGACAAGGAGGTCGATGTATTGCTGCCGCGCGCGCGCAACCTGCTGGAGCGCGTGCTGACCGCCACGCCGGCGCTCACCATCAACACTTTTCATGGCTGGTTCCTGCAGTTGCTGCAGAAGGCGCCACTGGAAGGCGGCGCGGTGAGCAATTTTTCCCTCCTCGACCAGACCTCGGCCTTGCTGGAAGAAGCCTGGCAGAGCTTTGCCGAGGACATGGCTGTACAACAGGCGGGAGACACAACCGCCAGCGCCTTGCGGGAACTGTTCCGCGACCACGGCCTGTTCAATACCCGCGCGCTGTTGCTGGGCTTCGTCGCCAAACGTGCCGAGTGGTGGGCTTACACCGCAGGGCAGGCCGATCCCCTTGGCTATGCCCTGGAGCGCCTGCGGCTCGAACTGGAAGTCGATCCCGCCCGGGACGTGCTGGCGGAAAGACAGCAGGACACGGTGCTCGCCGGATGGCACGCCGAATATGCGCAACTCCTGGAGAAGAATACCGCGACCGACCAGAAACTCGCGGCCCGCTTGGTCGATGCGCTTGCGCTGAACGATCTTGCCCAGCGTTTCGAGGCGCTATGGCAGGTGTACTTTACCCAGGCCGGCACGCCGCGTGTTCGCAGCGCCTCGCCCGCCCAGGCCAAGCGGCTGGGCGCGAATGGCGAGGCGCGCCTGATCGAGCTGCACCAGATGGTTTGCAGCCTGCTGCGCGAAACCCGCGACTGCCTCACCGCCCAGGCGGCGTATCGCTTCAATTGCATCGGCCTGCGCTGTGGCGCGGCGCTGCTGGACGCCTACCAGCGCCTCAAGGATGCGCGCCAGATGCTGGACTTCACCGATGTCGAATGGCGCGCATTCCAGTTGCTGAGCCGCAGCGATTACGCGGAATACATGCAGTACAAGCTGGACAGCCGCTACAGCCATATCCTGCTGGACGAGTTTCAGGATACCAACCCCCTGCAGTGGCAGGTGGTGCAGTCCTGGCTGGGCGCCTATGATGCTGCCGGCAGCCGTCCCAGCGTGTTCCTGGTGGGCGACCCCAAGCAGTCGATCTACCGTTTCCGCCGCGCCGAACCGCGCCTCTTCCAGATTGCCGCCGCCAGCCTGATGCGCGATTTTGCCGCTGCCCGGCTGGAACAGGACACTTCGCGGCGCAGCGCCCCGGCGGTCATCCAGGCGGTGAACCGGGTGTTCGCCGCGCAGCCGGCGTTTGACGGCTTCCGCGCACATGGCTGGCACCATGACGCACAGGAGGGCGCTATCGTCTTGCTGCCTTTGGCGGAGGGAAGCGCTGACCCTCACCCCAGTCCTCTCCCGGAGGGAGAGGGAGTTAATGCGCTGCTGCTGCGCAATCCGCTCGAAAAGCCGCTTCAGGAAGACGAGGACGTGCGCCACGACCGGGAGGCAGCCAAACTCGCTGAGAAAATCACCGCCATCGTCGGCCATTGGCAGGTGGATGACGAAAAGCTCGGGCCGCGCCCCGCGGCCTACCGCGACATCATGCTGCTGGTCAGGAGCCGGACCTGGCTTGCCACCTACGAGCGGGCGCTGCGCGCGGCGCGCATCCCTTATCTCAGTTCGCGCCAGGGCGGCTTGCTGGACACCCTGGAATGCAGCGACCTGGTGGCATTGCTGGAATTTCTCGTGACGCCCTTTGCCGATCTCAAGCTGGCGCAGGTGCTGCGCTCGCCCCTGTTCGGCTGCGATGATACGGATTTGATGCTGCTGGCGCACGGGGAGGAGAGTAGCTGGTGGCAGCGCCTGAAAGCGCTTCCCGAGGAACTGCTCACTCAGCCCCTGAAACTGGCGCGCGAACGTCTCGCAAGTTGGCAGGAAATTGCGGACCACCTGCCGGTACACGATCTGCTCGACCGCATCTATTTCGAAGGCGAGGTGCTGCAGCGCTACGGCATGGCTGTGCCGCAAGCCATGATTGCCGCGGTACAGGCCAACTTGCATGCGTTCATCGAGCTGGCGCTCAACATGGACAGCGGGCGTTACCCCAGTCTGGCGCACTTCATCGACGAGGTTGCGGCCCTGCGCCGCGCGCCGGAGCAGGAATCGCCAGACGAGGGGCTGATCGGAGACGGCAGCGATGCGTTGCGGATACTTACCGTGCATGGCGCCAAAGGGCTGGAGGCGCCCATCGTGTGGCTGCTGGACGCCAATGCCGCGCCACGCAATGAAAGTGGATACCGGATATTGGTCGATTGGCCACCGGAAGCGGTTGCGCCGCGCCACTTTTCCCTGCTAAGCCGCAAGGCGGAATTGGACCGGGCGCGCGAACATTATGTGGAAGCGGAGGCCGCGCATGCCCGGCGCGAAAACCTCAACCTGCTCTATGTCGCCATGACGCGCGCCAAACAGGCGCTGATCGTGAGTGGTTGCGCGAGCGGCAAGGCCGGCGATAGCTGGTACCAGAAAATCCAGGCAGGTTTGCAGGAGGCCGGGCTCGACTTTGCACTTTCGCCCGCAGCCGCCGCGCCTGGCGCAAATATGGCGGCGGAAAGGGTGCGGCGTGTTCAGGACCGTCTGCCGGTACCGCCAACCGGCCGGAGGGATGCTTCCCGGCGCAACGCAGCACGGCGTCATGGCATCCAGTTGCATGCCCTGCTGGAAGGGCTGGACACGGGACGCTCCCTGGCGGAGCAGAAAGAGGCATTACAGCTCAGGCTTGGTCTGGATGATCCGGCATTCGAGCTGCTTTGGGCCGAGGCCGTCGAACTTTTGCAGGCACCCCGGCTGCGACGTTTTTTTGACCCCGAGCTGCACCTGTCAGCCTACAATGAACTCAGTTACCAGGGCGGGAACGGAGAAACGCGCCGCATTGACCGCCTGGTCGAGTTTGCCGATAGCGTGTGGATACTCGATTACAAAACCACCGCATCGAAAGACGCAGATTATTCCATGCTGGCTGCGGTCTATCGCCCGCAAATGCAGGATTACCAAAAAGCCATGGCGAGCGTATTTCCGGGAAAGTCCATTCGTTGCGCACTGATCTTTCCGGGTGCAACGCTGATCGAGGTTTGAGGCTTCCCCCGATTGCGGGGGTATGATGCTTGCATTTAACCCGGATGTTTCATAAATTCGCGCGATGATCGCGCAGGATTTTGTCCTGTAGGGGAATTTCGTGAGGGAGTGGCGTTTTATTCATACGCCCGACCGAACGAAATTTCCCTACAGAACAAAAGACCAGCGAGGGCGCGCGTCAATTTATGAAACATCCGGGTTAGTAAAGACCTTTTCTATCCCTCTTTCTGCTTCAGCCCGCCCAGCAAGGCTGCCACCTGCCGTTGCGGCCGTTTTCCGTGCGAGGCGGCGTGTCCCATGGGTTGCTTGAGGTGATGGTTGTCGGCGGCTGGTTTCGGCAGGCCTTCGCTCGGTGCTCGCTGGGCGTGGCGTTCGGCTGCCGGCGGTAGTTCGGGGCGGCGCTGGGGCGCGCGTTCTCGCCCGCGTTCACGGGAATGGGCCTCGGATTTTGGCGCGCTTCCAGGTTCGAAGCCTGCCACCACTAGCTTGGGTATTTCGCGCTTGATGAGCTTTTCGATTTCGGCCAGGGTGCGCATTTCCTCGGCGCACACCAGGGAAATCGCGTCACCCTGGCTACCGGCGCGGCCGGTGCGCCCGATGCGATGGATGTAGTCTTCCGGCGAATTAGGCATTTCGAAATTGAATACGTGGGGGAGCTGGTCGATGTCGATGCCGCGCGCTGCCACATCGGTCGCCACCAGTACCCGCACCGTCCCTTCCTTGAAGTCGGACAATGCCTTGGTGCGTTGCGGCTGGCTCTTGTCGCCGTGAATCGCCGCTGCCAGAATGCCATCGCGCTCCAGCTGGTGGGCAAGCCGGTCGGCGCCGTGCTTGGTGCGGACAAAGACCAGTACCTGGCGCAGATCCTGGGTTTTTATGAGGTGGGACAATAGTTCGCGCTTGCGTGCCTGATCCACCGGATGCGCTACCTGGGTGACGGTTTCGGCGGCAGTATTGCGGCGCGCCACTTCGATCAGCACCGGGTCGCGCAGCAGCGAATCGGACAGGCGCTTGATTTCATCGACGAAAGTGGCGGAAAACAGCAGGCTCTGACGTTGCGGCGGCAGAAGGTTCATGATGCGCCTCAGGTCGGGGAGGAAACCCATGTCCAGCATGCGGTCGGCTTCGTCGAGCACGAGGAATTCGACCTTGGAGAGGTTGATGCTTTTTTGCTGGACATGGTCGAGCAGACGGCCAGGTGTGGCCACCACGATGTCCACGCCGGCGCGCAAGGCGTCGATCTGGGGATTCATGTTGACTCCGCCGTAAATCACGGTAGCCTTGAGCGGCAGGTACTTGCCGTAGGCGCGCACGCTTTCCTCCACCTGCGCCGCGAGTTCGCGCGTGGGGGTGAGAATCAGGGCGCGAATGGGGTGTCTGGCGGGCGAAGTGCTGGTGCTGGCGTGAGCGGCCAGGCGGTGCAGCAGCGGCAGGGTGAAGCCTGCCGTCTTGCCGGTGCCGGTCTGGGCGCCGGCCATGATATCCCTTCCCTGCAATACAACCGGGATGGCCTGGGCCTGAATCGGGGTGGGTTCGGTGTAGCCCTGCTCGATTACTGCGCGCAGGATTTCGGGGCATAAGCCCAGATCTTCAAATGACATGCTTTATTATTACTCCTGGTTACTCCTGGAAGGGCGCATCAGCGGCCTTGCTCGCCCGGCGCTGCCTGATGCGTTGCCATGCCCAGGTGGCGTAGCCGGACAGGCCATACAGAACAAACGCTGCAAACAGCACCTGGGCGGGGTCGAGCGAAATCAGGGTGAAGCCAAGCACGATCAGCAGCACTACGGTAAAGGGTACGCTGCGTCTTAAATTGATGTCCTTGCCGCTGTAGAAATGCAAATTGGTTATCATGCTGAGCCCGGCGAACAAGGTCACGCCCCAAGCCAGCCAGCGCATGTCCTGCCCTTTGATGCCATAGTCGTGCATCACCCAGATCAGCCCTGCAATCAGGGCGGCGGCGGCTGGGCTGGGCAATCCCTGGAAGTAGCGCCTGTCCGCGACCTCCAGCTGGGTGTTGAAGCGCGCCAGGCGCAAGGCGGCGCTGGCGCAGTAGACGAAGGCGGCAATCCAGCCCAGCTTGCCCATGTTTTTAAGCGCCCAGACATAAATGACCAGCGCGGGGGCGACGCCGAACGAAACCATGTCGGACAGGGAATCGTATTCGGCGCCGAAGGCGCTCTGGGTGCGGGTCATGCGCGCTATGCGGCCGTCCAGCCCGTCCATCACCATGGCGATGAAAATGGCCACGGCAGCGGCTTCATAGCGGCCGTTCATGGCCTGGACGATGGAATAAAAACCGGCAAACAGCGCTGCGGTGGTGAACAGGTTGGGCAGCAGGTAGATGCCGCGGCGGCGCAGCTTGGCGTCGAGCAGTGGCTTGTGG
The DNA here is from genome assembly GCA_028714955.1 of Sulfuricella sp. GTDB lineage: Bacteria > Pseudomonadota > Gammaproteobacteria > Burkholderiales > Sulfuricellaceae > Sulfurimicrobium. The sequence continues at coordinate 14,405 of JAQTLK010000043.1, forward strand.
GGATTTTGCTGCATGAGGATGCTTAGACGAGCTCGGCCAATATGGTTTCCGCCGCGTAGACCTTGTCGCCCAGGCTCACCCTGGGCTGTGCGGTCAGCGGCAGGTAGACGTCCACGCGCGAGCCGAAGCGGATGAAGCCGTAGCGCTGGCCGCGCGTCAGCATATCGCTGGGCACCACGTAGCACAGGATGCGGCGCGCGATCAGTCCGGCGACCTGCACCACGGTGACGTCAGCGCCGCTCCCGGTTTGCAGCCATACTGCATTGCGCTCGTTTTCCAGCGATGCTTTGGCGAGGTCGGCGTTGAAGAACTTGCCGGGGTGGTACCACACTTCTTTTACCGTGCCATCCACCGGGCTGCGGTTGGAATGCACGTTGAACACATTCATGAAGACGCTGATTTTCAGGGCGTCGCGTTGCAGGTAGTGATCGCGGGTACGTTCGACGGCAACGATCCTGCCGTCGGCCGGGGAGAGCACGATATTGGTTGCCTGCGGCACGGTGCGCGGCGGATCGCGGAAAAACTGTAGCACGAAGAGGCTGATGAACCACAGCGGCAAGGCCCACAGCCAGCCATACAGGAGCGTCACGAAGAGGGAAGCAATGACCGCCGCAGCCAGGAAGGGCCAGCCTTCACGGGCAATAATGGGGTGAGGGTAGTTGTTCAATTTTGGTGGGGCTACGCCGATGCACATTTATGGGGATGGGTAATGGGTAATGGGTAATGGGTAATGGGTAATGGGTAATGGGTAATGGGTAATGGGTAATGGGTAATGGGGGGCGGTTTTACCCATACCCCATCACTCATTCCCCATTACGTTAGTTCTTCGACTGGTCAACCAGTTTGTTCTTGGCGATCCATGGCATCATGGAACGCAATTGCGCGCCCACGATCTCGATCGGGTGCCCGGCGTTGAGACGGCGGCGCGCGGTCATTTCAGGATAGTTGGTCTTGCCCTCCAGGATGAACTGCTTGGCGTAGTTGCCGTTCTGGATGTTTTCCAGCGCTTCCTTCATTGCCCAGCGGGATTCTTCGTTGATTACTTTCGGGCCGGTGACGTACTCGCCGTACTCTGCGTTGTTGGAGATGGAGTAGTTCATGTTGGCGATGCCGCCTTCATACATCAGGTCCACGATCAGCTTGAGTTCGTGCAGGCATTCAAAGTAGGCCATTTCGGGGGCGTAACCTGCTGCGGTCAGGGTTTCGAAGCCGGCTTTCACCAGTTCGACCGCGCCGCCGCACAGCACGGCCTGTTCGCCGAACAGGTCGGTCTCGGTTTCTTCGCGGAAGCTGGTTTCGATCACGCCGCCCTTGGTGCCGCCGTTGGCTGCCGCATAGGACAGGGCGATATCCCGGGCTTTGCCGGACTGGTCCTGGTACACCGCGATCAGGGAGGGCACGCCGCCGCCCTTGAGGTATTCCGAGCGCACGGTATGTCCCGGGCCCTTGGGAGCAACCATGATGACGTCCAGGTCCGCGCGCGGCACGATCTGGTTGTAGTGGATGTTGAAGCCGTGGGCGAAGGCCAGGGCTGCGCCTTTCTTGATGTTGGGCTCGATGTCGCCATAGTAGGCGCCAGGCTGTTGCTCGTCCGGTACCAGGATCATGACGACATCGGCACCCTTGACCGCCTTGCCGACTTCTTCCACCTTGTGACCGGCTTTCTCGGCCTTGTCCCAGGAGGCGCCACCCTTCCTCAGGCCGACTGTCACCTTGACCCCGGAATCCTTCAGGTTTTGGGCGTGGGCATGGCCTTGCGATCCGTAACCGACTATAGTGACTTTCTTGCCCTTGATGAGGGAGAGGTCGGCGTCCTTGTCGTAATAAACTTTCATGGTTTTCCTTTCATTGCATAGTGAGGGGTGAGGAGTGAGGAGCAAGGGGCAGGGTTTTTCCCCTCACCCCTCACGATTTAAGTATCCTGTCGCCGCGCCCGATGCCGGAGGCTCCGGTACGCACCGTTTCCAGTATCGCATTCTTGTCCAGGGCGTCGAGGAAGGCATCCAGTTTGTGCCCGGCGCCGGTCATTTCGATGGTATAGGTTTTGTCGGTCACGTCGATAATGCGGCCGCGGAAGATGTCCGACATGCGCTTCATTTCCTCGCGCCACTCGCCTTCGGCGAGCACCTTGACCAGCATCAGTTCGCGTTCGATGTGACCGGCTTCGGACAGGTCCACCAGCTTGACCACGTCGATCAGCTTGTTGAGTTGCTTGGTGATCTGTTCGATGACCTCATCCGGGCCGCGCGTGACGATGGTCATGCGCGACAGGGTGGCGTCCTCGGTGGGGGCCACGGTGAGCGACTCGATATTGTAGCCGCGCGCCGAGAACAGGCCGGCTACGCGGGACAGCGCGCCAGCTTCGTTTTCCATCAGGAGGGAAATGATATGTTTCATGTTTACACCAGGATCATTTCGGACAGGCCCTTGCCGCCGGGAATCATGGGATAGACGTTCTCGCTCTGGTCGGTGCGGAAGTCCAGGAATACCAGCTTCTCCTTCATTTCTGCGGAGAACGCCCATTTGAGCGCATCTTCCACCTCGGCGGGATTGTCGATGCGCCGGCCGGCATGGCCATAAGCTTCGGCCAGTTTGACGAAATCCGGCAGGGTATCCATGTAGGATTCGGCATAACGCTCGCCGTAGAAAAACTCCTGCCATTGCCGCACCATGCCCAGATAGCGGTTGTTGAGCAGAATGATCTTGAGGGGAATATTGAACTGCTTGCAGGTGGCCAATTCCTGGATGTTCATCTGGATGCTGCCTTCGCCAGTGACGCACGCCACCATCGCGCCGGGGTGGGCCAGCTGCACGCCCATCGCGGCGGGCAGGCCGAAGCCCATGGTGCCGAGGCCGCCGGAATTGATCCAGCGGCGTGGCTTGTCGAACTTGTAGAACTGCGCCGCCCACATCTGGTGCTGGCCCACATCGGAAGTGATGAAGGCGTCGCCCCTGGTGATTTCGTGGAGTTTTTCCAGCACGAACTGGGGCTTGATGATGTCGCTGTGACGGTCGTATTTGAGGCAGTCGCGCGAGCGCCATAGCTCGATCTGCGTGAGCCAGGTCTTGAGCGCCGCCTGGTCGGGCCTTTCCTTGCTGGCCTTGATCAGCTTGATCATCTCCGCCAGCACTTCCGGCACGTTGCCGACGATGGGCACGTCCACCCTGACCCGCTTGGAAATGGAGGAAGGGTCGATGTCGATATGGATGATTTTGCGCTCTTCCTGGTAGAAGTGCTCCGGGCTACCGATCACCCTGTCGTCGAAGCGCGCGCCGATGGCTACCAGCACGTCGCTGTGCTGCACCGCCATGTTGGCTTCGTAGGTGCCGTGCATTCCGAGCATGCCGACCGACAGCGGGTCGCTGGCGGGAAAACCTCCCAGGCCCATCAGGGTATTGGTGCAGGGAAAGCCGAGCAGCCGCGCCAGTTCGGTCAACTGCGGCGCCGCGTCGGAAAGGATTACGCCGCCACCGGCGTAGATCATCGGGCGTTTGGCTTCCAGCAGCATCTGCACCGCCCGCTTGATCTGTCCGCTGTGGCCCTTGGTCACGGGATTATAGGAGCGCAGGCTGACTTTCTTGGGATAACTGAATTCAGTCGTGAACTGGGTGATGTCCTTGGGAATGTCCACCAGCACCGGTCCCGGTCGCCCCGTGGCGGCGATGTAGAAGGCTTTTTTGAAGGTGTTGGCGAGGTCCCGGATGTCCTTGACCAGAAAATTGTGCTTGACGCAAGGGCGGGTGATGCCGACCGTGTCCACTTCCTGGAAGGCGTCCATGCCAATGGCGGGCGTTGGTACCTGGCCGCTGATGATCACCAGGGGGATCGAATCCATATAGGCGGTGGCGATACCCGTGACCGCATTGGTCGCGCCCGGGCCGGAGGTGACCAGCGCCACGCCGGTACGCCCGGTGGCGCGCGCATAGCCGTCCGCAGCATGCACTGCCGCCTGCTCGTGCCGCACCAGGACATGCTTGAACTTGTCCTGTTGGTAAATTGCGTCGTAGATGTTGAGCACCGCGCCGCCGGGGTAGCCGAATACATATTCGACGCCTTCTTCCGCCAGGCAGCGCACGGTGATTTCCGCGCCCGTTAATTCCATGAAAACCCTTGCCGGACTAATTAAATAAAAGACCCCGAACAGTAACGGTTGCGGCAGATTTGGTCAAGTGCGCGGAAGCTCCGGAAATGATGGGCCGAGAGATTTTTTGTTATGATGCCGGCTGAGCGAATTATTTTGGAAGATAAAACTGGCTACCGAGCGGGAACTTTCCGACTTTCTGATCCAGGTCGAGCGGCGCGCTTTCAAACAGGCTGCTTACGCCGTGCGCGACGATCATGCGGCGCTGGATGTCGTGCAGGATGCCATGATGAGACTGGCGGAAAAGTATGGCGATCGGCCCGCGGAAGAGTTGCCGCTGCTGTTCCAGCGCATACTGCAGAATGCGATACGCGATTACTTCCGGCGCCACAAGGTCCGCTCACTGTGGACCACGTTGATGTCCTCATTTTCGACCAGTCATGAAGGTGACGAGCAGGATCCGCTGGAAACGCTGGAGGTCGAGAGCGACTCGAATTATTTCGAGAATCCTTCCAGACAACTTGACCGGGCGCAAACGCTCGCCATTATTGAAGATGCCTTAAAAGAATTGCCGGCCCGTCAACGGGAGGCCTTCCTGCTGCGTTACTGGGAAGATATGGATGTCGCTGAAACGGCGGCGGCAATGGGGTGCTCTGAAGGCAGCGTAAAGACCCATTGTTCTCGGGCAACGCATGCGCTGGCCGCTACACTGAGGAAAAAAGGAGTTCAGCCATGAATGAGCGGGACATAGCGAAAAAAATTACGCAACACTTGAATTATGGGACGAGCCAAATGGACCGTTCCGTCTTGTCACGCCTGCAGACTGCGCGCCAGCAGGCCCTGGAACTCCATGCCAGGCCGAGTCATGCCTTCGGTCTGACCTTGGCGGACGCTTCTGGCGGCAACCATGGCCATGGCGAGGGACGGCATTTTTCCTCCCTTTTCTGGTGGTCCCTGGCGGCGCTTCTGGCTGGTCTGCTTATCGCCGTCAACTGGCAGGCCATGAACGGCGAACCGGTCGATGATGTCGATGCAACCTTGCTTGCCGCAGACTTGCCGGTACACGCCTATCTGGACTCAGATTTCGACGCATGGTTAAAACAATCCTCGCAGGACTAGCTTGCTGGCTGCTGTTGGTTTCCCCGCTGGCAAATGCTGTGGATTCAGGCGCCAGGCCTCCTCAATGGAGCGAACTGTCGTCGCAGCAGCAGCAAATCCTCGCGCCCGTTGCGCAGAACTGGAACGGGATGACGTCAAAGCAGCGCTACAAATTGCTGGGGGTGGCCAGGCAGTATCCGAAAATGACGCCCAGCGCGCAGCAAAGGGTGCAGGCACGCCTCAAGGATTGGGAATCGCTCACGCCCGAGCAGAGAGAGCAGGCGCGCAAGCGATATCAGCAGTTCAAGCAACTGCCGCCAGAAAAACGCCAGGAATTGAAGCGCAAATGGCAGCTCAAGACCCAGCAGGAGCGTGCTCTGCAAGCACCCGTGGCACCTGCGCCGCTTCAACCGGTAGCGCCCGAAGCCGCGGATCCCCTCACCAGATGATTTTTCCTTGATATCTTGACATTACTTCCTGAAAACCGCGCGCTTCCAGGCATTCTGCGGCGTCTCGCCAGCATGCTTTATGAAAGCCTGCTATTGCTGGCGGTCCTGTTTCTGGCCGGTTTCGTCTTCGTCGGCCTGACGCATGACGCCACTTCCGGCGCAATGAGGCTAATTTTCCAGATTTACCTGACGGTCGTGGCGGCGGCTTATTTCATCTGGTTCTGGCTGCATGGCGGCCAGACCCTGGCGATGAAAACCTGGCATCTGCGCCTGGTCGGTATTGCCGGGCAGCCTGTCAGCCTGAGCCAGGCAATATTGCGCTTTGTTGTCGCGCTGCCCGGGATGCTGTCTGGAATCAGCGTGTTGTGGGCCTTCTTCGACCGGGACCGGCAGTTTCTCCACGACCGCCTGGCCAAGACAAAAATCATCCTGACAACTGACAACTGAC
>JAQTLK010000044.1 GCA_028714955.1 Sulfuricella sp.
CTGGGCGAGGACAGATTTTGCCGGTTTTGCAGGTCAATAGTCATTCTATTGACCAAAAAAGCGGTGAAATATGGACCGCCCAGGCGGATTTGCAGCCGATTTCCTTCAAGTCCGACAGGCTCCTAGGGTCAAGCGCTGCGCCAGTGATAAAATCACGCGCATCATTAAGGATTACACCGCACTTGTCAAATTATAGCGGCGCGATTTTAAACGGCTGCGCATATTTTAATCGCCTTGTCCTGCCTCATGATTGCCTGCTATGCGGCGCACCGAGTGGCGGGGATCCGCTGTGTCCGGCCTGCCACGCCGACCTGCCGTGGCACCGGACCCCGCAGTGTCCGCGCTGCGCCCTGCCCACCCCCGCCGGAGAAACTTGCGGCCATTGCCTGCGGCACCCGCCGGCGTTCGACCGCACGCTGGCGGCTTTCGCCTACGAGTTCCCGCTCGATGCCCTGATCCAGGCGCTCAAATATGGCCACCAACTGGCCATCCTTGCGCCGCTCGCTGCGGCCCTCTCGCAGCGGGCACAGGACAGGCCGCGCCCGGACATCCTGATCGCGATGCCGCTACACCCGCTGCGGCTCAGGGAACGCGGCTTCAACCAGGCGCTGGAACTGGCGAAAATCGTAGCAAGAAAGCTGGACATTCCGCTCCTGCCCCATGGCGCCGAGCGCATCCGCGCCACCGCTCCGCAAGTCGGCTTGCCGTGGAAGGCGCGTACCGGCAACCTGCGCGGCGCCTTCGCCTGCTCGCTGGACTTGCATGGCAAGCATGTGGCGATCCTGGACGACGTCATGACCACCGGCGCCAGCCTGCATGAACTCGCGCTGGCGCTGCACCGGCAAGGCGCAAGGGAAATCAGTGCCTGGGTAGTGGCAAGAACTTTGAAGTAGCTATCAGCTATCAGTCACCGGTAAGAGCGAAACCGGTTTAACGAAATTCGCGCAGCGCGACCTCCCTCACCCCAGGCTTCTCCCGGAGAGAGAAAGGCAGGGGCGAGGGAAACGCTCATGGCACAGCACTGTTTCATGATTCGGGGCGGCGAATCGCCATGATCGTTAGCCGAAAACTGATGGCTGACAGCTTACTGCACCTGCTTCAAGCGCTGTTCGGCAAAAGCCTGCAATTCCGGACTCAGCGAACTGCTGGATTTGGCGCGGCGGAACGCTTCGGCCGCCTTGGCGGGCTGGTTGTCGGCCTGGAGCGAAATACCCAGCCCCAGCAGCCACGCGCCCGCGCCCGGATTCGTTCGCAGCGCGATCTGGTATTGCTCGATGGCTTCCTTGTGGCGCTCGCTGCGTTGCAGCAGCGCAGCCATGAAGCCGTGGTATTCGGCATTTTCGCCGCTCGGCGGATTGTGCTGCAAAGTCGCCAGGGCCGTCGCGACATCGCCGCGTTCCACCTGCAATCTGGCCAGGGTCATGGCATAGCCGGCATGCCCGGGCTGGAGTGCCAGGCCCTGTTGCAGCAACTGTTCCGCGCGCCCAAGCTGCTTTCCCTCAACCAGCAGGGCCGCCAGCGCCTGCCTCGCCGCGGCATGGCGCGGATCGTACTGCAACGCCTGGCGCAAGCTTTCCTCCGCCTCGCCCATGCGCCCCTGCTGCAGGCTGGCGTAGGCCATGCGGTAAGCGTTCTCGGCGCGCTGTTGCGGGCTGGCTGGCTTGATTTCCTTGCTGATTTCCACCGCCGGCCCAGGCTCGGCAGCCTTCACCGGCGGCGGCGCATCCGCAACGGGTTTGGGTGCATCCTGCGCGATGGCGGCAACGGGCGCTTTTTCCGCCGCAGGAGGGCGAGCCGTCCGCACAGGGCTGCTGGCCGGCGTATCGTTTGCCACCGGCAGGTGGTCAAGCGCCCCCGCCAGTTTCAGCACCTGCGGCATTTGTGCCGGCGGCATTTGCGCCGGCTGCTGTTGCGGGGCGGCGGGAAGCGCGACGACTGGAAGATGAGGAGAAGCTGACGCCTTGACCGCCTCACGGCCAGGAACCCGGTAGCCAAGCACGGCGCTTGCCGCAATGACGCTCACGGCCAGCGCGATCCATCGTCCCGGCTTGCGGCGCCGCGGGCTTGGCACCACGCGCACCTGTGCCGCCGATGCGCCGGCATCGGCACGGCGCTGTTCCAGTTCCTGCAACATCTGATTGATTACGCTCATCGCGTTTTCCTTACCACCACCAACGTAATTGCTTCGCGGCAGGCGTATCCGCTACCGCCGCGCGCACTTGTTTTTTATCGGCCTGCGCCCTGCCCTCGCCATATGTCAGCAACAGCGCCTTGTGGGCGAGAATGTTCACCAGCCGCGGCACGCCACCGCTGGCGCGGTATAGCAGGTCCAGGGCAGCCTGGCTGAACAACGGTGCGCCGCGGTTCCCCGCCATGGCAAGTCGATGCGCGACATAGTTGTCCAGCTCGTCGCGCCGCAAGACGCCAAGCTGATAATGGAACGTGATGCGTTGCTTGAGCTGGCGGACCGATGCCTGTTCCAGCTTGTCATCCAGTTCCGGCTGGCCGAACAGCACGATCTGAAGCAGTTTGCGCTTCTCCGTTTCCAGGTTGGTGAGCAGCCGCAAGGCTTCCATGGTCTCCAGCGGCATGGCCTGGGCCTCGTCCAGGCACAGTACCACGCGCTTGCCCCCGCGGGCGAAATTGAGCAGGCCCGAGTTCAGCGTCTTGTGCAGGCGGTGCTGGTCCACGCCGGCATCCAGCGGGATGAGCAGGTCCTCTGCCACGGCCAGCAATAGGGTGCGTGGTTCGAGATAGGGATTGGGAATATAGGCGGTGACGAAATCACTGCCCAGGCTGGCCATGAACTTGCGACACAGCAGCGTCTTTCCCGTTCCCACTTCGCCGGTGATCTTGATGAAGCCTTCGCCGGTGCGCGCCGCCACCAGAAGGGTATTGAGCGCCTCCTGGTAGCTGGCGAAGGCAAAGAAAAAGCTGGTATCGGGAGTGATGCCGAAGGGCAGTTCGTTGAGGCCGAAAAATTCCTGGTACATGATCAGGTCACTGCTTTTCGGCTCCGACTCCAAAGACCTCGGCCCTGCCACCATAGGAGAAGCCGCGATTCATTTTCTGAATGCGGCGCTGGCTTTCCAGGATGTCCTGTTGCCAGTTGCCGTCGTCCTGTATCACGGTGGGTTTGAGCAGAATGACCAGTTCCGTCTTGACTGCGTTTTGCCCGGTCTGGCGGAATAATGCGCCAAGAAAAGGCGCATCCCCCGCGCCGGGGATCTGGGAGCGGTCCTCGCTCATGGTTTGCTTCATCAGGCCGCCGATCGCCACGATCTGGCCGTCCTGGGCGCGCACGATGCTGTCGGTTTCCGAGACGTTGCTGGAAGCCAGCGGCAAATTCATGGAGCCGCCCGAGCCGAGGTCCACGACCTTGTTGACCGTGGTCACCTTGCTCACGGTGGGATGGATATGCAAGGTAATATTGTTGTTTTCGTCGATCTGCGGCGTCACGTCCAGGGCGATGCCGGAAAAGAAGGGCTGCAGGGTCACCGAAGGCGTGCTGGTGGTCGCGGTTCCCGTTGTGGTGGTCGTGGACACGTTGGTGACGAAGAACTCGTCTGTGCCGACTTTCAGCACCGCCTTCTGGTTGTTCAGCGTGGCGATGCGCGGGCTGGAAAGCACCTGCACATTGCCCTGGGTCTGGAGAAATTCGAGCAGCGAGCCGAAGTTCTGGTTCGCCACCGCGAAACCGAATACGCCGGTGGCAGCCGTCAGGAGCGGATTGACGTTGATGCCGTCGAGGGTTGAATTGGGTTGAACGAGATGGCCGTTGGCGTCCAGAATCGAGGTGGTCAACTGCACCCCGGTGTTGTTTCCGGAATTTGCAACAAAGCCGTTGGATGAGCGGCCCAGCGCGACCGACGTTTTCCCGAAATTGGCGATGCCGGCCCAGTTGACGCCCGCCTGGTAGCTATCGCTCAACGTCACTTCGATAATCTTGGCTTCGAGGATCACCTGGCGCTCCACCGAAATCTGCGAAGCCTTGAGGAATGCGGACACATCGCGCAATTGCGCCGGCTCGGCGCGCACCACCACCATGCCGGACTGGGGGCTGACGACCACGCTGCGCCCGCCATCACAACCCTCGACCCCCCGGCCGGTCACCGTTTCCATGATGCGGTTTGGCTGGGCTGTCGCGCCGATAGGGGAGGAGCCGCTGCCGGAGCGCGAGGGCATCTTGCAGCCGATCACCGTGCGCACCGAATCTTCCAGGTCCGCCCAGAAATCGTTGCGCGTAGAGGTGTAAATCGAGCTACCGTCCTGCGGGGTGGACGTGGCGCCAGTAGTGGTCGAAGCTGCTCCTGTATTCGTGGTGGGCGCTGGCGCGCTGCTGACGGACCCGGAATAAACCCGGGTATCCGAGGTTCCATTACGGCGTCCAATCAGGTAATTGACCTTGTAAATCCGCGTTTGCATGGACAGCGGCTCGATATAGATGCGCGTTCCGTCGACCTTGTAATCGTAGCCATACATTTCGCGGATGGCGTCCAGCGCTTCGAATACCGTAACATCCTTCAAATGGACGGAGATCGTGCCGCTCACGTCCGGGTGCACCAGCATGCTGTAGCGCGTGCCGTTCACGATCCCCATGAACACCTGGCTGGCCGGCGCATTGCTGACCACCAGGTCGAAGCGCTGCTCCAGCGGCTTTCCGCCGGCGGCGGGCATCTCGATCTTGAGCGGAGGCAACAATGCGGCCCCCACCGCGTCCGGCTGCGCCGGTTTGACCCGCTCCTGTCCGGCCTTGGCCAGTTCGGCGCTGATCTGGTCGAATGTCGTGCCATGTTTTGCCGGTGTTGCCGAACAGCCGGTCAAGGCAAGGATAACAAGTAGTGCTGGATATGCATTGCGCATCATGACGCCTTTTGCTCAGTGTTTCGTTTTGATTTTTTTCCGGCCGGCTTCAATGCCTGGCCACGAGGTGGGCGCGCCACATGCTTTTCCACGTTGGGAAAAAGCTTGAGCGTCTGCCGCCCTTCCGGCCCCATCAGCACCACTTCGCTTTCGCTGATGCTGACCAGCCTTGCCTCGCCGAAGCGCTCCCCCTGGGCCAGCAGCCGCCCGCTGATTACTGCCATCCTGTGCCCTGGCGCGATCTTGACCGATTGCAGCAGGGGGCCGCCCGCCGCCGCAACGTCTCCCGTCAAGCCCGCTTCGGCTGGTGGACGGGTAGGATCGGGCAGCATTTCAGCCGCCGCCACTTGAATGGCCGACCATCCCAGCGCAGCGGCGATAATTATTTGAATCAGACGCTTAGCCATGTCTTGTCCGTGCTCAGCGTATAAAGGGTGATCGTCAGGGTAATGCGGGGGTACGCCTCGACCTGCATCTCGGCCTTGCCCCAGAACATCCGCCACGGGAGTTTTTCCAGGGTATCCAGGTAGCGCGTCAACTCGGCATAACTGCCGCTGACGGAAATCTCCACTCCGTGTTTATAGATGGCGGGGCTGCCCGACCTGGGCGGAGCGACCGGCTTTCCCTGGGCGGCCGCGGGCGCGCTTTCGGCAACCTCCACCACATTGCTCGCCGGCAGCGTCTTGAGCGACACCAGTTTCAGGCCGCGATTTTGCGTCAGCACATCCTCCAGCAGGCGCGCCATCTTGTCGGGCGGCACCAGATTTTGCTGCATGCCCTGCAAGGCGCCGCGGCTCTGTGCCAGCTTTTGCTGCAGCCCCGCCATCCGGATACGGGTGGCCGCATCGGGATCGACTTTTCCGCCGCTCTTGGTGGTCTGGATCTGATTCCGCAATGTTTGCAGCTGCGTCTGCTGTGCCGCGATTTCCTGCATGACTTTTTTCTTCTTGGCCAGTTGCGGCGTGAGCAGCAAGGCATTGAGCAGGCTCGCCGCCACCACCAGCACCATGACGAAAATCAGCGCCCGCTCGCGCGGGCTGCGCGCATCGAGTTTTGTCGCAAGGCGTTGCCATTGCTGTTTCATCTGGCGCCCTCCGCGGCATTCGAGTGCAGGTTGAATTCAAGGTAATTCGGCGTCTGTGCCGGCTTGTCCTGGGCAGCCGGTTCCATCTTGGGCTGCTGGATCTCCAGGGCAGCGAAAGCGCGCCCCTGCGTCACCGCTTCCTGGTTGAGACGCTGGATATAGGTGGGCACCAGTTCGGGGCGCAAGGTGCGCCCGACGATGGCCATGTCATTCCCCGCACCCTTGATGCTGAAGCCGGTCAGCCAAAGCCCATTCAAGGTCTGGCGGGCAAAGGCCCGCATATAGCCGGAATACCCCTCGGTATTGCCCAGACTGCCGCCCCGCAGCACTTGCAGCACGGCTTCCTCGTCTTTTAGCTGCTGTTCCATTTCGGCCACGCGCTTTTCCAGGACCTGGCTTTTGGCGCGCGGCGCATATTCCGCGGCCACTTTGAGCAAATCGGCGCGCGCCTGCTCAAGCTGAATGGCGCCTTCTTTGACCTGCTTGTCCAGCAACTGCGTCTGGCGGAACTGGTAGGCGGAAACGCCGGCCAGGAGAAGCAGCAAAACAGCCAGCGCCCGAAGCAGCATGAGCGCGGTAAAGAGCTCGCGTTTCTCGTGGAAATCGGGGTTGAAGAGATTGATATGCTGGCTCACGACCCGCCTTCCCCGCCGCGCAGCGCCGCGCCCAAAACCAGGAAACACTGCTGCCGCTGCGCCGGCCCGACACCTGAAACGGCAGAAAAATCGAAAATCTCATCCATATTCATGGTAGACACGGGCAAATATAAATTAGATGCCAGATACGCCTCCAAGTTGACTTCCGGCGGCAAGGGCGCGAGCACCAGCTTGCCGATGGTGATGAAACTGAACTGTCGCTCGAAGCTGTCCATCGAGCGCTGCAGTTCCAGCGTGATGCGATCGAAATGACGCTGGCGCAATTCGCTGTCCGCCTGAACCAGGCGGGAAAGCGGGATTTCGATGTGGCGCGCGGAATAAAGCTCGCCGTTCCAGGTAAAGGTCAGCAGGCCGCCCTCCTCGCCGAACGACAACAGGGCCAGGCCGCGCCCCGGTTCTTCCAGCAGCGCGGCAATGTTGCGTTGCGCCAGTTCAGGCACGTCGATCACGGAAACCGGCAGCTTCGCCGCGGCAAAAGCCGCCATACGGCTGCGTATGACCTCATTGCGCGCCGCCACCGCGAACAGGGAGCGCGCGCGGGAAGGCGCATTCTTGTCGGCGGGGATCTCCAGCACGTCGATCGTGGCATCGCTCGCGGGAAAATCCAGCATGTCCTTCATGCGCCAGCGCACCGCCGTTTTCAGCTCGGCGGCGGGGACATTGGGCGCTTCGACCACCAGCATTTGATATTCGCCTGGATTCAGCATGAAGATGCAGCGATAGCGGTCGAGGCGCGCGTCCTTTCCAAGCCGTTCCAGCGCGAGTCCATCCGCGGGATCGGCCTGCCGAATGGCGCAATATGTGACCAAGGGCTTGCTGTCGGTCACCTGGCGCACATGGGCCAGACACACCCCCCCTGACGTGAATTGCATGGCCATCCAGCCGGGTTCCTGTTTTTTCCTGGTGAAAAATGGCATAAATGGGCCGATCAGATAAACAGCTCGAAATTAAACGAATAAGTCATTGTTGTCAATTGATTATATCTAATCTGACGATCAATAGTCCTCGCGCATGTAGATGATCGGCTGGTTTTTGTAGATACCGAAGGTGGCTCGTGCCAGCGGATTTACGCCAAACCATGGAATGTTGGCCGCCGTCGCGCTTGACTCCGATGCGCCGATACAGGTTTTCCCTGCTGGGGTGGTGCTTACATTGACGGCCAGATTGACACTGCCGGCATTGCCCAGTCCCGGCTTGGTCAGCTTCACGCCGGGGGCAACCGGCTTCCCTCCAGAAAACACAAGGTTTCCCGCAGGGGAAAGTTGCGTCTCGCATGCGTTCAAGTTTTTAACATAGTTGTCCATGATAATGCTGGAGGCAGGAACGACGGTGCAATTGTCAGCCGTATTGGTAGCATAATAATTGCCCGTCCAATACTGCGCCTCCAGCGGCACCGGCAAATCCAGCAACTCTGAGCCATAGGCGTTTTGCAGGCGCAAGCGGCCATAGCGCAGCTCGGTTGTGGCATTCTGCACCGCTGCGGCGGAGGGCATGGTTACACCGTCGGAATCCACTGGGAGCGCGCTGACTTTCACATTGGCCGGAGCAACGGGACTGGCTGGGCGAGTAATCTGATGTTTTGCGATAATGGCTGCCGCACCGTTGCTCCAGCCTCCGCTTGGCGCAGTCGCGCTGGCAGCAAGTATCGCCCCGGAAGGTAGTCCCGTGGCGCTGAAGGCGAAATTACTCCAGACAGACGTGTCTAGGTGACCAAACTTCCCGGCATAGTTCAAGGTCGTCGCATTGGCAACATTTTGCGCCGTCAGGGTAAATGGCGTAGTAAAACCATCCTGACCAAGATAGGTAAAATTGCCGCAAGCGGGGATCGCAGTGCCCACGGTTACCTTGAAATGGTCCGGAATGAATCGGCCAAACGAGTAACGGGTCTTGTTGCCGATCGAGCAACCATATCTGCCGGAAGAGATCGTGTCGGCGAGGTTGGCGTCGCCGATAGTATCAGTCACGCAATCGCAACTATTGCTGGCTATGCACCCGGAAGGCTGGTCCACGCTGGTGTAGCTGTCATCCCGGAAAGTGCCGGGGGCAAGGTACAGATAGCCCACCTCGGTATAGGTGGCATTGTTGCTGGGCGAGGCATTGGCTGTCAACGTGGTCGGCGCGAGCGTGCCGACCGTGCCGCCGCTTTGCATGGTGGCATCCTGGATCGTGGTCTGCGCCGTCAGTTTGGCCGTATCCTGCGCCAGCGTACCGGCATAGTTGGTTCCCGAGCTGGTTGCCGCCGTTAGGGTGAAATTCGCCCCAGCCTTGATCGTCGGCGCGGCGCTGGCCGAGGGCGGGGTCGCCATGGTCGGAGAGACGTTAAGCGACACCGCCGATGGCCGCACCGAAAAATCGTCACTGGAACAGGCAACAATACTCGGCGACTGGTTGGCGTCCGTCACTCGGCAGCGCAAATCCGGGTAGGCCTTGGTCACCGTCATGTTCGCCGTGGCTTTGCGCCCCTGCTCGGTCGGCTGGTTGGCCTGAGTGAAAGTCAGCGTCTGGCTGACCGCGGGGTTGATCGCGGCACGGGAGGCGCAGGCTGTATTACCCGAGCCATCCACCAGTTCCACCGTGACGCTTTTATTGGCATCGGATGCGTAAGCTGTTTCCACCGCGTCCGCGATATTATCGCCGTTAGCATCCTTGAGCGCCACCACATCGAAGCTGAATGCCGCTCCCGCCAGTTTGGTATAGAGTCGTCCGGTCAGCGCGCTCGCTCCGCTCTCCACGCAATTGAAACCGAACGGTACGGCGCACACGAAAGTGCGGCTCGCGTCGCACACTGTCCCGGTAGTATAATCCGCCGCCACACAGGTAGCCGCCGTTCCCGTATGTTCCGTGACGGTGCCGGAAGCGACATTGATATTCAAAGACTCGGTCAAGTTATCGCTCAAGCCGAAGGTAACCCGGCCTTCGTTGGCGAACGTATAGCTCGCAGTTCCAGTGCCTGCACCAATCGCCGTGAGCGGGTTGATCGCGCCATTTGGCACATTGGACCAGGTGCCATGCGCCGGAGTGGTTGAGAGGTTAATGCTCGTGCCGGCGAGGGAAAACAGCGCATGATTCGCGTCATGCGCCTCGATGGTAATGCTCGCAGGCGCCGTGCAACCCGAAACCGTTCCGTCGTGAATGATATGAAAATGGTCCAGTGCCGTGCAGGTGGGCCGGGTCAGGTTCATGTCCGCTGCTGCCTGGGGCGCGCTGATCTCGTTGGCATAGAAATACACCTCGTCGATGATGGCGTTGGCGCCGTTGGGCGTGCCACCACTGGGGGTGACGCCGGAAGTGCGGTTATCGCCAATGTAAATGGAGCCGAGCGCCGGCATGGTGCCATTGGTGGTGCCGCGCGTGGGTCCACTGTTTTGCAGCACACCGTCTAGGAATATCTGGAGCGCGGTCTGCGCGATTCCCACCCGCACGTTCCAGCTTACCCCCACATGATGCCAGGAGTTGGATGCAAAGGTTTGCGCTGGCGCGGTGGCGGTGAGGTAGGTGCCGGCGCTGTCACTCACGACGAAAGTCAGCGCGCCGGCGGCCGATTTCATCAGGAAGAACGGGCGGTTGGCGACCGTGGTGGCATCGAACAGCATGG
Source organism: Sulfuricella sp. (assembly GCA_028714955.1). Taxonomy (GTDB): domain Bacteria; phylum Pseudomonadota; class Gammaproteobacteria; order Burkholderiales; family Sulfuricellaceae; genus Sulfurimicrobium. The sequence goes on from JAQTLK010000044.1 coordinate 10,199, forward strand.
CTGCGGTGGAATTCCATTTGGCGTTCGAATTGAACCAGAAATCCAGCGAACCCTGATTGCCGGGTCCGATGGGTGTTGCCACCGCGTCAATGATGGTGTTCGAGGTATTGCTGGTGAAACCGCCACCGCGGCACAGCTTGCCGTTCGCCACGTTGGCGGCCGCCCCGACGCGCGAGGCGTCCTGGCTGTTGCCGGATGTGTCCTTGATTTCTCCCGCCACGCCGGTCCAGGCGCTTTCATCGAAACGATATTCAGCGCTCTTGGTCGCCAACTGGTTGGCCGGATACCACAGGATGGCGGTGCCATTAGCAGTGTCGATAAACTGCTGGTTGTAGGAATACTGGGTGTAGTCGGTATTGCTCAACTGCACGCCAACCGTCGCGTTTGCGCCATTGCTGGAACCCGATGTGTACTGGTATTTGAAGTTGCCGTTGACGCCGACCGCGCTTTCATACAGTGCCACCTGGAAGTTGTAGCGCGTGCTTGTGTTGTACAGCTTGACGTTGACCCAGGAAATGACGAAACGCCGGTTGGGCGCCGTGCCCAGCAATTCGTATTTCACCGAGGCGCCGGACGTGTTGTTCGCGGTGCCGGCCACGATGTCGATCCAGTAAGGCAGCATGACATTGACCGGTGCCGCATTGGGACAGCCGCTATAGGTCTGACTCGCGGCGGGGGCTGGCAGCGCCTGCGGCGTGTAGTCGCGGTGGAAGCCGGAAACATCATTCCCGAAAGCAAGTATCCCGTTGGAGTACACCCTCACCTGCGAATAGCTCACGCCACCGAAAGTGAAGGCAAAGCCGCCAGGGAATGCAACATCTGCCCAGTCGTCGTCGCCGTTTGGGTAATTGGTACAGGCAGGGGAAGCCCCGCTGACATGCCAGGCAACGGCGGGAGCGGAACCAGATGGCGTGTCGTAGGCGAATGTGTCGTTGCGGTAAGCATAGGTCGCCGCGCCCGCCAGCCCGGAACCCGATAACCACGCGCTGAGCAGCAGCGCGAATCCGATGCGCCAAGCGCTGGCATTGCAAAAGATTTTCATCGCGCTACCCCTCTGAATTCCAGTCGACTTACCCCATTCGGCTTCATGATTTAATTTTATAGCTCCACCGTCACCGACACGCTTCTTTCAATATAACCAAGGCTGCCAACGTCGCCACCTGACTTAGCCACGGAGGTAATCCTGTATATCGTTTTGCTTGCTCCGTCTTCGTCATAAACCTGACTGGCGCAGCTCACTGCCAGGGAAAATCCCTCCACAATGAATGGCGAGGGCGCGACCGGGCAGGCCGAATTGGTCTTGACACTGCTAATCGCCCACTCCAGCCCGGCACGCGCCGCCCAGTAGGCGCGCGAACCCTGAATGTCCTGCGCCGAGGTCAGGTGCTGAGTGCTGGAGAATGTCAGCATGAAAGCGCCCAGCGCGGCAAGAATGACCAGCAGGAAAATGGCGGCAACCATGGTAAAACCGCGCTGATACAGTCGTGTCCGGGTCATGGCGTGTTGTTCACATGGGCTTCATGATAAAGACTCACGGTTTCACCCCCGCTGCTCAATTTGATGGTCATCCGCACCAGCGCATTGCGTTGCAGGTCCGAACCGCTGTAATCAAAATTGCAGGAACTCACATTCTGCGCCAGTACGGCGCCCCCTGTCGTCGGACAGGAGCTTGCGTAGGTATAGTTGCTGTTGCGGTAAAGCGTGGTGCCACTGCATACGAAGGAAACGATTTTCTCGTTGCCAGGTATGACGTGAAAGCGCTTGTTGCCGGATTCCAGAGGGAACTGCTTGGCGGTGATGGTGATTTTTGTCTCATTGGCCAGGCTGCCCGCGCCCACGCCGGTAACCGTCGACGTATTGTCCCCGTTGTAGGCATCCGCCCCGGGGATTCCCAGATTGTAGACAGCAATTACGTCCCCCGGCGCGATTCTCTGGTTGACGGGCCGGTCGCCGTTAAGCCCCAGCATGTCGAAACTCGTGTCCGCCAGGGTGAAATCCAGAATATCGCCATTGCCCGATCCGTCAGTATCCGCTCGATAACGCCCCCCCGTTTTGGTGGGGATGAATTCGATGCACTGGCCGGTAGGATTGCGTATGCTGTTGGGCAAGGCCGTATGGATATCCCGGGCCATGCGCCGCAGCGCGATATCCGCCACGTCGGTCAATGCGGCACGGCGAGCGGAATCGAAGTAGGCATCCACCGGCGTCTTGATGAACACCGCCACCATGGCCGAAATGATGCCGGTAATCACGATCACCATTATCGCCTCGACCAGGGTAAAACCCTGTGCATGCCGTGGAGTGCGTTTCATGCGGCCACCTAATAATTCGTCCGGTAACCGGTCATGCTGATGCTCTCGCCGCCGTTGGTCACGGTGACGGTTACCTTTTTCGCGGCAACGCCCAGCGTCGTACTGTCATCCTCGACCTTGATGGCAATCACATAGGCGGACAGCTCGCCTGGCAGATCGGCGAAATCCGCGTTGCTCTTGCCGTTGTAGTCGCTGACGTCGTCATAGGTGTCGCGCCCGCTCTCTCCCGCTTCGGTGCCATCCGGATCGGCATAGTCCTTGAGCAGGATTTCTTCCAGAATCGAGTCGGCAAGCGCTGCAGCCTGCTTGCGCAGCAGAGGGTCGGCACTGTGTTGCGTGGTGAAATTCATTACCGAAAGCACCCCTGCCACGGCCAAGCTGACGATCACGATGAAGATCACCAGTTCGATCAGCGTCAGGCCGGACTGGGTGTTGATTTTTCGGCATTCCCGGCAAGTTCTCGTCACGGCGGGGGAGCGGCCATCAGTATGCATAGCCGGTCTTCCCGTCCAGCATGATGGCATTCGATGCACCGCTTATCTGAATGCTCGCCCCCGTGCTGGCGCTGCCATCGGGGTTGAACGAAATGGCGGAGGGAACAGGACTGAATTGAACCTGGCCATGCGCGTTGACCTGATAAGGGGCGCTGCCGCCTGGGCCCGTCAGATCCTTGTCGCAAACACCGTCGAAATTGTTGGCGATCCGCAATGTTACGCTTGTTGCGGTGAATGTGGCGCATACCATGCGGCGCTGCGCTACCGCGGCTTTTTGTCCATAGCGCAGGATGGAAAGCGTTTCATCGTAGAAACCGCGCGCCTCGAAGGCTGACTGGTCGGCGAAACGCGGCAGCACCGCCACGGCCAGCACGCCGATAATGATCAGGATCACGACCAGTTCAATGAGAGTGAAGCCGTCAGCCACAACAGCCGCGGGGAAACCACCTGCACCTTGCGGTAACGGGCAAAACCGCTTCGGCGGTTGCCTATCGACAAGGAACTTCATGCGGCCAGTTTTTCCGGTCTTTTCAGGTGGCACGGCCGTGCAAAAACCCCTTGCAAAAAACAGTGACAGGCCACAGTTTTTCATGCCAAATTACCGGCGATGGCTGGCGCCATGACCAATCAATGGGGGTCACAGGCCCCATTAATTGGCGTCAGCAGGGTGTATAGCCGCATACCGCTTACTGGGCACAGATCACGGTAGCAGTGGCTGCCGTGCCGCTAGTCGGGGTCACAGTGCAACTGTTGATTTTGCCATCATTTGCCGCAACTGAGCAGTCGACTATAGGGCCAGACTGAGCGTAGGTATAGTTGGTAGTATCGAGCGTTGACTGCATGATGGTCTGAATTGCTGCGGAAGTGCAAGGCGTTGCTGATGTATATGCAACCCCTTTTAGAGGGTTCGCCTTCCGTGCCGCATAATTGATTGCAGCGGCGGAAGAAATGCCGCCCGCGATGCCGGCAGCGGATGCGGTACGGGCATCAGACGACAAATCCACGAATTTCGGCAACGCCGTGGCGGCCAGAATGCCGAGGATTACGATCACCACCACCAGTTCGATCAGGGTAAAACCATTTTGCTTTTTCATTTAAATATCCTCTAAAAAAATAATCAATTTCACACATTCAAATCATAAATTCTCGACCAGGCACTAACATCCGGTGACTGTCATTGCACTGATAGCCGGCGCTGCGTTGGCTGCAGCAGCCGTATAAGTAAATGAGCAAGTCGCATTGGTTTGTGCGTTAACCGCGCCGGTTGTGCCTGTTCCGCCGATAACCGAGATCGTGGTCACGGTGCCCGCGACGGTGGCGCCGAAACCTTCCGCATTAAGTTGTGCCAGGCTGGGGTTAAACACCGAGCTGAGCCCTGCCGCGGAAAGAATGCCAGGCGTACCTAGAGCGGTGCTTGCCGGGTAGCCATTGGCAAGATTTATCACGCCGCCTTCCGTACACAGGGTGCCATTCACGGCATTGCTTGCCGTACCACCACCACCCGGACATGCTGCGGCATCGGCCACGCCGGCGCGCGGCAGATAGGTGCCATGAACCAATGCCGCGGCCGCGCCAACAGCGCCACGCGCCGCGTTCAATTTGGCGATGCGCGCATCCCTTTGCAGGTTGGTGAATTTCGGCAGGGCTACCGCCGCCAGAATGCCGATTATGGTAATCACCACCACCAGTTCAATCAAAGTAAAACCTTTTTGCAATGTGCTCATTATCAGCACCTCCGTTTTTGTTAATCATCGTCCAAATTTTAGGCGAAGCCTCAACTCAGAACCAGCGATACGGCTCCATCAAGGTCAACGCCACCCCTTGCACAGGCAACTGGGCAGCGCCAGCCGCCTTCCCTCCGTTCAGGGCCGTCACGCGGAATCGCAGCTCGTGCTTTCCGCTGGGCCCCGGCACAAAATTGCCATCTCTTTTCACAAGATAGTGAAGTTCCCGCTCACGCTTGTCGAAGTACCAGCTGCCAGGCGGAATTTCATTCTCCCGCGGGGCGCTCAGCTCTCCCAGATAGTTCGGCGGCGCCTTCTCCAGCCACTTGACTGGATTTTCGCCAACCAGGGCGGCAATTTCGTTCTCCTGGTTATGCGTCATCAATTCTGCTTCCCGATAGCGCAAGCCCGAACGCATATTCATGATTATCGATTCAACCACCGTTTTTTCTGCCATTTCCTGATAAGTCGTCATTCTATCGAGCAAATACCATGCCAGGATTGCGACTATTATAGCCGAGGCAGCCAGCTCAAACAGGGAAAACCCGCCATTCCTCCGCATCTCAAGGATTTCCCCGGTTCGTTGCGGCTTTGCCCAACATTTCCGGGCTCATCATTTGTGCATCGCGGCCTTGCCCAGATCCCAGATCGGCAGGAATACGCCCAGCGCCAGGATCAGGACCAGAATACCCAGGCCGACGATCAGGATCGGCTCGATCTTGGCGGACAGGTTATCCACTTCGTAATCCACCTCGCGCTCGTACATTTCGGCGACTTCCTGCATCAGGTCGTCGAGTTCCCCGGTTTCCTCGCCCACCGCGATCATTTGCAGCACCACCGGGGTGAACACGCCGGCGGCGGCCGCCGTGCGCAAGATGCTGTCGCCGCGCTCCACGCCTTCGCGGATGTGGTCAATTTTTTGTGCTATGAAAGCGTTGTCCACCACCTGCGCCACCACGCCCAGCCCCTGCACCACAGGCACACCGCTACGGCTGGTGAGGGCGTAGCTGCGGGCAAAGCGGGATAGGGTGGCTTTTTCGATGATGCTGCCCACCACTGGCAGGCGCAGCTTGACCCTGTCCCACTGATAGCGCCCCGCGGGCGTGGCGACATAAAGGCGAAAGCCGTAAAACGCGCCGGCCAGCAGCATGAGCATGAGCGGCCAGTACTGCACGGTAAAATCGGAACTGGCGACCAGGATCCGGGTCATCAGCGGCAATTCGGCATTGAACCCCTTGTAAACCTTGGCAAAGGCCGGGATCACGAACAGGTTGATGATGGTGATCGCCACCGTCATCGCGATAATCACAAAGCTTGGGTAGCGCATTGCCGACTTGATCTTGTCCCTGGTGGACTTCTCGAATTCGATGTAATGGAACAGTCGCAGGAAGATTTCCTCCAGCATGCCGGTCGCCTCGCCTACCCGCACCATGCTGACGTAAAATGAATTAAACACTTCCGGATGCCGCCGCATCGCGGCTGAAAGTTCGCGCCCGCTGTCCAGGCTTTCGCGCATGCCCTGAAGCACTTTTCTCATGCTGTGGTTATGCGTCGACTCCTGCAGCCCTGCCAGGGCGCGCATGATGGGCACGCCGGCCTTGAGCAGGGTATACATCTGGCGCGAAAACAGCATGACGTCCACGGCGCTGATTTTCTCGCGCCGCATGCGTTCCAGCCAACTCTCTCCCTGCGCGCCCGGCCCTTTCGCGGAGACGGCGATTTCGACCGGCGTCACGCCGTTGCTGAACAGCATATCCGCCACCGCCGCGCTGTCAGGCCCCTCCTGGATGCCTTCGATGAGCTCGCCGCGGGCGTTGCGGGCTTTGTAGGCAAAAAAGGGCACTTCAGGAAACCCTTTTAACCACGGGGCACACGGGGTCCACGGGGGAAACCTTTTTAACGTGAAACAACGCGAAGCGTTTCCTCGTCCCCCTCGCCCTTTGGGAGAGGGCGGGGGTGAGGGAAACGATCATGGCGAATCGCTGTTTCATAATTCGGGGCGGCGAATCGCCATGATCGTTAGATCGAGACACGCTTGATTCCATCCTTTAACAATTTTTTGTGGAAGTTGAGCAAGAAGCCCCGTTTCAATCCCAACAATTTCAAATAAGTCATGATTTGGTCCAAGTGCGTCGTATTGAAATCTTCTATCGCCTTGATTTCGAGCAGCAAACAATCCGCCACGATAATATCGGCGCGAAAACCTATTCCGAGATCCTGCCCACGGTAACTTACCGGAATTTCCACTTGCCGCCTCGCTTCAATACCAAGACCAGAAAGCTCGATCATCAACGCCAATTCATACACCGATTCCAGCAACCCCGGCCCCAGTTCCCTGTGGACATTGGTTGCCGCAGTCAGAACCGCATCAATCAAACCTTCGCCGCTATCCTTCAAACCCCGTGTTCCCCGTGTGCCCCGTGGTTCAATGCCTTTAAATCACTCATCGAATTGATTGCTGATGCGCATCGCCTCACCAACCGTCGTCCGTCCCTTGAGCACCTCTCTCACCGCCTGGGTGCGCAGGGTTTTGCCGGCCATCTGCTGGCGTGCCATTTTCATGAAGTGAGCGGGATCGTGGTGGTTGGCGGCTTCGACCATGTCGAAATCCATTTCCAGCATTTCATAGATGCCCATGCGACCCTGATAGCCGGTACCGTTGCAGTTGGTGCAGCCGCGGCCGTGCCTGTACTGGTGCCGGTCGACCTGGTCCTTCAATTCGAGGCGCAGCCATTCGTGCTCGAAAGGCTTGAGGTCGTAATTTTCAGTACAGCTTTCGCATACCAGGCGCACCAGGCGCTGAGCCAGCACCACTTGCAGCGAAGTCGCCACCATGAAGCGCGGCACGCCCATGTCGATCAGGCGGATCGGGGCACTCATGGCATCGTTGGTATGCAGGGTGGACAGCACCATGTGGCCGGTCATGGCGGCACGCAGACCGATTTGTGCGGTTTCCTGGTCGCGGATTTCGCCCACCAGAATAATGTCGGGATCCTGGCGCAAGGCGGAGCGCAGGACGCGGGCAAAGGACAGGTCGATCTTCTCGTTCACCTGCACCTGGTTGATGCCGGGCAGACGGTATTCCACCGGATCTTCCACGGTGATGATCTTGGCTTCGATCGAGTTCAGTTCGGCCAGGGCGGAATACAGCGTGGTGGTCTTGCCGCTGCCGGTCGGACCGGTAACCAGCACCATGCCGTTGGGCCGGCGCAGAATCTTGCGAAATTTATCCAGCATATCGGGCGGCATGCCCAGCTTGTCGAGGGTGGGAATCCCGCCGCTCTGGTTGAGCAGGCGCATCACAACTGATTCGCCGTACTGGGTCGGCATGCTGGAAATACGCACATCCACCGCCTGACCGCGGATCTTGATGTTGAAACGGCCGTCCTGCGGCACGCGCTTTTCCGAAATATCGAGGCCGGACATGAGCTTGAGGCGCAGCACCAGCGCCGCCGCGATCTTGTTGTCAGCCTCCGTTTGCAAGTGCAGTACGCCGTCGATACGGAAGCGGATCTGCAGCCTGGATTCCTGCGGTTCGATATGGATGTCGGAGGCGCGCACCTGGGTGGCATCCTCGAACATGGTTTGCAGCAGCTTGACGACCGGCGCTTCTTCCAGGCTGGCGTTGGCGCCAACGCCGCCGAAATCCATTACGGTATCGCCCAGTTCTTGCTCCAGCGCCTGGGCCAGGCCGCTGATCTGGTCGGTGCGGCGATAGACGCGATCGATGGTTTGCAGCAACTGGCTTTCCGCCACGACCGCCAGGTCGATGTCGCGCTTGAGCACGCGCGCCAGCTCGTCATAGGCAAACAGGTCGGAAGGGTCAGCCATGCCCACCAGCAAAGCGGTGCCGCGATCCTCCAGCACCAGCGCGCGGAAGCGGCGCGCCTGGGTTTCCGGCAGCTTGTTGACCAGGTCGGCGTTGGTGTTGTAGAACTTGAGATTGATGAAGGGGATATGCAGCTGACGCGCAATGGCCTCGGCGATTCCCTCTTCGGTGACGAAGCCATTCTCGACGAGAACCCGGCCCAGCTTGCGTCCGCTGCTTTTCTGCTCGGCCAGCGCCTGCTTCAACTGGTCATCGGTGAGCAGATTCTGCCGAATCAGCACCTCGCCCAGGCGAATTTTCTCAGGTTTGGCCATCGTCGCCCCGGCCGCTCATGTTATTTGTCATAAGTAAAACACATCTCATTGATAGTGTTAAATTAACGTTTTTTACGCCAGGATACAAGAATTTGTTTGCCATTGTGCTTTTCGAGCCTGAAATTCCCCCCAATACGGGCAATATCATCCGTCTCTGCGCCAATACCGGTGCCGCGCTGCATCTGGTGGAGCCACTCGGCTTCTCGCTCGATGACAGGCAATTGCAGCGTGCCGGGCTGGATTACCACGAATATGCCTCGCTCAAGGTTCATCCGAGCTGGCAGGCGTGCCTGGCGCACTTTGCCGGAAGGCGGCTGTTCGCCGCCACCACCAAGGGCGCCAGGCGCTATGCGGAGGTTGATTTCAAAGCGGGGGACGTGTTCGTGTTCGGACCGGAAAGCCGCGGCCTGCCGGCTGAAATTCTGGCGGGATTCCCTTCGGAACGGCGCATTCGCCTGCCCATGCAGGCGGAAAGCCGCAGTCTGAATCTTTCCAACGCGGTGGCGGCAACGATTTACGAAGCGTGGCGCCAAACGGGGTTCGAGGGAGGCATTTAACCTAG
>JAQTLK010000045.1 GCA_028714955.1 Sulfuricella sp.
CCCCGGTAGCATGAGGAAGCGGCGTCGTGGCAACACGGGGTCGTGAGTTTCCAAACAGCAAGAGAGCAGGCCGTAACGCAAGTGAACCTACACGTAGCCTCGTAAACGAATTGGAGAAGCCGACCCTGTGGTCAGAAGGGGAAGGCCGCCGGATGTGAGCTGGAATAACGGAAGTAGCGCACATCATCTCTCGGGGTAGCAGGGGCGGCATGTTCTCGCAGATTTATTGCCCAGTGCTGGAGACCCGTCCTGGGAGGTGGGGAGGCCACCGACCGATGCGTATAAGGAAACGAAAGCGCAACGGCCCGAGGCGGGAGTCGGAGGGGTTCATAGTACCGCTTGAATCCGAGGGACAACATAACCCCGGATGAGGGAAGGAACCCTGCTTTGTTCACGCAACCGAAGAGTGGAGGAGAAGGGGATTGCGCCATGCTAACGATCATGGCGAATCGCTGTTTCATGATTCGGGGTGGCGAATCGCCATGATCGTTAGTCTGTTTGTCCTTGAAGGAATCAAGCTATGCCTGAAAAGGCACGCAGCCAGTTTCATCGCGATAATGTTCGATGGTGTTCATTGATTAAATTGTAACTTATAACTCACCAAGAAGTGGAAATTATTCACCGAGAGGAATGATTGCCACAAGTTTAGAACGCCGACTCATTACCTTGGGCCTTCCGCGTGGTTTGGCTTCGCGTCGCTGTCCGGTCATTTTCTCTATCGTATCCAGGCGGTGGTGCCCTCCACCTGGAACGCCGGGCCGCGCGATGTCGCCGGGCAGGAAGGCCCTTACGAGGCGGCGCTCAAGGGGCACAAGCTGCACGACCCGAAACAGCCGATCGAAATCCTGCGCACCATCCACAGCTTCGATCCGTGCATCGCCTGTGCCGTGCACGTGGTGGATCCGCGGGGAGAAAAACTGGTGCAGGTTAAGGTAATATAGCATTCATGGAACACCTTCCTGCCAATCTGCCGGTCTTGCTGGCCCTGGTTTTCGTGCTGGGCCTGAGACATGGTTTTGACCCTGACCACCTTGCTACCATCGACGGCCTGACCCGTTTCAACGCCGCCGCCAATCGTCGCGTGGCGCGCTGGTGCGGCATGCTGTTTTCTCTCGGCCATGGCGCCATTGTCATGATCGTGGCCCTGAGCGTGGGCCTGTTGGCACACAGTTGGGCCGTACCCGGCTGGCTGGACGATATCGGCGCCTGGATTTCAATACTCTTTCTCGCCCTGCTGGGCTTGCTCAATCTGGTTGCGGTATGGCAAACCGCGCCCGGCGAGGTGGTGCAGCCGCTCGGCTTGAAAGGGCGTTTTCTCGGCCGCCTGCAGCATACCAGCCATCCTGCCCTGGTTGCCCTGGTGGGTGCGCTGTTTGCCTTGTCCTTCGATACCATGAGCCAGGCCGCGCTGTTCTCCATAACTGCCGCCGGCCTGGGCGGGTGGGGATATTCCCTGTTGATGGGGGCGATGTTCATGAGCGGCATGATGGCGACTGACGGCATCAACGGCCTGTGGATTGCACGCCTCATCCGCCGCAGCGATCAGCTCGCCTGCTACGCTTCGCGCGTGATGAGCCTGACGGTTGCGCTCCTCAGCCTCTTGGTGGCGGGCTTTGGCATCGCCCGGTATTTCTCCCCTGGCGTGGCCGCCTGGAGCGAAGGGCGGGAGATGGTGATGGGCCTGTCCCTGGTGGCCGTGGTGGCGAGCAGCTTCCTGCTTGCCCGGCTGCTGGCACGCCGAGACAAGCATGCATGAAATGTCGCTTGCCGAGGATATGCTGCAAATCATCGAGGACAACGCGAGGAGCGGCGCTTATACACGGGTGAAAACCGTGTGGCTGGAAATCGGCCAGCTCGCCGGCGTGGAAGAGGAAGCCATGAAATTCTGCTTCGATGCCGTAGCGCGTCATACCCTGGCCGAGGGCGCGCGACTGGAAATCATCGCCACGGAAGGCGAAGGACGCTGTCCGGACTGCCATAAAACGGTGAAGCTGGCGGAGCGCTACGACCCTTGCCCGGAATGCGGCGGCTTTCCGGTGGAAATCACTGGCGGCACGGAAATGCGGGTAAAGGAACTGGAAGTGGAATAAGAGGAACGGGGAGCGGACCATGTGCACGGTATGCGGCTGCGGCGAAGGCGAAGCAACAATAGCGGAAGAAACTCATCTCCATCCTCATCACGGACATGACGGACCTCTGCATGCCCGCGTCCACAGCCATCCTCACGAGCATGCTCACATCCAGTACCGCGCTGCCGGCAACGGCCTGCATTTCGGCCTGGGCGCGGCGCACGCGCACGCGCCGGGCCTGTCGCAAGGCCGCATGGTGCAGATCGAGCAGGACATCCTGGGCAAGAACAACGCCTACGCGGCGCAGAACCGCGCACGCCTGGCTGCGCGCGGCATCTTTGCCATCAACCTGGTGTCGAGCCCCGGCTCCGGCAAGACCACCCTGCTGACCCGCACCATCGAAGGGTTGCACGGCGAGATACCGCTGGCGGTGATCGAAGGCGACCAGCAGACCAGCTTCGATGCCGAGCGCATCCGCGCCACCGGCGCCACCGCGATCCAGATCAATACCGGCAAGGGTTGCCACCTCGATGCTCACATGGTCGGCCACGCCATGGAACGCCTGGACCTGGCCGACCACAGCCTGCTGCTGATCGAAAATGTCGGCAACCTGGTATGCCCGGCCAGCTTTGACCTGGGCGAAGCGCACAAGGTCGCGATCCTTTCCGTTACCGAGGGCGAGGACAAGCCGCTCAAATATCCCGACATGTTCCACGCCGCCGACCTCATGCTGCTCAACAAGGTCGACCTGCTGCCTTATCTCGACTTCGACGTGGCGCGGTGCCTCGAATATGCGCGGCGCGTGAACCCCCGCATCAGGGTCATTCTCACCTCCGCCACTGGTGGGGAAGGCATGGCTGAATGGCTGGATTGGCTGCTGGCCGGGTTGAAAAACGCGAGGAGTGGGGTGTGAGGGGTGAGCATGCCTCGCCTCTCGCTGTATCCATCCGTGTGCGAGGCCAGGTCCAGGGAGTGGGCTTCCGCCCCTTCGTCTATCGACTGGCGCGGGAACTGGGGCTGACCGGCTGGGTGTGCAATGACGGCGAGGGCGTGAAGATTGCCGCCCAGGGCACGCCGCAGGCGATTCGGACGCTGTTGCGGCGGCTCCGGTCGGACGCTCCGCCCCTGGCCCGGGTGATGAAGGTCGAAGCGTGCGATGGCGCGCCGCTGTGTGGCATGAAAAGCTTTTCAATCGAGGAAAGTCAGGGCGGTTCGGCCCGCACCGCCATTGCGCCCGACACCGCCACCTGCCCCGCCTGCCTGGCAGAGATGTTCGACCCTGCCGACCGCCGCTACCGTTATCCCTTCATCAACTGCACCGACTGCGGCCCGCGCTATACCATCACGCGCCGCCTGCCCTACGATCGCCGCAACACCAGCATGGCCCGATTCCCGCTGTGCCCGGCGTGCGCCGCGGAATACAGCAATCCGTCCAGCCGGCGCTTCCATGCCGAGCCCAACGCCTGCCCGGCATGCGGCCCGCAATTATCGCTGCTCGATGCCGGCGGTAAAAATCTCCGCGCGGAAGACGCCATTGCCGCCACGGTCGCGCGTCTCCTGGCCGGCGAAATTCTCGCTGTCAAAGGGTTGGGCGGCTTTCATCTTGCCTGCGACGCGCGCAATGCTGCAGCCGTGGCCAGGTTGCGCGCGCGCAAGCAGCGTGAGGAAAAACCCTTTGCGGTGATGGCGGCCAATGCGGCATCGCTCGCGGAAGTGGTCACGCTGCGCGCAGCGGAAATCTCCCTCCTGCAGACGCGGGAGCGGCCTGTCGTGCTGCTGCGCAAGCGGCCGGCCTGCGACGCGCTGCTCGCGGATGTCGCGCCGGGCATCGCCTGGCTCGGTGCCATGCTGCCTTATGCGCCGCTGCACTATCTGATTTTCCACGAAGCGGCGGGCCGGCCATCTGGCGAAGCCTGGCTGGCGCAGCCGCAAGACCTGCTGCTGGTCATGACCAGCGCCAACCCCTGCGGCGAACCGCTGGTAAGCGGCAACGACGAGGCGCTGGCACGCCTGGCGGGCATTGCCGATGCCTTCCTGCTGCATGATCGGGACATCGTGGTGCGTTGCGACGACAGTGTGGTGAAAGCAGGGAGGGAATGGGGAATGGGTGATGGGGAATGGAAAAAAACCGCTGCGCCCTCCTCATCACCCATTCCCCATTCCCCATCACCCGCATCACCCGCATCACCCGCATCACCCGCATCACCCGCATCACCCGCATTCATCCGCCGCGCCCGCGGCTACACTCCCCGGGCCATCGTCCTGCCGCGTTCCGGGCCGTCCGTGCTGGCTTGCGGCGGCTGGTTCAAAAACACGGTATGCCTGACGCGCGGCAACGAAGCCTTTGTCTCCCCGCATCTCGGCGATCTCGACAACGCGCCCACCCGCGAGGCGCTTGAGGAAACGGTGACGCACCTGATGGAGGTGCTGGAAATCCGGCCAGAAATCGTCGCTCACGATCTGCATCCGGACTTTCACAGCAGCCGCTTCGGCGCGGCATTCGCGGCGCAGCATGGCATTCCCGCAATGGCCGTGCAGCATCATCACGCCCACATCGCCGCCGTGCTGGCGGAACACGGCACAGAGGGATCAGTGCTGGGGCTGGCGCTCGACGGCGTCGGGCTTGGTAGCGATGGCACGGCCTGGGGCGGCGAATTGCTGCAGCTTGCTGGTGGGCGCTGCCTGCGCCTGGGCCATCTGGCGCACCTGCCGCTGCCGGGCGGCGATCGCGCCGCGCGCGAACCGTGGCGCATGGCGGCCAGCGCCCTCCACCTGTTGGGCAGAGGCGACGAAATCAGCCGACGCTTTGCCGCGCCCGCCGCCGACATGCTGCGCCAGATGCTGACGCAGGGCATCAATACGCCCCCCACATCGAGCTGCGGGCGCCTGTTCGATGCCGCCGCCGGCTTGTTGCGGATCAGGGAGGCGGCTTCCTTCGAAGGCCAGGCGGCCATGCTGCTGGAAGGGCTGGCTGTCCGTCACGGTGCGGTGGCGCCGCTGCGCAACGGCTACATGCTGTCTGCCGCGGGCACGCTGGATTTCCTCCCCCTGCTCGGTGCGCTGGCGGACACATCCGACCAGGCCTTCGGCGCGGCGCTGTTTCATGCTACCCTGGCGCAAGGGCTGGCGGCATGGGTGACACAGGCCGCCCAACGCAGCGGCCTTGCAACCGTTGTCCTGGGCGGCGGCTGTTTTCTCAACGCCATTCTCCATCACAGCTTGCGCCAGTCGCTGAGCGCGGCAGGATTGGGCGTTCTGGAGGCGCGCCAGGTGCCGCCCAACGACGGCGGACTAAGCCTCGGGCAGGCATGGGTGGCGATTACTGGAGGGCTTGAATAATCTTAGAAACCTCGGTTGACCGCTTGCCATGAGGTATAGAGTTTTGGTTCTAAACAACTGTTGTCGCAATTTTACGCTCACCCGTCTGGTGAGGGCGCTACGGGCCGGATTGCACGGTTTTTTGGGCGCAGGGCGGCGTTGCAACGCCTTGGAATGGAATAAGCATTCCGCATCGTTGCGCCTTGCCCTGCACCCGAAACGGGGTAGGCAGGGATGGGCGGCTTTTTGCCCACCTCGCAAAAACCGCACACTCCAGCCCGTCCAACTGAGGTTTCTAGGATAATGTGTCTGGCAATCCCGGCACGGGTGGCGGAAATTCAGGAAAACGACCTGGCCATCGTCGATCTGGGCGGGGTGCTCAAGCAGATCTCGCTGGCCATGGTGGACGATGTCGCGGTAGGTGATTACGTCATCGTCCACGTCGGCTACGCCATCAACCGCCTCGACCCGGAAGAGGCGGCAAAGACGCTCGCCCTGTTCGCGGAAATCGCCGAGGCCCTTGACCCCTCACCCCTCACTCCTCACTCCTCGCCCATATGAAATACATCGACGAATTCCGCGACGGCACTCTGGCGCGCAAGCTGGCCGCGGATATCGCGCGCGCCGTGCAGCCCGGCAGAAGCTACGGCCTGATGGAATTTTGCGGCGGCCATACCCATGCGATTTTCCGCTACGGCATTCCGGGGTTGCTGCCCGCCAACGTCAACATGATCCACGGCCCCGGCTGCCCGGTTTGCGTGCTGCCGGTCGGGCGGGTGGATAACGCCATCGAACTGGCCAACACACCCGGCGTGATCCTGTGTTCCTACGGCGACATGCTGCGCGTGCCCGGTTCGAACCGCATGAATCTGCTCAAGGCCAAGGCGGGCGGGGCGGATGTGCGCATGGTCTATTCCAGTGCCGATGCGCTGGCCATCGCGCGGGAGAATCCCGCCAAGAAGGTGGTGTTCTTCGCGATAGGATTCGAAACGACCACGCCGCCGACAGCGGTGGTGATCCGGCAGGCGCACGAACTGGGCCTGGGCAATTTCTCGGTATTTTCCAACCACGTGCTCACTCCCGCCGCGATCAGCGCCATCATGGCAAGCGGGGAAGCCAGGGTGGACGGGATAGTCGGCCCGGCGCATGTTTCCACCGTGATCGGCAGCCGGCCCTATGAGCCTTTCGCTGCAAAGTATCGCATGCCGGTGGTGATCGCCGGCTTCGAGCCGCTCGACATGATGCAGGCGATCCTGATGCTGGTGCGCCAGATCAACCGGGGCCGCGCCGAAGTGGAAAACGAATTCACGCGCGCCGTGAGCCGTGACGGCAATCTCAAGGCGCAAGACCTGGTGGAGGAGGTGTTCGAGCTGCGCAAGACCTTCGAATGGCGCGGCCTCGGTTGGGTGCCGGAGAGTGCCCTGCAAATCCGCGAAAAATATGCCGCCTTCGATGCCGAGCGGCATTTCGAGCTTTCCCGAATATCGGTGGCGGATCACCGGTCCTGCGAATGCAGCGCCATTATCCGCGGCGTGAAGAACCCGCTCGACTGCAAGCTGTTCGGCAGCGCATGCACGCCGGATAACCCCATCGGCTCGTGCATGGTTTCATCCGAAGGAGCCTGTGCCGCCTATTACACCTATGGGCGTTACCGGGAAGCGCAGGAACTGGATTGACCCGTGCCGCGCATCCCGGAGGCAGGAAAAAAACTTACGGCCCGAAGAATGCCTTGACCTTGTCCATCCAAGATTTGGCGCGCGGGTTATGACGGTCGCCATTGGCCTGGTTGAGCGCTTCCAGTTCGCGCAGCAATTCTTTTTGCCGCTCGGTCAGGCTCACCGGCGTTTCCACTACCATGTGGCACATCAGGTCGCCGTGGTGCTGGCTGCGCACGCCCTTGATGCCCTTGCCGCGCAGGCGGAAGACCTTGCCGCTTTGGGTTTCGGCGGGAATCTTGATCTTGGCGTGGCCGTCCAGGGTGGGGATGTCGATTTCGCCGCCCAACGCGGCAACGGTGAAGCTGATCGGCATTTCGCAGTGCAGGTCGTCGTGGTCGCGCTGAAAGACCTGGTGCGGCTTGATCTGGATGACAACGTACAGGTCGCCCGGCGGCCCCCCATTGACGCCATCCTCGCCCTCGCCGGAGAGGCGGATGCGGTCGCCTTCATCCACCCCGGCCGGGATCTTGACCACCAGGGTCTTGTGCTGCTTGACGCGGCCGGCGCCCTGGCAAGTCGGGCAGGGGCTTTGCACCATCTTGCCGCTGCCGTGACAGCGCGGACAGGTTTGCTGGATGGAAAAGAAGCCCTGCTGCATGCGCACCTGGCCATGCCCGCCGCAGGTGGTGCAGGTGACAGGCTGGGTACCGGGCTTGGCGCCGGTGCCATTGCAGGCCTCACATTTTTCCATGGTGGGAATGCGAATCTTGGTTTCCGCGCCACGGGCGGCGTCCTCCAGCGAGATTTCGAGGTTGTAGCGCAGGTCCGCGCCGCGATAGACATTGGAACGTCCGCCGCGTCCGCCCCCGCCGCCGAAGATGTCGCCGAAGATGTCGCCGAAGGCGTCAGCAAACCCGCCCATGCCCGCTCCGCCAGCCATGCCGGCCTGCTGATCCACCCCGGCGTGGCCGTAGCGGTCGTAGGCCGCGCGCTTGCTGCTGTCCGACAGGATTTCGTAGGCTTCCTTGGCTTCCTTGAAATGCTCCTCTGCCTTGGGGTTATCCGGATTGCGGTCCGGATGGTATTTCATCGCCAGCTTGCGGTAGGCCTTCTTGATCTCGTCGTCCGAAGCATCGCGATTGATGCCGAGAATTTCATAATAGTCGCGTTTTGACATTTGTTGTGATGGGGAATGGGGAATGGGGAATGGGGAATGCCCCATCACCCATCACTCATTACCCATTTCCCCTCACTTCTTCTCGTCCTTGACTTCTTCGAATTCGGCGTCCACCACGTTGTCGTCTTCCGCCTTGTGCTCGCCGCCAGGCGCTGCCTGGGCTTGCGGCTGTTCGGCGTACATTTTCTCCGCCAGCTTGTGCGAGGCTTCAGCCAGTGCCTTGGTCCTGGCTTCGATGGTGTCCTTGTCGTTGCCTTTGATGGCTTCCTCGGCGTCCTTCAAGGCGGATTCGATGGCGGCCTTTTCGTTGGTGCCGATCTTGTCGCCATATTCGTCCAGGGATTTTTTCACCGAGTGGATCATGGCGTCGCACTGGTTGCGCGCGCTGACCAGTTCCACCGTCTTGCGGTCGTCGTCGGCGTGCGCTTCGGCGTCCTTCACCATGCGCTGGATTTCCTCGTCGTTCAAACCCGAGCTGGCCTGGATCTTGATCTTGTTTTCCTTGCCGGTGGCCTTGTCCTTGGCGGAGACGTGCAGGATGCCATTGGCGTCGATGTCGAAGGTGACCTCGATCTGCGGCATGCCGCGCGGGGCAGGCGGTATGTCGGAGAGGTTGAACTGGCCCAGGCTCTTGTTGCCGGAAGCCACGTCGCGCTCACCCTGCAGCACGTGGATGGTCACGGCGGACTGGTTGTCCTCGGCGGTTGAGAATACCTGCGAGGCCTTGGTGGGGATGGTGGTGTTTTTCGGGATCAGCTTGGTCATCACGCCGCCCATGGTTTCGATGCCGAGCGAAAGCGGCGTTACGTCGAGCAGCAGCACGTCCTTGACTTCACCCAGCAGCACGCCACCCTGAATCGCGGCACCGACGGCCACGGCTTCGTCCGGGTTGACGTCCTTGCGCGGCTCCTTGCCGAAGAACGCCTGCACCTTTTCCTGCACCTTGGGCATGCGGCTCTGGCCGCCGACCAGGATGACATCCTCGATATCGGTAATTTTCACACCGGCATCCTTGATGGCCTGTTTGCAGGGCGCAATGGTGCGCTCGATCAGGTCTTCCACCAGGCTTTCGAACTTGGCGCGGGTGATTTTTACCACCAGGTGCTTGGGTCCGCTGGCGTCGGCGGTAATGTAGGGCAGGTTGACATCGGTTTGCTGGCTGGAGGACAGCTCGATCTTGGCCTTTTCAGCGGCTTCCTTCAGGCGTTGCTTGGCGAGCAGATCGTTGCGCAGGTCGATGCCGTTCTCTTTCTTGAACTCGTCGGCCAGATAGTCGATGATGCGGTTGTCGAAGTCCTCGCCGCCGAGGAAGGTGTCGCCGTTGGTGGACAGAACTTCGAACTGGTGCTCGCCCTCGACTTCGGCAATCTCGATAATGGAAATATCGAACGTGCCGCCGCCCAGGTCATACACCGCGATCTTGCGGTCGCCTTCCTTCTTGTCCATGCCGAAAGCCAGCGCGGCCGCAGTCGGCTCGTTGATGATGCGTTTGACCTCCAGGCCGGCGATGCGACCGGCGTCCTTGGTGGCCTGGCGCTGGCTGTCGTTGAAATAGGCGGGCACGGTGATGACCGCTTCGGTCACTTCCTCGCCGAGGTAGTCTTCTGCGGTTTTCTTCATCTTGCGCAGCACTTGCGCGGAAACTTCCGGCGGGGCCATTTTCTTGCCGCGCACTTCCACCCACGCGTCGCCATTGTCGGCCTTGACGATGGAGTAGGGCATCAGGTTGATGTCTTTCTGCACCTCCTTCTCATCGAAGCGGCGGCCGATCAGGCGCTTGACCGCATACAGCGTGTTCTTCGGGTTGGTGACTGCCTGGCGTTTTGCTGGCGCGCCGACCAGGATTTCGCCATCCTCGGCGTAAGCCACGATCGAAGGCGTGGTGCGTGCGCCTTCCGCATTTTCGATGACCTTGGGTTGGCCCCCCTCCATCACAGCCACGCACGAGTTGGTGGTGCCCAAGTCGATACCGATGATTTTTCCCATGATTATTCCTTGATAAAATTAAGCAAATTCAAAATTGGTTGCGGTTTGTCGCCTGGTCATCGCGGGAGACAAGGCGACCAGGCAACCTGTATTCCGGAAACAGGATCGCCTCGCTCGCAATGATGGCGGGCTGAAAAACCCTTGCTGCTAAAGTGGGGTTGGGTGCATGGCTTTCAAGCGTCTTTTGCCTTGGCAACCATCACCAGGGCTGGCCGCAGGATGCGATCATGCAACTGGTAGCCTTTTTGCAGCACCGTGACCACGGTGTTGGCGGGCGCATCGGTTTCCACCATGCCGATGGCCTGATGCTTGTGGGGATCGAATTTTTCGCCCAGCGGGTTGATTTCAGTGATATTGGATTTTTCGAACGCGGCGAGCAACTGTTTGCGCGTGAGCTCGACGCCGTTCTTGAAGCTCTCGACGTTGGCGGTTTCCACATTCAGCGCGGCGTCAAGGCTGTCCATGACCGCCAGCAACTCGCTGGAAAAACTCTCCACCGCGTATTTGTGTGCGCTGGCGACATCGGCCTGGGCGCGTTTGCGGATATTTTCCGCATCGGCCTTGGCGCGCAGCCAGGCATCGTGATGCTCCTGTGCGGCCAGTTCGGCCTGCTTCAGAAGCTCTTCCATGCTCGGCATGGTTTCAACGTTTTCGCCCGTTGCCGGGGTGGGTGCCGCTTCGGCTTGCGGTTCCGTATGAGGGGGGATTTGATCGTCTTGCATCAACAGGCTCCTTTGTGAACTGGGAGCGATATGGGACCGATTTCTCCCATTTCAAGCGCGTGGGTATGGATCTGTGCTATCGGTCATGGCAGGCCTGTCCTCACCACCGCGGGCGGGGCCGGGCTTGCCCGTGAAAAAGCGCAGGCTAAACCTTGAAGCGGCTGACCATATTCTGCAGCGATTCGGCCAGTTGCTCCAGGTGGTGCGCGGCGTTGGCCGTCTGACCGACAGCCTGGCTGTTCTCCTCCGCCATGGCGGCAATCGCCTCGACATTGGAGGCGACCTCGGTGCTGGTGATCCGCTGGTGCTCGGCAATGTTGGCAACATCGCTGACTTTTTCGCCGACTTCGTTGACTGAGGCATTGGCCTCGGACAAAACCATTGCCACGGTTTCCATGGAATCCTGACTGGAGCGCAGATGTGACAGGCCTCTTTCGATGGCTTTATCGACCGCCACCGATTGCTGGCCGAGGGCCTGGGTGACGGTGTCGATCTGGCTCGCGGACTGGGAAGACTTTTCGGCGAGTTTCCGCACCTCGTCCGCGACCACGGCAAACCCGCGCCCCTGTTCGCCTGCGCGGGCGGCTTCGATGGCGGCATTCAGCGCCAGCAGGTTGGTCTGTTCGGCGATGTCCTTGACCTGTTTGGTCATGGTGTTGATGGAAGTGGTGCTGCGCGTGAATTCGTTTACCGCGCTGGCGATTTCATTTACCGCCGATTCCACCTGGTCGATCTCGCCCACCAGCATGGAAATGCTTTCGTTGCCCTGGTGGGAACGGTCCAGGCTCTGCTGGGACATTTGCTGCATCTGCCCGGTACTCTGCGCCACGGCGGCGATGCTGCCGGTCATTTCCTCGACCGCGGCGGCGGTGGCGACCGATTTGTCGCGTTGCTGGCTGGAGCTGTCCGCCACCTGCTGGGCGCTTTGGGCGAGTTGCTTGGCGGCAGCGGAAACCTGGTTGGCCGATGTGCTGACCTGGCGCACCAGGTGGCTGAATTTTTCCATCACCAGGTTGAACAGCGTCGCGGTCTGGCCGATTTCATCCTTGCTCTTGACGATCAGGCGCCGCGTGAGGTCGCCTTCGCCTTCGGCAATGTCATGCAGTCCATCGCTCATTTCCTTGAGCGGCCGGGTGATGACGCGCACGGTGAAGAGGTAAATGAACAGCAGCAGCGGAATGCTGAACACTACCGCGACGATGAAGATTTTCCAGGTGAAGTCCCATACCGCCTGATTGGCCCGGTCGAGGGAAATTTTCATGCTCACTGTGCCGAGCACCGTGCCTTCCGGGACGAGGTGGCATGTCAGGCAGTCCTTGCCGAGGTATTTCTTTGAAGCGACGACAGGGATGACGGCGCGCATGTTCTCGACGCTCTTGCCCTGATATTGTTCTTTCACGACCTGGTAATAGGCCTTTTTGCTTTTCAGGACTTCGCGTTCCACGTCGTCGGGAGTGGATTCCCCCGCCAGGCCGGGACCGAACTGCTTGATCAGGGCGTCGCCGCGGATGACCTGGAGGTCGCGCACGTCGTTGGATTGGCGAATTTGGTCCAGGTACACGGCGCGCTGCGCGACCGTGCCGGTAATCATCATGCCGGTGAGGCCCGCCAGGGTCATCTGGTGAACGCTGTTGGAGAAATCGATGCTTTGCTGGATCGCCGCGCGGTGTTGCTCGAGCGAAGCCCAGTAAATCATGGCACTCCATGCCAGGACCAACATCAGCCAGATGGCGCCGACCTGGCGCACCCATATTTTCAGGTCGAGGATTCTTTGAAAAATAGAGCGGGACATTTGCGGATCCTTAGTGTCGGTCAAGCAATTCATGCCGTTGAAGAAAAACAGTTGCCGGAACTATACCCGACACGCTGAGATAGCGAAAGAAGGCCGCGCCACACTATTCCCTGGCGCCCATGGCCAAGGCGCGTTCCCGGCTTTTCTTTGCGCTTTCGGGCGGGGCGGCGTTTTCGTTCCAGCCTTGCAGGTGTTTCAGCACCAGTTCGCTGAGCGCGCGAAGCCAGTCGTCGCGTTCGTTGAGGCAGGGGATGTAATGGAACTCCTGTCCGCCAGCGTTGAGGAAATCGGCCTTGCACTCGATGGCGATTTCTTCCAGGGTTTCCAGGCAGTCGGCGGAAAAACCGGGGCAGATCACGTCCACCCGCCCGCAGCCTGCTTTGCCCAGATCCTTCATGGTCTGGGCGGTATAGGGCTGGAGCCATGCGGCGCGGCCGAAGCGCGACTGGAAGGTGACCTGGTACTGGTCTTGCGCCAGCCCCAGCGCTTCCGCCAGCAGGCGGCCGGTCTTCTGGCATTCGCAGTGGTAGGGGTCGCCTTGCAGCAATGATTTTTTCGGCACGCCGTGAAAACTCATCACCAGTTTGTCGGGCCGGCCACGCTCCATCCAGTGGTCGCGCACGCTGTTGGCAAGCGCGGCGATGTAGCCGGGATCGTCGTGATAATGCCGCACCGTGCGCAGTTCCGGCATGTTGCGGGCGTGCTGCAGGGTTTGAAACACCGCGTCCAGCGCGGAAGCGGTGCTGCTTGCGGCGTATTGCGGGTAGAGCGGCAGGGCGAGAATGCGGTCGCAGCCTTGTTTCTTGAGTCTTGCCAGGGCCGATGCGACGGGTGGATTGCCGTAGCGCATGGCGAATTCCACTATTATGGGCGAAGTGGTGCGCTCACCGAGATAGCCTTGCAGCATCTTCGCCTGTTTGCGGGTGTGGACGAACAGGGGCGAGCCTTCGCTGGCCCATATCCGGGCATATTTCTGCGCCGACTTGCCTGGGCGCGTGTTGAGGATGATGCCGTTGAGAACAAGCCACCACGCCAGACGTGGAATCTCGACCACGCGCGGGTCGCTGAGGAATTGCCTGAGATAGGGGCGCAGCGCCTGCCTGGTGGGCGCATCCGGGGTGCCAAGGTTGATCAGCAGGACGCCGATCTTTGCTATTGAACCATGCTGGCAGGGGGGCTCGGGAAGGAACGTGGGCATGAGGTGCCTGGGGTTAGTGGTAGGAGAGGGCGCTACCCAGCAACTTGGCCGTCACGTCCACGATCGGGATCACGCGCTCGTAAGCCATGCGCGTCGGGCCGATTACGCCAACGGTGCCAACTACTTGTCCGTCCACCTCGTAAGGGGCGGTGACCACGCTGCACTCGTCGAGCGGCGCGTGGCCGGATTCACCGCCGATGAATATCTGCACGCCCTGGGCGCCCTGGCTGACGTCCAGCAACTGGATCAGGGTGGTTTTTTGCTCGAAGGCGTCGAATAGTTTGCGCAAGCTGGACATATTGGAGGACAGGTCGTCCACATGCAGCAGATTTTTTTCTCCCGACAACACATAAGCTTCGCTGGGCTCCAGCGCCTGGCTGCTGGCTTCGAGTGCGGCGGACATCAGTAAGGTCATGTCCTGGTGCAGACGCTTGAGTTCGTCCTGCATGCGCGCGCGTGCTTCTTCCAGGGTGCAGCCGGCATAGTGCCGGTTGAAGAAACTGGCGGCTCGGCTGAGTTCCGCCGGACTATAGGCCTTGTCGGTCAGGAGGATGCGGTTCTGCACGTTTTCGTCGGCGGTGACGATGATGAGCAGGATGCGTTTTTCCGAAAGGGGCAGGAATTCCAGATGGCGGAAGGCGGGCGAACGGCGCTTCGGCGTCATCACGATGCCGGCGAACAGGGTCAGGTCCGACAGTAGCTTCGATGCCGAGGCGATCAGGCGCTGCGGGTCGGCGGGATGGAGCTGGTTTTCCAGTTGGTGCACCTGCACTTCATTCAGCGGACGCACGGTGAGCAGGGTGTCGACGAAGAAGCGATAGCCGCGCGGCGTGGGTATCCGGCCGGCGGATGCGTGCGGGCTGGCGATGAAGCCCATTTCCTCCAGATCCGCCATGGCGTTGCGGATGGTGGCGGCGGAGAGGTCGAGGCCAGAATGCCTGGACAGGGTGCGCGAGCCCACCGGCTGGCCTTCAGCGATGTAGCGTTCGATCAGGGTCTTGAGGAGGCGCTGGGCGCGTTCATTCAACATCGCTTCATTTTACTGATTTGAATATCTTTGGGGCAATAACTTGCGGTTATAATTCCGGCCATGAAAATCCCGTTCCAGACCGTTGCCCTGATCGGCAAATACAACAGCGCCGAATTGAACGAGCCGTTGCTGCGTCTGGCGCGTTTTCTCGCGCAGCGCAAGCTTGAGGTGCTGCTTTCCCAGCAGACCGCGGAGCGTATCGGCAGCGTCCCTTATGCCGCGGTGAGCATGGCGGAAATCGGTGCGCGCGCGGATTTGGCCGTAGTCATGGGCGGCGATGGCACGATGCTCAACATTGCCCGCGAGGTAATTGAATACAACGTGCCGCTGGTGGGCGTGAACCAGGGGCGTCTCGGCTTCCTTACCGACGTTTCCATTGATGGCATGCTGGAGACCATGGAGGAGATCCTCGCGGGGGAATATGCGGCCGAGGAACGTTTCCTGCTCGATGCGGTGGTGCGCCGGCAGGGGCAGCCGGTTTATCAGGCCTATGCTTTCAATGATGTGGTGGTGAGCAAGGGGACATCGGGACGCTTGATCGAGCTCGAGGTGTTCATCGACGGCCAGTTTGTCTACAGCCAGCGCTCGGACGGCCTGGTAGTGGCGACACCCACGGGTTCGACAGCCTACGCGCTGTCCGCCGGCGGGCCGATCCTGCACCCCACGCTGGAGGCGATGGTGCTGGTGCCGATCTGCCCCCACACCTTGAGCAACCGCCCGATTGCCGTCAATAGCCACAGCGTGCTGGAAGTTCTGCTGCTGCACGCGGTCGATGCGAGTGTTCACTTCGACGGCCAGAGCCATTTCGACTTGCAGTTGAACGACTGGGTGGTGGTGCGCCGCTCGGAAAGGAATATCCGTCTGCTTCATCCCCTCGGCCATAGTTATTACGATACGCTGCGCCAGAAATTGCACTGGGGGGAGAAGCTGTGAAAAAACCGGTGAGGGGTAATGGGGGATGGGTGATGGGTAGTCCCCCGCGTTTTCCCTTTACTCATTACTCGTCACCCATTACCAGACAATCATGCTGCTTTCTTTAAGTATCCGCGATTTCGTCATCGTCGACCGGCTGGAACTGGAGTTCAGCCCCGGCTTCACCGTGTTGACTGGCGAAACCGGTGCCGGAAAATCCATTCTGGTCGATGCGCTGGCACTGGTGCTGGGCGAGCGCGGCGATGCCGGCGTGGTGCGCGCCGGTCGCGAGCGCGCCGAGCTGTCGGCGGAGTTTGATATCGCCAGGCTGCCCCATCTCCAGTCCTGGCTGGACGAAAATGGCTTCGCGGGCGATCCCGGGGCATGCCTGATGCGCCGCACCATCGATGCCACCGGCCGCTCGCGCGCCTTTATCAACGGCACTGGCGCAACCCTGCAGCAATTGCGTGAAGCGGGCGAATACCTGGTGGACATTCATGGCCAGCACGCTCATCAATCCCTTCTTAAATCGGCAGCGCAGCGCGAATTGCTGGACGCCTATGCCGGACAGGGCGCGCTGGCGCGCGAGGTGGCCCAGCATTACCGTGGCTGGCAAGGCCTGCGCGAGCGCCGCGTGGCGTGGGAAAAGGATTCAGTGGCGGCTCAGGCCGAGCTGGAGCAACTGGAGTGGCAGGTGCGCGAGTTGCAGGGGCTTGCCCTTGGCCCTGATGAATGGCTGGAACTGCAAGCCGAACACGCCCGGCTTGCGCATGCCGCCAGTCTGCTGGAAAGCGCCCAGTATGGCGTCGAATTGCTCGCCGACGGTGATCTGGCGCTGCTGTCGCAACTCAATGGCTTGATCGGACGGCTCAACAAGGTGCTGGAATACGATGCCGCCCTGGGCGAGCCGCTGGCCATCCTCGATTCGGCTGCTGCACAGTTGCAGGAAGCCGCCTACAGTCTGCGCCATTACGCGCAAAAACTGGACCTTGATCCCGAGCGGTTGCGCGAGGTCGAACAGCGCCTCGAGACGCTGCACGGCATGGCGCGCAAGTACCGGGTGATGCCGGAAGCTTTGCCAGCGTTGCTGCTGGAGCAGGAAAGGCGCCTGGCCGGGCTGCAGCGCATGGGTTCCGCGGCAGAGTTGCAGCAGCAGGAGGAGGTTGCCCATGCGGCCTACCTGGACAGGGCAGCAGTCCTGAGCGCGGGAAGGCAGCGCGCGGCCCGGCAGCTGAGCGCCCGGGTGAGCGAGGTGATGCAGCAACTGGCCATGGCGGGCGGGCGCTTCGAAGTGGCGCTGCACGCGCTGGACGAAGGCGACGTGAACGGCTTGGAGCGGGTCGAGTTTCTGGTGAGCGCTCACTCCAGTCTCGCGGCAAAGCCCCTGGCCAAGGTGGCTTCCGGCGGCGAGATGTCGCGCATCAGTCTGGCGATCCAGGTCATGACCAGCAAGGTGGCGGCGGTGCCGACGCTGATATTCGACGAGGTGGACGTGGGAATTGGTGGCGGCGTGGCCGAGGTGGTGGGGAAAATGCTGCGCGCCCTGGGCGCCGAGCGCCAGGTGCTGTGCATTACCCACTTGCCGCAGGTGGCGGCGCTGGGCGACCACCACTGGGTGGTGACCAAGCATGTCCGGGATGGTCAGGTGTCAAGCTGTATTGCGCTGCTGGAACCGTCGCAGCGTATCGAGGAAATCGCGCGCATGCTGGGGGGTGTCGAAATTACCCCGACGACGCGCCAGCATGCCGCGGAGATGCTGGGCGTGGCCTGATTTCAGGTCTTGTGCGGGCAATCGGCCTTGATGCAGTCAGCATAAATATAAAGCGAGTGCTCCTGAATCTTGAAGCCGCGCTCCTTTGCGATGTGCTCCTGGCGGCGCTCGATTTCGGCATCGTAGAATTCTTCCACCATGCCGCATTGCAGGCAGACCAGGTGGTCGTGGTGGCGCCCCTGGTTGAGCTCGAACACCGCCTTGCCGCTTTCGAAATGGTGGCGCACCAGCAGGCCGGCCGCCTCGAACTGGGTCAGCACGCGGTAAACCGTTGCCAGTCCCACGTCCATCTCCTCGGCGAGCAGTATGCGGTACACGTCTTCCGCCGTGAGGTGGCGCACCTCGCTGGTCTCGAACAGGTTGAGAATCCTCAGGCGCGGCAGGGTTGCCTTGAGGCCGACGTTTTTCAGGTCATTGGGCTGACTCATGCTGTATGCTCGAAGCGTCAAATTGGGCTATCATAATATAAGTCTCTTATGAACAACAAAAGCCCGTACATGCGCCTACCCATTCTTGCCTTGGTTTTGCTCCTCCCGGCCTGCTCCTACATTCCCATGGCGCCGTCGGTTTACAAGATCGACATCCAGCAGGGAAATGTCGTGACCCAGGAGATGGTGTCCCGCCTCAAGCCCGGCATGACCAGGTCCCAGGTGCGCTTTGCGCTTGGTACGCCGCTGGTGTCCGATGTTTTTCATCCCGATCGCTGGGATTATGTCTATCGTTTCCAGAAAGCCGGCGTGCTGACCGAGCAGCACCATATTACCGTGGTGTTCGAGAATGATCTGCTGAAACGCGTGGAAGGCGACGTGGTTCCGGCCGCCAGTGAAAAACCGGCCATTGCAGTGCCTGCCGCTGAAGGCAGGCCGGCGGAGAAGGCGGAATGACCATGTTGAATATTGCGATTGCAGGCAGTTCCGGGCGCATGGGGCGGGCGTTGCTGGAGGCGGTGACCCAGATGCCCGACATGCGCATCCATGCTGCTTTGGAGCGAGCAGGTAGTTCCAGCCTGGGCAAGGACGCCGGAGAATTGATCGGCGCGCCCAACGGTATCCTGATACGCGAGGATGTGGCCGGCGCGATGCCGGGTTGCGACGTGCTGATCGATTTCACTCGCCCCGAGGCAACGCTGCAGCACTTGGAGCTATGCCGCATGCACGGGGTGAAAATGGTGATCGGCACTACCGGTTTCACGCCGGAGGAAAAGGAAAGGATTTTCGCCGCCAGCCACGATTGCGGCATCGTCTTTGCGCCCAACATGAGCGTGGGCGTCAATCTGCTGTTCAAGCTGCTGGATACCGCCGCCAGGGTGCTGAACGAAGGCTATGATATCGAGGTTTTGGAGGCGCACCACCGCCACAAGGTGGACGCGCCTTCCGGAACGGCCTTGCGCCTGGGCGAAGTGGTCGCTCACGCGCTGGGTCGTGATCTGGCCGAGTGCGCAGTATATGGGCGCGAGGGGGTGACGGGTGAGCGTTCCCCCTCGACGATCGGCTTCGCCACGGTGCGCGGCGGCGATATCGTGGGCGACCATACGGTGCTGTTCGCCGGGATCGGCGAGCGCGTGGAAATCACTCACAAGGCCAGCAGCCGCGCCACATTTGCCCTGGGCGCCCTGCGCGCCGCGCGCTTCCTCGCCGGGCGGGACGCTGGTTTGTATGACATGCAGGACGTGCTCGGTCTGCGATAAAACAAATTCGCGCTAG
>JAQTLK010000046.1 GCA_028714955.1 Sulfuricella sp.
GCATAAAAAAACCCCAAGGTGAACCCTTGGGGCTTTTTATTTCAGCGGCTGTGATTTATTCGCTTGCCTGGGATGTGGCGGGGGCATCCAGAAGAGCTTTCATGGACAGGCGCAGACGGCCTTTCTCGTCGGCTTCCAGCACCTTCACCTTGACCGCCTGGCCTTCCTTGAGATGGTCGGACACCGCGTTGACGCGCTCGTGGGCAATCTGGGAAATGTGCAGCAGGCCATCCTTGCCCGGCAACACGCTGACGATCGCGCCGAAATCCAGCAGCTTGAGCACCGTACCGTCGTAGGTTTTGCCCACTTCGACTTCAGCGGTGATATCGGCGATGCGCTTCTTGGCCAGCTCGCCGGCTTCCGAGCTCATGCAGGCGATGGTCACGGTACCATCTTCGGCGATGTCGATACTGGTGCCGGTTTCCTCGGTCAAGGCACGGATCACCGCGCCGCCCTTGCCGATCACGTCGCGGATTTTTTCCGGATTGATCTTCATGGTGATCATGCGCGGCGCGAAGCTGGACAACTCTTCGCGCGGCTTGCCGACGGCATTCTTCATGATGCCGAGGATATGCAGGCGGCCTTCCCTGGCTTGCGTCAGGGCAGCCTTCATGATGTCCTTGGTGATGCCGTTGATCTTGATGTCCATCTGCAGCGCGGTAATGCCATTTTCGGTGCCCGCCACCTTGAAGTCCATGTCGCCGAGGTGATCTTCGTCGCCCAGGATGTCGGTCAGCACCGCAAAGCGGTTGCCTTCCTTGATCAGCCCCATGGCAATGCCTGCCACGTGATCCTTGAGCGGCACGCCGGCGTCCATCAGGGAGAGGCAACCGCCGCACACCGAGGCCATGGAGCTGGAGCCGTTGGATTCCGTGATCTCGGAAACCACGCGCATGGAGTAGGCGAAGTCCGCCGCATCCGGCAGCACCGCCATCAGGGCGCGCTTGGCGAGACGACCGTGACCGATTTCGCGGCGCTTGGGCGTGCCGACACGGCCCGTTTCACCAGTAGCATAGGGTGGAAAATTGTAATGCAGCATGAAACGGTCGGAATACTCGCCCTGCAACGCGTCGATTTTCTGTTCGTCGCGCGCGGTGCCCAGCGTGGATACCACCAGCGCCTGCGTTTCGCCTCGGGTGAACAGGGCCGAGCCATGGGTGCGCGGCAGCACGCCGGTACGGATGGTGATCGGTCGCACGGTGCGGGTGTCGCGGCCGTCGATGCGCGGCTCGCCATCGAGAATCTGGCCGCGCACGATCCTGGCTTCGAGGTCCTGGAACAGGTTCTTGATGTGGTTGATGCGCGTCGCATCGGCATCGTCGCCGGCCACGGCGGCCACTACGCGGCTGCGGATCTCGTCCACCTGCGCATAGCGCGCCTGTTTTTGCTTGACCTGGTAGGCCTTGCGCACATCGGCCTCGGCCAGCTCGGCAATTTTCGCAACCAGCGCCGCATCCTTCTCGGGCGCGACCCATTCCCATGCTTCCGGCGCCACTTCTTCAGCCAGTTCGTTGATGGCGTTGATGGCAGCCTGCATCTGGTCGTGGCCGAATACCACGGCACCCAGCATCACTTCCTCGGACAACTGGTTCGCTTCGGACTCGACCATCAGCACGGCACTGTCGGTACCGGCGACGACCAGATCCAACTGGGTCGTTTTCAGTTCGGTTGCAGTCGGGTTGAGCACGTAGTTGCCATCGATATAAGCCACGCGCGCAGCGCCGATGGGTCCATCGAAGGGGATGCCGGAAATCGCCAGGGCAGCGGAAGCGCCCAGCATGGCCGGAATGTCGGCGTCGATTTCGGGATTGGAAGACATCACCGTGGCGACGATCTGCACCTCGTTGTAAAAACCTTCCGGAAACAGGGGGCGCAACGGACGATCGATCAGGCGGGAGGTCAGGATTTCCTTCTCGGAAGGACGGCCTTCGCGCTTGAAGAAACCGCCGGGAATCTTGCCCGCGGCGTAGGTGCGTTCCTGATAATCCACCGTCAGGGGGAAGAAATCCTGCCCGGGCTTGACGTCCTTGAGGCCTACCACGGTGACCAGCACGGTCGTGCCATCCATGTCCACCATCACGGCGCCATGCGCCTGACGTGCGATTTCGCCGGATTCCAGCGTTACTTCATGACGCCCGTACGAAAAGCTTTTTTTGATGTGCTTCAATGCCAGATCCTTTTTCTTGTTACTCACGCTTGCTGCCGATAAATTACCTGTACAGACTGATTACTTGCGCAATCCGAGGCGTTCGATCAGTGTGCGGTAACGATCGCCGCTCTTGCCCTTGAGATAATCCAGCAGCTTGCGGCGCTTGCTCACCAGCTTGAGCAGACCGCGACGGGAGTGGTGGTCTTTGGCATGCTCCTTGAAATGGCCGGTCAGGTCGTTGATACGGGCGGTCATCAGGGCAACCTGCACTTCCGGGGATCCAGTGTCGGCGGCGGCGGTTTGGTAATCCTGCACGATCTGTGCTTTCTGGGTGGTGGTTACAGCCATTACTTCTCTCCAAAAACTGAAATCGTGCATTTTACCCGTTAACCGGTGAGTTTCACAAGCAAATTAAGGGACTATTGCCGTTGCCGCACCCTTTCGAAGAAGCAGACAGCGGCAGCGGCGGCGACATTGAGTGACTCCACCGCCCCCGGCATGGGAATGCGCACACGCCGGGTCGCGGTCTGCTGCAGGGCTTGCGATACGCCAGCCCCCTCGTTGCCGATGACGAATGCAACCGCGCCGGAAAGATTCAGATCGAAAAGGCTCGTTTCACCCTGCAAACTGGTAATCACCACTTCCCCCACGAACGTTCGCGCCAGCGCGACGAGGTCCATATGCTCCCGGATCGCCAGGGCGAAATGCGCGCCCATGCCGCCGCGCAGCACCCTGGGCGACCAGGCATCGGCACAACCGGGTGACAGGTAAGCCGCTTCCACGCCCGCAGCGGCGGCAGAACGCAGGATGGCGCCCAGATTGCCCGGGTCCTGCACCGCTTCGAGCAGGACGATGCATTGCAGCGCCTGCGCCTGCGGCAGTTCGGGCACCTCGACCAGCGCCAATATGCCGCTCGGCGTGTCCACCGGCGCCAGTTCCCGGAACAGGGCATCGCTCAGGACAATCGAGTTCACGTCCGGCAAATGTTCCTGCAGTCCGCGAACTTCTGGCTTGTCTTGCGCGGTATGCGCAACAACCAGCATCTGCGGCGCGCCGATACGCGCGATGTAAGAAACGATCAGGTGTACGCCGTCGAGCAGCGCCTTGCCCGCCATCCTGCGCGCGCGAGCAGAATGGGCAAGCTTTTTGAGCAACTTGAACTGGCTGTTGTCGCGTGAACTGATGAGATTCACTGACACTGCCCCAAAGAGCCTGTGGCACAAACCCGGCCATCGACCCAGATAGCGTGGTCCAACACGGCTCCATCGAGCGTTGCCGATGCCAGGTCGGCGGCGCTGAGGTCGGCATTGCTCAGGTCGGCATTGCTCAGATTGACGTTGGTCAGGTCAGCCGCGTGAAAATTCGTCCCTACCATTGATGCATGCTCCAGCCTGGACCCGGACAAATCTGCGCGGGAAAAATTTGCATAATCCAGATTGCCACGAGACAAATCAGCGCCACGCAGCAGCGCACCCTGTTTGTCACACCCGCTCCAGTTGACAGTGGGCGCAGCTGCCTTGCCGCACAACGGCTGGACAGGCACGACGCCCACCTTGACCGGGTTGACCGGCTGGTAATTAACCAATCCCAGCGCCACAAGCAGCAGCACCGCCCCGATGCCTGCGAGCACGCCCAGATAACGGCGCCAGGCTGGTTCCTGGGGCAAGGGCGCATGATGATGCGGCAATGCCAGAAGATCGTTATCCGTCTCGGCTTTGCGGCGCTCTTCGCCGCGCAAGCCGTCCTCCCGGACCTCCCGTCCGGCAGCCTCGGGCACAAGACGGCGCTCGTCATGCGTGCGCTGGTCCGCCCAACGGCGTGCCGCCTTGAGCCGTTCTTCCAGCCACTGGCGCTGCTCGGGATCGGTTTCTGTATGCAACTTCAGCAATTCCTGCGGCAGCAGATCCTCCACCGTTGCCAGCGCTTTCCATTCCAGCTGGTCCAGGCTTACCTCGTCGCTCGGCAGGAACCGGCCCAGCAAGGCATTATTGGCTACGACCTGGGTGGGAAACGGGCCGCTCACCCTGTTGCCGCGCCGCACATACCAGAGTTGGCGGAGGCTCATTACGGGAATCCCCTTATTTCCGCGCCAGGTGCGCCAAACCATCCGCGGCACGCACGCATAGCTTCTTGAACTCGAGGTAACTGCGCTCGTCGAGACGGCACTCGCCGTGCTTGCGGTCGGCGTAGAACAAGCCCACCGGCTTGCCATGCACGAATAGCGACATGGCAAAGAACTCTCCTTCCCCTATCGCCTGGCGCACGTCCGGCGGGATCAGCGGCGCCAGGGCCCCGGCATTGGCGGCGCTGAACCACACTCCCTGCATTTTCTCCAGCAGGCGGGAAAACAGGTTGGGGGTATGCAAGCTGATTTCCAGTCGCTGCAACGGCGAGCCAGGCGGTACGCCATGGGCATACTTGGCTTTAAGGTGGGCATGATCGCGCGTGAGGAGCATGAACACGATGCGATTGAGGGCGATGCCCTCGTGCATCCCGCGCAATATCAGTCTCATCATCTCATTCAGGTCGAGCGAAGCGTCGAGGTGGGCGTTGATTTCCTCCATGACCGAGCGCAATCCGGCGCGGTTCGGCATGAGGCAAACCGCATCTTCCCTCCCCGCCTCCTCCCCGCTGCTTTCAGCAGCAGGAACTGCCGGCGCCTCCTCCCATGCGCCGGGCAGCATCGGCAACCACGCCGCGGCCGGCGTCACGCCATACCATTCCCAGTGCCGCGCGGCCGCTACTGCGCTCTGATGCACCCGCAGGATGGTCTCGTCCAAAGAGAGATTCAGGGTATCCGCCATCGCTTCCAGTGCGGCATCCATTTGCGTGCCATACCAGCCTCTCTCCGCCAGGTGCGAGATGGAAACAGCCAGCAGCACGCCTTGCGCGCGCGGCTGGCCGGCATTGCGGCAATCCACCAGTTCCGCCAGCATGTCGGGAAAACGCCAGGCCGCGGCCAGGGCGGCGCGGAAATCCGCGACCGGGAAGCCCATCAGTTTTTCGTGGGCCAGACCGTAATACAGATGTTCGCGCTGCACCGTGGCGCGAATTTCCTGCGCCCGCTGCGGCGCATAAATCCACAGCATCATGTTGGTCATGTCATGCAGCAGGGCAGAGATATAAACCTCTTCCACCCTGATATCCTGGTGCTGCAGCGCCCATTGCCGGGCCTGATAGGCGGCGTGCAGGGCACGGCTGAAAACCTGGCGCACGCTATTGAGGGCCTGCTCCTGTTGCGCCAGCATGTCCTCGAGCACCGCCAAAGAGGAAAAATGCTTGAACAACGGAACGATGCCCAGCATCATGATGGCATGTTCGATGCTGGTAATCTCGTTGCTCAGCCTGCCGCGCCGCGAGCTATTGGCGAGACGCAGCAGCTTCAGCGTCATCAGGGGATCGCGCAGGACGATCGCCGCGAGTTCGGATGCGGAAATGCGTTCCGCGCCGGGGCGCAGCTTTTCCAGTTCCAGAAAGGTACGGCGCAGTACCGGTACATCCTGGGTTTCCAGAAACGTGACCCACTCGTGAATGGTGCTGGGCAGGGTTGTCATGGCACTGTTCAAAGCCGGTACAGATACAGTCTGGAATGGTGCAGGTCATCCAGTTGTACCACCTCGCTGGGCGCCACGTCAGGAACGGCAAAGGTATTGCTGATGAACAGCGTTCCGGGCCGCATTTCAGCCCGCACCTTGAGCCATAGCGCCGCCATCGGCACCGGCGAAAGATAGGCGTAAACCACGTCAAACGGGCGCAGGTCGAGTTTCCACAGGCTGTTCCAGCGGATGGCGTAGTGTCCGCCGCTGACCCGGGCACGCAACCAGCCCAGCAAGAAGGGCAGCGGTGCGGTTTCGACGCCGACATATCTCCCCTCAGGCCGCTGCCGGGAGAGAAACGCCAGCATCCCGCCCAGGCCGGAGCCCAGATCGGCAACCGCGGCACGCGCCGGCACGAGGCCAGCCACCGCATGCCATGCCTTGCGGCTGGAAAGATACAGCGGCACCTGGCTGCGTGCGACGCCGCCATAAACCAGCAGCAGCAACGCAAAAGCGGCGAGGTACCAGCGGGAAGCGAGGTCGAGCGCCAGCATCATCAGCAAACCGGGAATAAAAAGGAAATTGATCGGCAGCCACCAGACCGGCAAGCGCCAGACCAATCCCAGGATGGCGGCAAGGGTCCCCGCTCCCAAAGCCTGTTGCCAGGGCAGCAGGAACAGGTCCGACGCGCGCAGCAATGGTGCCGCCAATACCAGCCAGAATGCTGCCGCGACCAACTGAAGCAGCAATGATTTACCCCCCGGCGGCAACGCCCGCCACGACGGCATCGCGCCGGGCAACCGAACCTGCGGGTCAGTGTCTGGCCGGGACAACACCAGCCTCCTTAGCCGGGCTCGCAGGGGCAAGCGGAACAACGGGCCTGGCGCTGTCGCCCCGCAACGCGCCCTCCACGTCCTTCTTGCCCTGTGCCGCGAGATCGGCCTTGTTTGCCTCGGTGACCGCTTCCTCGGCCTCCCTGTTCATGATAAGGATGCTGATGCGCCGATTGATCGGACTTGACGGGTTTGCCGGGTCGAATGGCACCGCTGAAGCGAGACCCACCACGCGCAGCACTTTTCCATCGCCCATGCCGCCGGCGACCAGTTCGCGGCGTGAAGCGTTGGCTCGATCGGCGGACAATTCCCAGTTGCTGTAACCTTTTTCTCCACCGGAATAGGGCGTGGCATCGGTATGGCCAGAAAGCGTGATGCGGTTGTCCACCTCATTGAGAACCTTGCCGATTTCACGCAGGATCACCTGGGTATAGGGCTTCAGGTGCGCGCCGCCGCTATCGAACATGGGGCGGTTCTGCTCATCGACGATCTGGATGCGCAAGCCCTCCTTGGTGATATCCAGCATCAACTGCTTCTTGAACTGCTTGAGCAGGGGGTTGGCATCGATGGTTCTTTCCAGTTTTTCCTTCAGGCCGACGAGCCTGGCTGCTTCCTGGCGCTTGAGCTCTGCCTTGGCGGCCTCCAGATTGATGGTCTTTTTCTTGTTGACCGGTTCGTCCACCTTCTTGACCTGGCCAGCCTTGCGGCTCAGGTCCGTACCGCCGCCCTTGATCACGCTGGAAGCATCCCCGCTGCCGGAGCCGCCCTGCATCGCAACCTTGAGCGGAGTGGCGAAATATTCCGCGATCCCATTCAAATCGCCCTTGGCGGTCGAACCCAGCAGCCACATCAGCAGGAAAAAGGCCATCATCGCGGTCACGAAGTCGGCATAGGCGATTTTCCACGCACCGCCGTGGGCGCCATGGCCGCCTTTCTTGATCTTCTTGATGACTATGGGGCGTTGGGAGTCGTCGCTCATTTTTAGCTTTCAATTTTCTGCAGTCGGCAATCGGCCATCAGCGACGGAAGCATGGCTGACGGCTGACAACTGACGGCAGACAAGCTGTTATTTGCTCTTGGCCTGCTTGACATGCTCTTCCAGTTCAAGGAATCCGGGGCGGTCGGTGGAAAACAGCACCTTGCGGCCGAACTCGACCGCCACCTGCGGCGCGTAACCGTTCAGGCTGGCAAGCAGGGTTACCTTGATGCAGTCGAACACCTTGCTCGATTCAATCAGCTTGTTTTCCAGGAGGGTGGATATCGGCGCCACGAAGCCGTAGGAAAGCAGAATACCCAGGAAAGTCCCCACCAGCGCGTGGGCAATCAGCATGCCCAGTTCGGCCGGCGGAATGCCCACCGACTCCATGGTATGCACCACCCCCATCACCGCCGCCACGATACCGAAAGCCGGCATGCCATCGGCCAGTTTGGCAAACGCGGCAACCGGGATATGGCCTTCGTTGTGATGGGTCTCAATTTCATTGTCCATCAGGTTTTCGATTTCCATGGCATTGAGGTTGCCCCCCACCATCAGGCGCAGGTAATCGGTAATGAACTCGACGATGTGATGATCTGAAGAAATGCCGGGATACTTGCTGAAAATGGGGCTCTTGTCCGGCTCTTCCACGTCGGACTCGATGGACATCAGGCCTTCCTTGCGCACCTTGGCAAGGATTTCGAACAACAGCGCCAGCAATTCCATGTACAGCGCCTTGTTGAACCGGGAGCCCTTCATGATGGAAGGGAATGCCTTTAACGTCGCCTTCATCACCTTGGGACCGCTGCCGACCAGGAAGGCACCGCCGGCCGCTCCTCCGATCATCAGCAGCTCAACCGGCTGAAACAGGGCTGCCAGATGCCCGCCAGCGATGGCGAAGCCACCGAATACCGACCCCATGACGACGAGGTAACCCACGATCACCAACATGCCAGACACTCCCTTTTTTGCCAGCCTGGACCGTCAGGCCGGTGGAATAATTTCGCCAACTTTAACAATTTCCGCCCTCCAGCGCTATGCCAATATTGCACCAGCCGTGGCGATGACGATGGTTATCAGTCCCAGGGCGAGATTTATCCCGACCAGTTGACGGATATTCGCCAAAGCCGCGCCACCCGCTTTCCAGTCCTGGTTCACCACTGACCGCTTGAGGCGAGCATAGGGAACGAAGAATACGTGGGCAAAAATTGCCATCATGAGCACACCCGTGCCAAGCATGACGTGGATATATAATGGCACGCCGCCCATGCCTCCCAGGAGCCCGATCATGAGCAGCCCGGAAATCAGGATCGCGGCGACGCTAGCCCACACCCAGGGGAAAAAGCGCCTGAACACGGCCACCCATAGCGGCAGGCGCTGCGGCGGTTCGAGCCGCTCGGCCGCCACCGGACGCAGTACCTGGTGAGCGAAGAACATGCCGCCCACCCAAATTACAATTCCCAGCAGGTGCAGCATGAGCAAGAGTTTCATTGTTCGCTCCTCTAAATTGCTTGATTATGTTGACCGGACGACATCTGTTCGAGGGCTTTCCTCACCGGGCCGAAACTGCGCCGATGGATGGGCGTAACGCCATGCCGGGCGATCGCCGCCAGATGGTCCGCCGTGGGATAACCCTTGTGGCGGTCGAAGCCATAGTACGGATAGAGTTGGTGCAATTCCAGCATTTCGGCATCGCGCGCTGTTTTGGCGAGAATGGAGGCAGCCGAGATTTCCGCCACCAGGCTGTCCCCCTTGACCACGGCACGGGTGGGCATGGCCAGCGGCGGGCAATGCAGGCCATCCACAGCCACTTCGCTGGGGACCAGCGCCAGCTTTTCTACCGCGCGCCGCATGGCCAGCAGGCTGGCCTGGAGAATATTGATGCGGTCGATCTCCTCGGCCGAGACGCTCGCTATCCCCCAGGCCAGGGCATATTCCCTGATCTGCAGCGCCAGGAAATCACGTTTTTTTTCGCTCAGCTTCTTGGAATCCGCCAGTCCATCAATGGGACGAGCCGGGTCGAGGATTACTGCGGCGGCGAACACCGCGCCCGCCAGTGGCCCGCGCCCCGCCTCATCGACGCCGCACAGCAGGATATTCATGCCTTGGCCCACTCGGGCAGGTAACGCATCACCGCCTCGCACGCCCGCGCGGCGGTATTTTGCCGCAGCCGCTGGTGGATGCTCGCAAACTCGGCCTGCAAGCCGGCCTGGACCTGGTCGTCCCGCATCAGGTTGAGCAGCGCCTGGGCGAGATTTTCCGGCGTGGCGTCTTCCTGCAGCAACTCCGGCACGATAAAACGTCCGGCCATCACGTTGGGCAAACCGACATAAGGAAGATAGCTCTTGCGCCGCATGAGAAAGGCAGAGAATCTGGATAATTTGTAGGTGATGACCATGGGACGTTTGAGCAAGGCGGTTTCCAGCGTGGCGGTACCGGACGCGACCAGCGCCACGTTGGCGGCGGTCAGCGCGACATGGGCGTGGCCAAACAAAATATTCAGGTGCAAGCTCTCTGCGCCCAGGCGATACAGCGTGGCCTGGAAATAGTCCCGGGTTTCGCGGCTCGCGAGGGGCACCAGAAAAAGGGTTTCCGGCTGCGCCGCCGCTATGATCCGTGCCGTGTGGATGAACAGACCGGCCATATAGTGCAGTTCACTTTGCCGGCTGCCGGGAAGCAGTGCGATGATGCTTGCCTCCTGCGGCAGCTTGAGCCGCGCGCGCATCGCGTCCCGGTCGGGGTGCTCCGGAATCACGTCAGCCATGGGATGGCCGACGTAGCTTACCGGCACGCCCGCATCCTGGTAAATTTTCGGTTCGAAAGGGAACAGCGCCAGGATATGCGTCACGGCGTTTGCAATTTTCTTCACCCGCTCGCGCCGCCACGCCCATACCGAAGGGCTGACATAATGGATGGTGGGAATGCCGCGTGCCTTGAGCGTCTTTTCCAGGCCGAGATTGAAATCCGGCGCATCGATGCCGATGAACAAATCGGGCGGATTGTGCCGGAAATAGCGCTTGAGTTTGCGGCGAATGGCGAGAATTTCGCGGAAATGGCGCAATACCTCCAAATAGCCCCGCACCGCCAACTTTTCCATGGGAAACAGCGTCCGCGCGCCTGCCGCCTGCATTCGCGGACCGGCGATACCGACGAATTCGGCATGCGGCAATTTTTCCCGTAAAGCGGCGACCAGGTGGCTGCCAAGCAGGTCCCCGGACGCCTCGCCCGCCACGATACCGATCCGCACACTCCGCCCTGTCACATTTTGCCGCGCCAAACCGCACCTCGTTTAGCGGATGATGCCGCGTGTTGATTTAGCGAGAAAGTCCAGCAGCAAAGTAATCTCGGGAACCGTCCGGCTCTGTTCCTCCAGCGACCGCCGGGCATCAGCCAGGCTCAGGCCGGATTTGTACAAGGTCTTGTAAGCGCGCCGCAAGGCCAAAATGGCGGCAGACGAAAAACCACGCCGCCTCAGCCCCTCGGCGTTGATGCCGTGAGGCGCGGTGGGATTGCCGCCCACTGTCATATATGGCGGCACATCCATGGTGATCACCGAACTGATGCCGGTAATGCAGTGCGCGCCGACATGGCAGAACTGATGCACGCCGGTGAACCCCCCGAGAATGACATAATCGTCCACGGTGACGTGGCCGGCCAGCGTGGCATTATTGGCGAAGATGGTCTGGTTTCCGATCTGACAGTCGTGCGCCACATGCACATAAGCCATCACCCAGTTATCGTTGCCAAGGCGCGTCACGCCTGCATCCTGCGCCGTACCGAGGTTGAAAGTGCAGAATTCGCGAATGGTGTTGCGATCGCCGATTTCAAGCCGAGTCGGTTCGCCGGCGTACTTCTTGTCCTGCGGCACTTCTCCCAGGCTGGAGAACTGGAATATCCGGTTATCGCGGCCGATCCGCGTATGTCCGGAAATCACCACATGCGGCCCGATCCAGGTTCTGTCGCCGATTTCCACATGCTCGCCGATGAGCGAATAGGCACCAACCGAGACACCATCGCCCAGCCTGGCACCAGAATGAACGATCGCTGTCGGGTGAATCATGAACGATCCTTAAGCGATATCGCGCTTGGCGCACATCAATTCGGCTTCGGCGACGACTTCGCCATCCACCTTCGCTACCGCCTTGAATTTCCAGATGCCGCGCATCTGGCGCAGGATTTCGATATGCAGGTGGAGTTGATCGCCGGCGATAACCGGCTTTTTGAAGCGCGCGTTGTCGATGCCGACGAAATAAAACACGGAATTCTCGTCCGGCCTGGTGCCCATGGTCTTGAAGGACAGGATGCCGGACGCCTGGGCCAGCGCTTCCATGATCAATACGCCCGGCATCACCGGATGGTGGGGAAAATGCCCCTGGAAGAAAGGCTCGTTGATGGTGACGTTCTTGACCGCCTCGATGCTTTTGCCCGGTTCGCATGACAGCACGCGATCCACCAGCAGGAACGGGTAGCGGTGGGGAAGATGCGCCAATACTTCATGAATGTCCATGCTGCTCACGATTGCTTCCTTTCCTGTTCGTTGATCTTTTTCTCCAGCGCGCGAATTTTTTCCGCCATGCTGTCGAGATGGCGCAAGTGCGCCGCATTCCTGAGCCACTGCTCGTGCGACGAGAACGGCATCGCCGAGGTATATGAGCCGGCCTTGGTGATCGACTTGGTGATCAAGGTTCCGGAAGATACCGAAACATTGTCCGCGATCTGCAAGTGTCCAAGGATCATGCCTGCGCCGCCAACGGTGCAATTGCGCCCGATCCTGGCGCTGCCGGCAATCCCGACGCAGCCCGCCATCGCGCTGTGGGCGCCGATCCGGACGTTATGGGCAACCTGGATCTGGTTGTCCAGCTTGACCCCTTCCTCGATCACCGTATCCTCCAGCGCGCCGCGATCAATGGTCGTATTGGCGCCGATTTCCACATCGTCGCCAATCACCACCCGGCCGATCTGGGGAATTTTCAGCCAGCGCCCGTTTTCTCTGGCCAGGCCGAAACCATCCGCCCCGATGACCGCGCCAGCATGAATGATCACCCGTTCGCCGATGACGCACTGATGGTAGATCACCACGCGGGGATAAAGCCGGGTATCGGCGCCGATTTCAGTATCTTCACCCACCACGCAACCGGCGCCAAGCACGGCCCGCGCACCGATTTTTGCACCCTGCGCGATGCTGACGAAAGGACCGATGGAAGCCGTTGGCGCAACCATCGCGCCCTCCCCGACCTGCGCCGTGGCATGTATTCCCGCTTCAATCACCGGAGGCGGATTGAGCAGCGCCGAAACCTTGGCGAAATAAGCATAGGGATTGCTGCTGACGATGCGTGGCTTTGAGGTCGCATCGCGCGCATCCGCACCGACGATCACCGCGCCCGCGGCAGTGGCATCGAGCTGTTTCTGGAAGCGGCCGGCGGTAAAGAAGCTGATATGACAGGCTTGCGCCTTTTCCAGCGATGCCACCTGGCTCACCCGAACCTGGGCATCGCCTAATAACTCGCCACCGAAGCGCGCCACGATGTCGCCCAGGGTGTATGTCTGCTCGTTAGCGGCGCTCACGGACTGTTCCTGCAAAATCGGCTGGCATGACCAGCCTGGGACTTATTTATCGGATAATGCCTTCAGCACTTTTTCGGTCACATCAATGCGATGGCTGGCGTAGACGGCTTCCTGCAGTATCAGGTCGAATTTTTCAC
Source organism: Sulfuricella sp. (assembly GCA_028714955.1). Taxonomy (GTDB): domain Bacteria; phylum Pseudomonadota; class Gammaproteobacteria; order Burkholderiales; family Sulfuricellaceae; genus Sulfurimicrobium. The sequence continues at coordinate 13,197 of JAQTLK010000046.1, forward strand.
TCTCGGCGATCGCGATGATCGCCTTGTTGGCACGCTCCTGCACCGCGGACAATTCCTCGTTGCGGCGCAGATTGAGGTCTTCGCGGAATTCGCGCTGCATGCGCTGGAAATCGCGGTTGAGGTTTGCCAGGTCGCGTTCCTTCGCGCGACGCTCGGTATCGCTGATGGTCACGCCCTCACGCTCCAGATAGGCCTGGAGATCCTTGGCCTGCTTGGCCATTTTCTGCAATTCCTGATCCCGCGCGGCGAACTCTTTTTCCAGTTTTTTCTGCGCCTTCTGTGCTGGCGCCGCCTCGCGGAACACCCGCTCGGTGTTCACGAACCCGATTTTGTATTCAGCCGCAGCGGCCATGCCGGGAATCTGCGACAGGGACAGGACGATGATCGTTAGGGCAAGCTTCTTCAATTTATTTCTCCTGACTGACTTCTAAAACATGGTTCCCATCTGGAACTGGAATGGCTCGGTATGGTCGCCGTCCTTCTTGTTGAGCGGCTTGGCCAAGCTGAATTTCAGCGGTCCGATGGGAGAGAACCAGCTTACGGATATGCCGCTGGAAAACCTCATGTCGGAGAAACTGACTGTCGAAGAGAGGCCATTGGCATCATCCGGACCGAAAACCGAGCCGCCGTCGATAAAGACCCCCAGGCGAACCGATTTGTCGGTGGTCAAACCGGGAAAGGGAAACATCAATTCCGCCGAGCCCACGACGCGCTTGGTTCCTCCCAGGGAATTGCCATCCACGTCCCTTGGGCCAAGGGAACTGGTGCGATAGCCGCGCACCGAGGAAATTCCGCCAGCATAGAAATTCTTGAAGAAGGGCAATGGCTTGCCGCCCAGGCCACCAGCTATGCCCGCCTCGCCGTTGAGCAGGAGGGTATAGTTCTTGGCAAAGGTTCGCAGGTATTGCTGCTGGTAGGAGAGCTTGTAATACTCGACATCCAGGCCCGGCAGGCCGACTTCGCCGTAAATGCGCTGCAAACCGCCAGCGGTGGGGTAAGTCAGGCTGTCGCGGGAATCGCGTGCCCAGCCCAGGTCGACGCGGGCCGTACTGGCGGAGTTGCCATACTGGGCGACATAATTCTTCAGGGGCAACGAAGCGCTGTCAGTCAATGAAATATTGGTTTTTTCCAGCGCGAGTCCCAGGTTGACGGTATCTTTCTCGTTGAGCGGGATGCCGAAACGGACACCGCCGCCGAGGGTCGATGTCGAATAGGTCGAAATGGTGTTCAGGCTGGTCGTGTTCACCGTGCGCTTGTAAATGTCGAACCCCCTGCTCACGCCGTCGTCGGTAAAGTAGGGGTCGGTGAATGACAGAGAATAAACCTTGTTGATGCTGCCGCTGTTGACCTGTACCGCAAGGTAGTTGCCGCTGCCGAACACGTTCTGCTGCGAGATGGAGCCGCTCAGTATCAGTCCTTCGGAACTGGAGAAGCCGGCGCCGGCCATGATGCTGCCGGTGGGCTTCTCGGTAACGGAGTAATTCAGGTCGACCTGGTCGGTGGTTCCCGGGACCGCGGGAGTCTCCACGTTCACGTCGCTGAAGTACCCAAGGCGCTGCAGGCGCTCGCGCGAGCGATTGATTTTATCCGCGGCATACCAGCCGCCCTCTGCCTGGCGCATTTCCCGGCGCAGCACTTCGTCGCGCGTCTTGGTATTGCCGGCCACGTTGATGCGGCGGACGTAGACACGGCGTCCGGGGTCGAGGAAAAAGGTGAAGGCGACTGTATCTTTTTGCTTGTCGATTTCTGGCACCGCGTTGACGTTGGCGAAGGCATACCCGTCGTTGCCCAGCCGTTCGCTGATGGCCTTGCTCGATTCATTCAGCTTTTCGCGCGAGAAGGTATCGCCCGGCTTGACCTTGATCATCTTGCGCAATTCTTCTTCCGGCAGCAGCATCTCTCCGGCCAGCTTGACGTCTGAAATGGTATATTTCTTTCCCTCATGGATATTGATGGTGATATATATGCCCTGCTTGTCCGGGGAAATGGAAACCTGCGTCGATTCGATATTGAAATCGAGATAGCCGTTGTTGAGGTAATAAGAGCGCAGGGTTTCCAGGTCAGCAGCCAGCTTCTGCTTTGAATACTGGTCGTTCTTGCTGTACCAGGTCATCCAGCCCGAGGTGGAAAGCACCAGCTGGCTGAGCAGGTCCTTTTCGGGAAACACCTTGTTGCCGACGATATTGATCTGCTTGATCTTGGCGACTTCGCCCTCGGAAATATCGAAATTTATGGCGACGCGGTTGCGTTCCAGCGGCGTTACGGTGGTGGCAATGGTGACCGCATATTTGCCGCGGCTGAAATATTGCCGCTTCAGCTCCTGTTCGGCACGGTCCAGCAGCGCCTTGTCGAAAATCTTGGATTCCGCCAGGCCCGCCGCTTTCAGGCCATCCTTGAGTTGTTCCTTGGTGAATTCCTTGGCGCCGGTGATATCCACCTGCGCAATTGCCGGCCGCTCCTGAACCATCACCACCAGCACGCCGTTTTCCGTTTCCAGGCGCACGTCCTTGAAAAAACCGGTGGCAAAGAGGGCCTTGACCGCCGCGGCCGCTTTTTCGTCATTCAGGGTTTCGCCCACTTTCACCGGCAGGTAACTGAACACGGTGCCGGCTTCGGTGCGCTGTATGCCCTCCACGCGAATGTCCTTGACGACAAAGGGATCAAACGCCAGGGCTGAGGTCGCGTAGAGGCTGGCAATCAGGAACGGGATCAGTTTTTTCATTATTGGCCGGTCAACAAGCGGTTAATATCGTTATAAAAAGCAAACGCCATCAGCACCATGAGAAGCGCCATGCCGACCTGCTGGCCGATTTCCATGGCACGCTCCGAAACCGGGCTTCCCTTCACGATTTCGGCCATATAATACATCAAATGACCGCCATCCAATAAGGGCACCGGCAACAAATTGAGCACGCCCAGGCTGATGCTGATCAAGGCCAGAAAGCTGAGATAAGGCAGCCATCCCATATGCGCCGACTGGCCGGCATAATCGGCGATGGTAAGCGGGCCGCTGATATTTTTCAGCGGCACCTCGCCCACCACCATTTTTCCCATCATCCGCAGGCTGAACAGCGAAGTATCCCAGGTTTTGGCTATCGCCTCGTCCAGCGCGCGCGCAGGCGGATAACGCACTTCAGTAGCGAGTTTGGCAAACAGGGCTTCATCCACCCAGGGTCCGGCGCCGATTTTCCCGATTGCCTTGCCCTGCTCCATCTCGCTTGCCGGCGTCAACACCACGACCCGCGCAACGCCACCGCGTTTGACATCAAGGCGCAGCATCTGCCCCGGATTATTGCGTACCTCCCGCACCAGATCCTGCCACAGCGCAACCGGCCTGCCGTTGACGCCGACGACTTCGTCCCCGGCCTGCAGGCCGGCACGCGCCCCGACCCCGTCCGGAAGCAATTTGCCGATCACCGGCCGCACTTTCGGGCGGAAAAGGGTCAGGCCCAGTTTCTCGAGGAGATCGCCGTCCAGGTCGTCAGTGCCAAGGCTGCCGGTCTGCAACGCATGAAACCGGATTTCGCCCCCGGTGCCGCGACTTTCGATCTCTATCGCATGTTTCTCCATGACTTTTTTCAACAGCAGCCAGTGCACGTCCTGCCAGGTGGCCACGTCCTCGCCATCGATCCTGGTGATGACCTCACCCGCCTTGAATCCTGCCGCCGCGGCAGGACTGGCAGGAGGAGCATCGCCCAGCATGGGTCTTATGCCCGGCACACCGACCATGAACAGCATCCAGTACAAGGCGATGGCCAGCATAAAATTGGCCAGCGGGCCGGCAACCACAATGAGCATGCGCCGCCATACCGTCTGGCGGTTGAAGGCGCGCGACAGTTCGTGAGGCGCGACTTCGCCCTCGCGCTCGTCGAGCATTTTCACATAACCGCCCAGGGGAAATGCCGACAGCGCCCATTCCGTTGCATCCGGCCCGGATTTCCAGACCGCCAGCGCCTTGCCAAAGCCGATGGAAAAACGCAGTACCTTGACGCCGCACCAGCGCGCGACCCAGAAGTGCCCCAGTTCGTGCACCACGATCAAGACGCCCAGCGCCAGGGCGAAAGCGGCAAGGGTAAAGAGCAGGTTCATGTAGGTTAGTGAGGGGTGAGGAGTGAGGAGTGAGGGGCAAAAGCACCACCGCCTGCAGCCCTGACGCGCTCGCTGGCGACTTCGCGCGCCAGCCGATCGGCTTCCTGTACGTCGTTCAGACAGGTAACCGGTACGGCGCTGACCTGCTCCAGCGCATGCTCGATCACGGACGGTATGCCGAGGAACGGCAGTTTTTCGTCGAGAAAAGCAGCCACCGCCACTTCGTTGGCCGCATTGAGGATTGCCGGCGCGGTGCCGCCCTGGCGCAGCGCCTGGTAGGCCAGGCCCAGGCAGCGGAAGCGCTGCATGTCGGGTTCTTCAAAATCGAGGCGGGCAATCTTGAACAAGTCGAGCGCCGACACACCCGATGCAATCCGTTCGGGGAAACCCAGCGCGTAGGCAATCGGGGTACGCATGTCAGGGTTGCCGAGCTGCGCCAGGACCGACCCATCGGCATATTCCACCATGGAGTGGATGACGCTCTGGGGATGCACCACCACCTGGATCTGTTCGGCGGAGGCGGCGAACAGCCAGTGCGCCTCGATGATTTCCAGACCCTTGTTCATCATGGAGGCCGAATCCACCGAAATCTTGCGTCCCATGGACCAGTTCGGGTGAGCACAGGCCTGGTCGGGCGTAATATTTTCCAGCGCAAAAAGGGGCTTGGTGCGGAACGGGCCACCGGAGGCGGTAAGAAGAATGCGCGTCACGCCAACCGCTGCCAAGCCGCGCCCGAAATCACGCGGCAGGGACTGAAAAATGGCGTTGTGCTCGCTATCGATCGGCAGCAGTTCGGCACCGTTATCCCGCACCGCATCCATGAAGATGCCGCCGGACATCACCAGCGTTTCCTTGTTGGCGAGCAGGATGCGCTTGCCCGCCCGCGCAGCGGCCAGCGAAGGGCGCAGGCCGGCAGCACCGACAATGGCCGCCATCACGCTGTCCACCTGGGGAAGGGATGAAACCTGTTCGAGCGCCTCAACACCATGCAAGACCACGGTCGCCAGGCCGCTGTCACGAATCTTTTGCTGCAATGATTGCGCCGCGTCCGCATCCAGCAAAACCGCGAATTCAGGCTCGAATTGCTGGCACTGCAGGAACAGGCTGTCAGTCCGCGAGTTGGCGGTCAGTGCCACCACCCGGAAACGTCCGGGATGGCGTGCAATGACGTCCAGGGTGCTGACGCCAATGGAACCAGTCGATCCCAAGACGGTAATATTTTGTTTGTCCGACATGTTTCTAAAGACCCGGGAAACCGTAAATATAATAAGCCGCCGCCAGTGGCAGCGCTGGTGTCATGCCGTCGATGCGGTCGAGTATGCCGCCATGGCCGGGCAGGAAGCTGCCGCTATCCTTCACACCGGCCTGACGCTTGAGCCAGGACTCGAATAAATCCCCACACACGCTCAATGCCGCCATGGCCAGCAGCAACACAAAGCCGGGGAAAGGTACGCCAACCGTCGCGACAAAAACTTTCCACGCGGCCCCATAAGCGCATACCGCCAGCAAGCCGCCGGCCACGCCCTCCCAGGTTTTGCCCGGGCTGACGGAAGGCGCCAGTTTGTGCTTGCCGAAAGCCCGCCCGGCGAAATAAGCGCCGATATCCGCCACCGACACCACGGCGATCAAGCCGAGCAGCAAGAGCGGGCGCATGGCATGCAAGTCCATCAGGGCGAACCAGAAGGGAAACAGCACGACCCAGCCCGTAGCCGCCAGCAGGGCGGGATTGCGTACTTTCCAGCCCCTTGCGAACCAGGGTATCGCAACCAGCAGCCAGAATATTATCGCCAGCAGATAAATCTCCTCCACCCTGATCCTGAGCACAAAAAATGCTGCACCGCACAGCAGTGTCACTGCCATGTAAGCCCAGCGGCCAGTCCCAGGAAAGCAGGCCAAGGCGCCCCACTCCCAGGCCCCCAGCGCAATCACGCCAAGGGTCAGCCAGCCCCAGAACAGGCTGGGCAAATAAAATAATCCGCCCAGCAGGGTGAACAGCAAGGCAAAAGCGGTGATGACGCGGGTCCTAAGCATGGCCTTTTAACCTAG
>JAQTLK010000047.1 GCA_028714955.1 Sulfuricella sp.
GACGACGAAATCGGCAGCCGCTTTGACCGGATTGCCGCTTTCGCCGATATCGGCTCCTTCATGGACCAGCCAGTCAGGACTTATTCCAGCGGGATGTATGTGAGGCTGGCCTTTGCGACCGCCATCAATGTCGAACCTGACATACTGGTCATTGACGAAGCTCTGTCGGTAGGGGATGAGGCATTCCAGCGCAAATGCTTTTCCCGCATTCAGGACATAAAGAATAGCGGTGGCACCATCCTGTTTGTATCGCATGCCGCCTCCGCCGTGGTAGAACTGTGCGACCGCGCCATTTTACTGGATGCCGGAGAAATACTGCTTTCCGGGGAGCCCAAACAGGTCATCACGCAATACCACAGACTCATCTACTCGCCGCCGGACAAGATTCAAGCCATCCGGGCCTCCATACAACAGCAGGACGGTGAAATCATTCCTGCGGAAGAATACATCGCGCATGCCGAGAAAAATGAGATTTCTGGCGAGGCATTTTTCGACCCTCACCTGACCCCCCAAAGCACTCTTGAGTACGAGTCGCGCGGTGCCTTGATTCACAACCCTCGCATCACCACGACAAGCGGTGAGCCGGTCAATGTCCTGGCGCGCGGGAAAGATTATATCTACGCCTACGACGTGCACTTCCCGCAAGCGGCCTGGCTGGTAAGGTGCGGCACCATGATCAAGACGATCAGTGGTCTCGAACTTGGCGGCCTGATGACCCACCCTGTCGGGCAGGGAGAAGCCTATGTCGCGGCGGACACCACGCTGACGCCGGAATTCCGCTTCCGCTGCAACCTCATGCCGGGCGTCTATTTCATGAATGCGGGCGTTGTCGGGGTCAAGGATGGAGAGGATGTATTCTTGCACCGCATTGTCGATGCTTTCATGTTCCGGGTTCAGCCAGAGGCTGACATCACGATCTCCGGCATGGTTGATTTTGCCACGCCCTGAACCAAAGCGGCTCAAAGCACATCCGCAAACCCTCTCCGAGTTTTCTGGAACCATGCAAAGCCCAGCCAGCCGACGATCACGCTGGCCAGCGCGTAGAGTCCGAGCATGGGCCAGTCAGGCAGCTTTCCCCAGACCAGAACATCGCGTGCCTGCTCGATGATGAAAGTCAGCGGATTGGCATAAATAAGCGGCCGATATTCTTCCGGCAGGGAGTCCACCGAAAAAAAGACCGGGGACAGGAACATCAGAATGGTCGTAACAATGCCCACGGTCTGTCCGACATCCCGCAGATAGACGCCCAGCGCGGCGAGGAACCAGGAGACACCCATGGTGAACATCACCAGGGGAAACAGCACCAGCGGCAGCAACAGCACGGTCCAGTGCAGCGACAAATTGACTATTGCGTAGAACGCCAGCCACACGCCCAGGCTGATTGTCGTGTGGAACAGAGCCGACCCCAGCGAAATCCAGGGAAGAATCTCGAGCGGAAATACCACTTTCTTGACATAACTGACATTCGCAAGTATCAGTGCCGGCGCACGGTTTACACACTCAGAAAAGAGCGAATAGACGATCATCCCCGCGAACAACACCACCGCAAATTCCGTCTTGCTTCCGCTGCCGCCGCCCCAGCGAGCCTTGAAAACCACGCTGAAAACAAAAGTATAGACGGCGAGCATCAGCACCGGATTGAGGAACGACCACAGAATACCCATCACGGAACCACGATAGCGTCCAACCACCTCGCGCCGGGTCATCGCCCAGACCAGTTGCCGGTGAGATACAAGACTACGGATGATCTGGAGGGGGGACACCAGGTACTTCTGCATTATCGTCGAATTCCCTCATGTCGCATTAACCTCATTCAGAATGGTACCAATATCAGTGACGCGGCTCAGGACGAATCCGAGTCCCTCACCCCTGCCCATCCAACTGGGGTATATGGAATCAACACGAATTGTTTCAGTTATGGATCAAGTGAAAATGAATTGACCGGCGCGAATGGGAGGCTATAGACAGGGATCCAACCTGTCTTGTCGCCATAAACAGCCCCTTCTGAAAATACTTGCATGATTTTCCAGGCCCCGTCTTTTTTCCCTAAAAGATATTTAAACGTTATCCCTTCAGTCCTATGGCTGAATAACAGCTTGTTGACCCTGCTTAGCCGGTTAGGATCGATTGGCGGGTCAATTGGCGTAACGTTCCTAATATGCGCAAAAATTTCTGCTGAATCATCACCTAATTGAACCGTCTTGATGATTTCACGTTGAAAAGATTTTGGGGATTGCTCCCTGTCCCTCCAATTTTCAAGAGCCAGTCTTTCTCCGCCCAGTAGCCGAGTGCGGATTCCGGCGTCGGAACGATTTACAGAAGATTGAATATATTGGGAAACAATCCTGTCCTTCCAGTCCAGATAAGCCCAATAACTACGCAAAGCCGTTTCCGGAGAAGCAGTATCAATCGCAGGAGGTAGTATCGAAACACCAGTGGGCTCTTCCGCCATGGAAACGGACAGGTTAAATGTGGTTAACACAAATATGGAAACCATGATTAATTTTTGCATGAATTTTACTCTACCCATTATTTCTCCTTAACAAGGAATATTCCCCGCTTCTGCCACGAAACCCATCCATCATGCCTAGCAGCATCATACGAAAATTCATGCGGCGCTGCGCAAAAAAAACCAGGGCAATCAGCGTCTTGACAACAGCACGCAGCACATCCTGAACGATCCAGGGGAAAGGGGTGTAATCGCGCCGGTAAAGCAGGATACGATTCCTCATGATGTAGTATTGCCGCAGTGGATTATCGTGCTGATAAATCGTCCAGGAATATCCGAAAAAATGAAGCCGCCTCACCCGGTTGCCAATCCGGTGCCACATCACCGCATCGCATACGCCATGGAGCAGGAGTTTCTGCCGCCGGGCGCGGAAACACCAGTCCATGTCCACGTTGTCAATGAACAACCCCTCATCCAGCATGCCGACTTTTTCATAAACCGCGACAGGCGCCAGCATACCCGATGACACCAGAAAATCCGCTGGAACGTAACGACCACTGACGCAGCGGCTTTCTTTTATACCTAATCCAGTGAAGGTCACAAATGAAGATGCCTTGCCATCGCGCCGGTCGACCAGCCTGGGGCCGACAGCCGCCACCGGCACACCGTTCCGGTCAAGCGTCATCCAGGCATTGAGCAGCTTCTCCACCATGCCGGGAGCCGGTTCGCTATCCTGGTCCAACATGATGACAAAAGAATAACCGTGCCGCCTTGCCCAGACAATTCCCCGGTTCTGCGCAGCGGCCACGCCTGCATTATGCCCCATATCCAGAACAGCGTAAGGCAGCGCTTCCAGGATTTCAGGCTGTACGATTGTTCCGGCCGCACCATTATTCACTACCACCAGCCCACCAACCTGGGGCAGCACGGCCTGCAGCAAGTTCGCGAAAGATGCCGGGTCAGGCTGATACGCAACCACCACCGCACATACTTTTTTCGTTTCAGCGATCATTGCGCAACTGGCGGGGAATAAGACATTTCCTGCCCTTCCACGGCAGGAGAGTGCCTGTAAACCCTGCGCCGGATTTGCGGCTTGAACACCAGGGGGAAATTGAAATCCCAGGTCGTGCTGTAGAGAGACAGGTTCGGATTGTAATAAAAATCACCGGCATTCAGCAACGCCTGCCATTTGTCGCGGTATAGCGCCGTATCTTCCGGGTGAGTGTCTTCCGCGCTCGTTCCCCGCGTATAGGATTCATGATGCACCAGTTCGGCATAGGGGCAGAACACCACCCGGTAACCCTTCTGGCCGACCTTCAGGCAAAGGTCCACATCGCCGAACCCCACGGCAATCCTTTCATCGAACCCGTGCACTTCATCAAACGCCTTTTTACTGATCAGAAGGCAGGCGGCAGTCACCGCCGACACCTCATGATTGATGACCAGTCCACCCAGATAGCCGGGTTCCAGCCTGTCATCCGGCAGCCGGAGGAACTTGCCATAATGCTCGGCCCGACCGAAAGCGCCCACGCACACCCCGGCATGCTGGATAGTCTTGCGGTCGGGATAGAAAAGCTTGGCGCCCACGATGCCGATCGAGGGGTTTTGCCCCAGCTCCATCATCCGCTCCAGCCAGCCCGGCTTGATCGCCTCAATATCATTGTTGCAGAAAAGAAAATGGGAATATTCCCGTTCCAGTCTGGAAACCGCCCAGTTATTGATGGCGGAAAAATTGAAAACGCCCTCATAGCGCAGCACGCGCAGCCGGGATTTCAGGGTCTCGAAATACGCCAGCGAAGCCGGATCATCCGAGGCATGGTCGATGAGCACGATATCAAAGGCCACCTCGCGCACCGTGCGCTCGATGCTTTCAATACACTGACGCACCAGCTCCCCATGATTTTTGGTCGGAATAATAATCGCGACCCTTGCCTGCGGGGCCAGCGGATAGCGGATATCGAAAAAATTGAATCCAGGGCCGTCCGAAACCTGTCCTGACTCATGACAGCGTTCCAGATGGCGTGTCAGCACGCCTTTCGAGACTTCCATCACCTGCTGCATTTTCTGATGACCGGCAGAATTCCCGTGGATTCTCCAGCGATAGAGAATCTCCGGAATATGCACAATGCAGCCCGCTTTCTCGCTGGCGCGCAGAATCAGGTCATAGTCCTGCGATATGCCCAAAGTCTCATCGAACCCGCCGATTTCCGTCAGCAGCCGGGTCCTGAACCCCACCAGGTGAACAATATAGGGATGGGAGCGAAGCAGCTCCGGAGAAAAAGCCGGCCTGAAAACATAGTCCAACACCGTCGAGCCATCCCCCGAAATCAGCACCTCGTCCGAATACACCATATCGGGGTCATCCGCCCCCACGCATTCGGCCACCCGGAACAGCGCCTGCTCTTCGAGAATATCGTCGTGGTCCAGCAGCACCACAAACTCACCGCCGGCCAGGCTCAGCGCCCTGTTGGAGGCATGGGAGACGCCCCGGTTTTCCTCGCCAAGGAACAGCTTGATGCGGTCGTCCCTGGCAGCATATTTTTGCAGCATTTTTTTCACGTGCGGCTGCGGCGAGCCATCGTCCGCGACACACAGCTCCCAATGGGGGTAGAGCTGCCCCAGCACTGAATCGAGCGTTTCCCCGAGCATTCTCTCCGGCGTGTTATAAGTCGGCATCAGAATCGAAATCAGCGGCGGGGCGGGCATCTCGGCGACGCGCGAGAGAATACCCGCCTTCACATCCCGGTTGAAGGCATGGCGGTATCGCACCCAGGCCTCCTGCCGCGGCCCTGTCATGGGCAAGCGGAGCAGCGCCTGCTTGAGCGCCAGTAACCCGCTGGAGCGCCAGATCCCGAATAATTGCCGCAATGTGGCCGGAGCATTCTTCGGCTCACGAAACAGCGGCGAGATACAACGCGCCAGGATTTTCATTTTCCTGACCCGTAAACCGACCCAGCGCACCGGGCTGGACAAGCGCCAGCTGGTAGACGCAAGGATTTCAGCAAGCTGCGCATCCCTGGAATGGATGGCCTCCTGCAACAGGTTCTTCTCCTGTGATTGAGTCTCCAACTCCTGTGATTGAGTCTCCAGCTGCGCCTTCAGTCGAACCTGTTGCGCCTCCAATCCCCGCAATTCAAGCTCGATTCTAGTTTGCTGCTGTTCCCTTTGCCGCAAAACCTCCTCACGTACCCGCAGCTTCAAATGCAGTTTTCCCATTTCTTTCCACATACCGGACAGCAGCAACTGCTGGGACAAAACAAGCTGATCCCTTAGACCACGGAATATATCCACCCTCTCCTGAAAATGCCGCCGCAAGGGATACCTTGCATAACCGGCGGAAGGCAAAGGCAAAAACCGATGGTATTCGGCCACCATTTCAGCAGGAGTTTTGGGGTTCAACGCCAACAGATTGGAACGCACCCGGAGAATCGAATCCCGGTTATTATTGAGCCAGCACAGCTTCGCCCTCAATATCGCGGCATCCGGTTCCGTCAGGAAGCCCGTGATATCCTGCTTGATCCGGTCGGCGAAACCGCCAACATTCGTTGCCAGGACAGGAACGCCCAGCTGCATCAGCTCACTCAAGGTATAACTGAATGTTTCCGGCCAGATGCTCAACAACAGGCCAATATCCGGGGCAATATCCGCCACCAGTCCGGGCAACTCATTCACCTCATAGCGGGAAACGATATGCACGTTTTCCCTGCCCCTGAAATACTCACCCAGCTCACCGCACCCCAGTAAAAAAACCTCGGCGGATGAAACAATCTCATCAATGACAGCCAGCAACAAAGCAAAGCCCTTGCTTGCTGAAAGTTGGCCAAGCACCAGCACCCGCAATCTCGCATGGGTTGCATGTTTACCGGGCGAGGGAGGATGAAAATCGGATGCATGTCCATGGGCAATGATCTCGAACCGCATTTTCCCGAACCGGGGTTCGAGCCGAACAAGGTTATCCCTGACAGAAGGCGTTGGCGCAACGATGCTCACGTTTCCGGTCGAGAGCAGGGCGAGAAACCTTTCCCGAACCAGAAGACGAGCCTCTCCGGAGAAATCCGGGAAAAAATCATTGATCGGGTTATTCCTTGCGCAATCCGCAAGACGCCCGGCATCGCAGTAACTGCATACCCCCTGATAGTAGAGATTGATCGCGGGGCAATAGGGAAAATAATCATGGCAGATAAAAATGGTAGGTCTGCCCGTATCCAGGACATCCAGTGAATGCCCAATCAACGACGACACCAGGATGGCATCCACGCAATATTCATCAAGGATTTCTTTGAGAACTTGCCGATATTCCAGATGAGAAGCCGTTATCGCATAAATCGGCAAGGGGAATTCCCATATCCGCAAAGGCACGCTGTCAAGCACATCGGAATACAGGGCAAGGCCCTCGCCATAATTCTTCCCCTTGCTATAAGGTCTCAGAATCAAATTGATTCGTTCGCCATCTGCCGAGCAATAATCCCGGATCCATTGCTCGATGCCCCCACCCTGGTTGTGCAGGACATGCAACTGGACCGGCCGGTCATCAAGGCCAGACAGATTCCTGAAATTCATGCCGCTCAAAAATGCTTCGTTTACGGCCGCCCTGATCGGCTCGGGAAAATAATTTATCCCTACCCGTCCGTCATGCTGTTGCGATTCTGCTACCGCAAGGGCATCGTGAACGTAAAGGCTATCCGTAATGACATGCATATACCCCTGCTCGGCCAGTATCCGTGCCCATGCACTTCTATCCGGGCTGCCATCGCCCTGACGCAAGAGCGCCCGGAGAGCATTCCGCGTGATATGGAAACAACCCTCAAAAAAGGCCGGAACGCCAAAATAACTCTTGTTCGAAAAGGAAAAAAGCAGCCGATCAATCCTCGGCATATCCTCCACCGTGACATGTCCCGCCAGGGCGGGCCCAAACAGGGCGAATCCGGGTGCGTTCGCGCATACAGGAGAAACCGTGCCGACACCAGGACAATCATCCGCAACCCTGGCAAGCCGGGCATCCCAGGCAAAAGGAACGGACACGCCCGGGTTGACAACAAAAACGCCGCGCCCATCGACAGGCAGGCACGTACCCATCGCCCTGACGGGATCGTTCTCCACCACGAAATCGAGAGAAACGGGGCGCAAACCATCCGCAATCGCCAAGCCCTGCACCTTGGCATCGTCCACTTCGCTAACGATCAGAACAATCCTCGCGCACAGCACACTGTTACGCGCGATCGAATCAATCGTGCACCCGATATCCGCAAGGGAGGCCCCTTCCGAAAAAACGCAAACGGTATCGCGAGTGTGTGCTTGTAGAGTCATTGGAAATTTTTCATGAATTTTGAAATGAAGGAACACAACTTACCCCAGGTGGGCATCTTCCTGGCCCGGTAAGCCGCCAGCTCCCTGTCAACCGCCGCGCGCAACTCCTTTAGAGGGTCAGCAGCAACAAAGCGCCGAATCAAATCTTCATAACCGGGATGAAGCCGATACAGCACATCGAGCGCGGTTGCAACTCGGGCATCCTTTTCAGCCATGAAGCTCACGCCACCGGCATGGTAGACGAAAGTGTCCGCGCACAACAAATTGAGCCACCCCTGCTGGCTTGCCCGCATGCTGAAATCGTTTTCCTCGCCGTAGCCCTTGCCGAAATTCCCGGCATCGAACAGCCCCACCTGATCCAGACAGGCCCGCCGGATATACACACAAAAACCGATCGCCGTCGGGATCACAACACTTTTGCCATGATTCACGCGCCGGAACATCTGGTCCAGCGCGCTTGATTCAACGCCTTCCGGCAACACGTTCTCGGCGCAAAATTCAGGATAACTGCAAATGGTGGCATTATTCGAAAACGGGGTCACCGTGCCGACCCTCGCGGCGCTATAGGCACAGCGACGAATCCGGTCGAGCCAGTCATTCGCAACCAGGGTATCACTATTCAGCAACACGACGTCCCGCTCGGGATGAAGAGACATGCCCAGGTTTACCGACTGGACGAACCCGAGATTGCTGCTATTGCGCAGCAAGGTCAAGGCGCGGCGGGCTGCCAGATCATCCAGGCAGGCGGCCAACCCTGGTTCCGGGCTCGCATCGTCCACCACGATCAACTCATAACGGGTTTCCTGGGAATTTTCCAGAACACTTTCGATACAGCGCAGGGTTTCGTCATAACCACGGTAAACGGGAACGACCACATCCACCAATGCACCCGAATCGTCGGCGATATGCAATTGGCCTGAATTGTTCAGCGATGTCATGCGGATTATAGGGCGGCCATTTGCACAGGAACAGCCTTGACAACATATTGCAAAGGAATGGCGTCTTTTTCCGCCACTGCCGGATCAGCGCCTGCAGCTAGAGCCATGGCCCTGATAGCGGGAAGAAATTTTTCCCGCTCCGGCTCGTTGAAAATTCTGGGGTAACCCTCAACCAGGCGGTAGCCTGAAGACTCGAACAAGTCGATCATGGTAATTCTCGTAAAAAAACGTAAGTGAGTGCGATCCAGCAAGCCCTGATCCTCATAGCGGAGCAGACCGCAGCCCAGGCGCGCCTGAAAGCTCCAATGCTGGGAATTTGGAATACAGGCAACAATCATCCCACCGGGAGTAAGGTGGTTCTTGATGCGACGAAGCAGCGTCCACGGATCCCGAAGATGTTCGAGCGAGTCGCCAAATATCCAACAATCGGAAGGGGAAAATGCAGCGAACGCATCATCCGTCATGGACTCCACGTCCGCACAAATGACGGAACGGCAAATCCGGGAAGCAAGCAGTGCGGAATCGGCATCGATTTCAAGGCCAACATAATCGCACCCTGGATTATTCTGCAAATAAGCTCGTGCCAACGCGCCCCGGCTACAACCCACTTCAACAATTTTTTTCAGGCCATCCGGGATCATTCTCAATAAATCGGGGTTATGCTGATCGTGCGCGGGCGTCTGCTTCATTTGATTAGATACTGATTACGGAAATAGGGTTAATGGGGTTGAAGAAAAAAATCCGGCTTGTTTGCGGCACACGGGCTTCGCGGGAAGACTTTTTCAAGACATCGGCGCTGGGGCGCTCCATCGCGCTTTACGCACACTCTCCCGGAGTTCAATTACAGTTGTTCCCCACAAATACCGCGGCATTATCCATCATTTATAACCAGGCGATCGAAACCGCGCTAAAAGACCCTGCGATACTTGTTTTCATTCACGATGACATCCACCTGACCGACTATTACTGGCAGGAAAAAATTCGCCAGTCGCTGGAGCGTTTCGATATAGTCGGGCTGGCCGGTAACAGAAGACGAACCGACAAACAGCCCTCATGGGCTTTCATTCTCAACGACCAGGAAGCCCCCGAATGGGACAAGCCGGAAAATTTGAGCGGCATAGTGGGTCACGGCACCGGCTTTCCCTGCACCAGCCTCAGTGTTTATGGGCCACCCAACCAGGAATGCAAGCTGCTGGACGGAATGATGCTCATTGTAGATTCACAAACCCTGGCGCGCCACAATCTTCGCTTCGACCCGAAATTCGCCTTTCATTTCTATGACATGGATTTTTGCCGGCAAGCCGAAATTCGTGGCCTGCGCATGGGAACGTGGCCAATTTGCACCGTTCATGAGAGCAAGGGCGCCTATGGCAGCGAATCATGGATGCGGGCTTATGCGGAATACCTGAAAAAATATTCCGTATAGGAAAAATGACCTGTCCGCATTCACCGCTGCCTCACTTACCCCGGCCACGAAGCGTGGCCCGGGAGTAGAACCTCTCCAGCGCGCGAATAGGGGTTTCGTCCTCAAAAATACTCCCTGATTGGTTCAGAATCGCCTGGGACATCTGATTGCGCCATTCCCTGTCGTTTGCCAGGCGAACCGCAATCTCCACATAATCCTGCGCATCCTTTGCCACCAGTTCGTCCAGCCCCATCGCCTTCAGCATGCCATAGCTCTGTCTTCCCCGCATCATCTCGCCCGGCAGGACCACCATCGGCAGGCCGCAAGCCAAAGCGTCCAGAGCGGTATTGCCTCCCGACCAGTACAGAGTATCCAGCATCACGTCGCACGCCACGTTGACTTGCAAAAAATCCTCGTGCGGCATCTTGGGCAGGATTTTCACCCTGCCGGCCCCATCCAGCTTTCCAGTTTCAAAAGCCCGCGACAGGCGAGAAACGAACTGCTGGGTAATAAACGCCTGCATATCCTGAAACAGCACCAGGACGCCATTGTCGTCCCGTTTCAGTATCTCGACAAACAGGCGGTCATTGTCAGGGTGGATCTTGAACAGGGATTGCGGACATAGATAGAGGTTCTTCCCTTCGGGCAACTGGAAGGCAGAACGCTGCACGGCTTGCGGGATATTTTGCGGCCGGGAATAGAATGTCCCGATTCCTGGCAAGGGCAGCAGTACCTCGCTGTAGTGTTCTGCTGCGCGTGCCGGCTCCATCAGCTCGCTGGAAAAAAAATAATCCATATTGGCACAGCCGGTCGTAGTGGGATGCCCCCAGGCGGCGCACTGAACCGGCGCAAGACGAAAATTTGCCAAAATGGGAATGGTGGTATCCATGCCAACCTCGGGGTACACCAGCACGTCCAGACGGTCATCCCTGACGCGCCTGGCAATCTCGGCCACCCCCCTCCCCGCCAGGTGCGCGAAATGATCGCAGCTTTCCGCGATTTTCGCCGAAAAGTCATCCTTGAAATGCCCGGTGTGATAAACGAAAACCTCGAATTTTTGCCGGTCTATTCTTGAAATCCAGCTCCTGAAATAGGATCCGACCGTACAGCGGTGCAGGAAACTGCTGAGATAGCCGATTCTTGTCCTGCGCTCCGGGCGTTCCGGCAGAGGGGCAGCGCTTTCAAACTGTTCCGGCATGGCATTTTTCAGCAGCGTCTCCAGGAAATGGCTGTATCTTTCCTGCAACTGCCTGTCGTCCTGACCCTGGTAAGCCAGATAAAAGTTTCCCCATTGCGCGAGATCCGCTACCAGTTCTTGTGCGGGTTTTTTCATGAACAACCCCGCGTTCTCGATCAGGCTTTCCAGCCCCTGGGCATAGCGCTTGCGGAATGCCTGAATCTCCTCCTCGTTCTGATATACCGGCGGCAGCGTCAGGCAATACCCCAGAGAGGCTGCCAGACTGGAAGGATCGTCAGTCAGCATGCGCTGATAGATCGCAATGGCTTCGGGCACCTTGCCCTGCTCCTTCAGCACATGAGCCAGATGTGTCAGGACGGCGGCATGGTTGGGCCGCAGCGCGTCTGCCGCGCGGAAACTGCCTTCCGCGGCGGCAAACTGCCTTTCCAGCTTGAGGGCGCAACCCAGGCCATAATGCCCGTCAAAACTGTCCGGCCTGAGCGCCGCCGCCTGCCTGAAAACCTCCTGCGCCTCATTCATCCGTCCCAGCAAAACCAGGGCCTCGCCCAGGTTGATGTAAGGGATGAAATAATCGGGCTGAAGCCGCATGGCGTGACGGAAATAATCGATTGCCTCCTCGTGCCTGCCCTGGACGCTCATGGCATTACCGAGATTGTTGAAAGCCTTCGCGTAGGCGGGATCGCACCTTGTCGCAGCCTGAAAGTGGCTCAACGCCTCATCCAGCGCCCCCTTCTGCTGCAGCAGAAGGCCCAGGGTATTATGGGCACGGCACAGTTGCGGATTCAGTTTCACCGCCCAGCGCAGATGCGTAATGGCCTCGTTGATGCGGCCCGCATCCTCATCCAGTTGCGCCATGAAGAGGTGATACCTCGACTGCATGCCGTCGGCCTCGATCGCGCGGCGCACAAACTCGTAAGACTGTTTCAGGTCGCGCTGCTCATGCAGGAGCACGCCCAAGCCAAACAAGGCGTCGGCATGGCCGTCATCCAGCGCCAGCGCCCTCTGATAGAGGTCGCGCGCCTTGTTCAGTTTGCCAGCCTTGTGCAAGGCCGTGGCTTCACGAAAATAATCCGGTTTGTTCGTCATGAATCTTTGTATCCCAAAGGACGCATTTAATCAGTGCGCCTTATCTTAAGGGCCGACGCTGGCAAGCAGCTTTCCTGCTTCTTTTCCTCGCCCCTGTTTGCGGTACAGGTTTGCCAGTTCCCGGCGAGCATCCGCATAATCCGGATAGATGGCCAACGCTTTTTTGATCGATGCTTCGGCCTGAGCATTTTCACCGCGCTCGATCAACAGTCTTCCATGCAGAAAAAGCGCGGGCGCATAATCGGGTTGAGCGTCCAGCACTTCGCGATAAACCCCTTCGGCCTCCGTGATATTTCCCGTCTGGTGCGCCCCAATGGCTTTTCTGAACAGGCTTGACAGTTCCTGCGCGCTCAAGGGACAACAAGCGTCAAGCGACACATTTTTCTCCTCCAGCGCGCGAGTATAAGCCGCCTCCAGATTTCTGACATAGCCACTGATATCGACCAGGGTCGAATTTTTCAAGCCGCGCTGAATTTCCCCCTTGATTTTCTTGCGAGCAACTTTATCGAGGGCCAGATGGCAGGCAATTTCAATATATTCCGCTTCACTTGCCGCGATGCTTCCCTGCACGCCCAGATTCATCAGAATGCTATAGGACGCGCGCTCCGAATGGCGCTGCCCGACCAGGGTCACCACTGGCACGCCCATGTCCAGGGCGGCAAGCGTGGTATCCCCCCCGCCATAGGGGAACGTATCCAGAACCACGTCCACCACCCGGTAGCGTGCGCGGTTAATCGCATCATCCCGCGAGGCGGGCACGAACGCCACTCGCTCGGGCGGTATCCCCATGAGCGCCGCCTGGCGTAGAAGACTCTTTTTTTCATCCTCGTAATAAGGGGAAAAAGCCAGCACGCTCCCTTCCACCTGTTCCAGGATTTTTCGCCAGGCATCCATCTGGCGCGGCGAGAATTTCATGATATAGGCGAATGCGCCGAAAACCACCGCATCCTTCGGAATCCCCAGCATTTTGCGTGTCAGGGGCTGATCGGCGGGCGCGATGTGCTTGAAGGGGAAAACGCAGCCATCGAGCGGCAGCAGTTTTTCCAGCAAGTATTGCTGGTTTTCCGGCGTATCGGCAAAGCGATCGGTCAGCTTGTAATCTACTGTTTTCAAGCCGACAGACCCATGATACCCCAGGTGCGTCGCCTGTATTCTGGCCGGCTTGAAGCCCAGAATGGCCGGCTTGGACGAAGTCGAATGCGCGCCCAGGTCCACCAGGATATCGAGATCATCCTCCGCAATCAGCTTTGCCGTATCAAAAGGCGAGAAAGGCTCGACCGCGACGAACTTGTGGCTCAACGCGCGGAACGTACGAGTCAGGTCATCCTCGTTTTTCTCCGGCAGCAGGGAATAACAATAAATTTCAAACATGGAATTATCGTGCCGCGACAGCACTTCCAGCATCAGCTTGCCCATCACATGCTGCCTGAAATCAGGCGAGAGATAACCGATGCGTACCCTTGCGCCGCGCGTCCGCCGCGGCCAAACGAGCGGGAAAGGCGAGCGATAGCTCGCGCTCATCAAGGTATCGAATTTTTTGTACAGCGCAAATATGCGCGCCTGTGGCACGTCGAAATACTGTATTCGTCCGATCGCCTCCGATAATTTTCCCTCTTCCCCGGCCCGGTACGGATAGGTAAGCACCTTTTCAAGGTAGAGACGTTCCCGCTCCGGATCTCCCAGATAACGGCTATGCGTCAGGCCCGCCAGATAAAGTTCGATGGAAGGCCGAATGGTTTTTTCATAGCGCAGAAACAGTTCCACCCTTTTCTCGATCCACCCCAGCCAGTAACACCCATTCAGCGCATTATCGAAGGCAAAAACGTTCTCGGGATCGCATTCCAGGGTATCTATGAACTTCTGCACCGAAGCCGGAATATTTCCCTGTTTCTTGAGCGTCAGTCCGAGGTTGTAATGCGCCTGCACCAGCGCCGGGCGGATTTTAAGCGCCTGCCTGTAACTGGCGGCCGCCTCATCCAGTTTTGCCTGAGCGAGATACAAATTACCCAGGTTGTTGAATGCCTCAGCCAGCAGCGGATTCAGGCCGGCAGCGCGCTTATAGCAGGAGATCGCCTCATCGACCCTGCCCAGATGCTGCAGCGCAAGACCGAGATAGTAGAAAGGCTCGGCGCGGTCAGGCGTGATCCGGACAGCCTGATTCAGGCAATCAACGGCCTCCGCCCAGCGTCCGGCCTTGATGTGCGTCTGTGCCACATGCGCCCAATTCACGGTATTTCCTGGATTTTTCATAATTTTATTCATTCGAAAACATATAATGATTAGCCATATCACATCAATTGTCGAGACAGGCAGGGTGGATAAAGCGTGCGGCGCGCATCCTCCACCCGGCTAACCCTTCAATATTTGCCACCATTGCCTGAATTGGCGCAGAGGCGCCGTCAGGCGCCAGGATTTCGATTGCAGCATTTCGAGCATCGCCCGCCGTGCCTCGCGTAATGCCTGCTCGCGCGAGGCAAGTTCAAGCTGCGCGGCATCGAGTTCATTCCGCATCCGGGACAGCGTATGGGCGAACTCCGTCAACTGCACATGCAACTGCAGATTCTCCTGCTGCAGATCGCGCGGCGAAGCGAAGCGGGGCGAAGCGGGCGGCAACGCCTTCATGAGGGCTTCCGCCGTTTCGTCGAGGGGCGCCAGACACAGCAGGTCATAGATCTCGTTGCCATGCTCGCTCATGTCGAACTCGGCCAGCAGGCGAGGCTCGCCAGCGGAAAGGTCATACACCCCGATGCCACATTCACCGCCGCCGGCCCCCGGATCATCGGGATTATTCTCGATGCCCGTGCTTTTCGAGACCTTGCGCGTCACGTTGAAACCCACCGCCATCCGGCCAGGGGCAAGGCTGGCCAGTCCGCGCAAATACCCGCCGATATGCCATTGCCTGCCCGAAAGGGTAGCGATGCTGCCGCGCGCCGACTCGCAGAAATGGACCTCGCCATCGGCGGCGCAGAGGGAATGAGGCTGGTACACGGCCTGCGCCGCGAACTGGCCCGAACTTGCGTTGAGCAGGTAGCCGTTGACGGCGCTGCTCCAGGTCTGGCCCGTCTTTTCGCCAAAGCCGGAAATCATCAGCGCATCGTCGATGACGGCAACGGCATTCAGATGATGCGTGTCCCGCCGCGCATCGCTCGCCCGCCACGCCACGCCGCGCGGCACCGCCGCCCGCTCCTGCAAGGCATAGGCAAGCACCTCATCGCTGCGTGTCGACACCACGTAAAGCAGATTCCCCGACACGGCGATGGAGTGGCCGTCCTTCACCTCGGGCAGCGCCTGGACGAATTCGACCCCGTAGCCTGCGCGGCGCAGCACGGAAAGACAGGTGCGCTGCGATTCCGTTTCAGACAGCACATAAATGTAACGCTCGTCCGCCGCCAGCCCCGTGCAGGTCGAAACCGGCTCCGCAAGGCCAAGCGCAATGGTCCTCCTGCTGCCCGTGCCGAGGTTTATTTCAACCAGGCCGGTGGGCCGGGGAGGGCGCATGTTGCAGATCGTAGCCAGTAAAATCGCCATTGCATGATATGGATGGATGGGCCGTCGAGGGGGACAGCGCTTCCCTCATCCCCAGCCCTTCTCCCGGCGGGAGAAGGGGGTTGAAAAGCCCCATGCCCCTCGGGAGAAGGGCTGGGGAGAGGGAAGGCCGCTTGAGCGCTTGCCGGCTTGGGCCTCAAACAGAATTTGGCGCCTTTCGTGGACCGGTCTTATTTTTTCTGCGGCTTGGGGAAATTCGGGTCATTCCGCGGATTCAGGCGCAAAATCGCCTCCTTGTCGGCTTTGACCTTTTCGTTGGCGCGGATCTGGTTGGCATAATCCGCGCTGACCTTCTTGACATAATCGGCCTG
Organism: Sulfuricella sp.; assembly: GCA_028714955.1. Taxonomy (GTDB): domain Bacteria; phylum Pseudomonadota; class Gammaproteobacteria; order Burkholderiales; family Sulfuricellaceae; genus Sulfurimicrobium. The sequence continues at coordinate 16,241 of JAQTLK010000047.1, forward strand.
CAGTTCCGCCAGGATGGAGTCCTTCATTTCCTCGAAGGAGCGTTCGCGCCGTTCCTTGCGCTCGGCGAGGCGGATGATATGATAGCCGAACTGGGTTTCTACCGGCTCGCTGATCTCGCCAGGCGTCTTTAATGCGCTCGCGGCTTCCCAGAAGGGCTTGATCATCCTGCCCTCGCTGAAATAGCCCAGATCCCCCTTGTTGCTTTTCGCGCTCGGGTCATCCGAATTTTCCAGCGCCAGTTCCTCGAAGCTTTTCTCTCCGCTCAGGGCCTGCCGGCGCAATTCCTGCGCGCGCGCGAGGGCCTCCTCCTTGCTGCGGTTCTTGAAGTCTACCAGGATATGCGAAGCGCGCAGCGTGAGCGGGATCACGTACTGATCCTTGTTGGCGAGATAATATTCGCGCACGCGCTTGTCCGCGTCCGGCAGCACGGCTGCTTTTTCCAGTTTTTCCACCCGCGCCCTGGCCAGGGTCTTTTCCGTGTCCAGCGCGATGCGCTTCATCAGCACGGGATCCCGGTCCAGGCCCATCTCGCGCGCTTCCGCGGCAAGCCAGCGGTTGATCAGCATGGCATCCAGGGTCTTGTCGATGCGCTTCTGGTCGAGCACGAAATCAACGCGGTCGGACTCGGGAATGCTGCTGAGTTCGGCCTCGAAATCCGACTTCATGATATCCCCCTTGGGCGAGGCGATCAGCACCTCGTCGGCGGCGCTCACGGCGGGCGCGGCTTCGGCGCCGAGGGAAAGCGCCAGCAAACACAACAAACCAATTTTCAGCATAACGATAGTCCCTGCAAAGCAAAAAATGAACGACTGAATAATAAGCTGCATTTAAAAAGCCCCGGGCCGAAGCCCAGGGCTTTTCATAACGCATGCTACCTGGCGATCAATAGGATAACGAGAAAGTGCAGCCTGCCGAACTGGTGCAGGAGTTCTGGACCGGGCTGACGTTGGGTTTCGCGTTTCGGATATTCACGTAATACGTCTGCCCCGGCGTCAACTTGCAATACGGCGTCGTGGTTCTCTCAGAGTAGGTTGGGCCAGCTTCGTCCGTCATCATTTGGGGATCCTGCTGTAAGCTGCACGCGGCCGAACCGTTGAGCGGAGTATTGAAGCCACATGCATCACTGGAGATGGTGATGAGCTTGGTTGTACCGCTATACAGCGTATAAATCGAAGAATAGGCCGACGTCATTGATGCGGGTGCGGTAAAACTCAGCACATAGGCCTCGTTCGCACCGAGCTTGAGGCCGTCCTTGCGCATCCCCGAACCCCAGTTCATGACAGTAACATCGGTCTTGCGCGTCAGGCCCTGGGCCGCGCACTGATCACTGCTGGCGACGGGCGCGTTGACGGTCAGCGTGGTGCTCAACGTACCCGTGGCGGGCCCTATCGTATTCGAGGCGGTCAATGCCACCGTATAGGTGCCCGGGGTGAGTGAGGTGGACGGCGTATAGTTTTGCGTCGTCGATACGGTCGATGTATTCCCGGCCGTCGGGGTCAGCGGGGTCAACGTCCAACTGTAACTGGTGGGGTTATTGGGGCTGGCGCTGCAATTGGAGAGTATGGTCGTGGCTGCTCCGTTTTGCGCGAATGCCGGATTTTGCGTGACATTGCAGACAGGGGCGGCAGTGGCAGTGGCAGGCGGTGTCGTGGCGGCGGTCGAACAGCTTATCGTGCCATTCGCATCCATCGTGAAACCGGTCGTGCACGCTGCATCCGTGTAATTCAGGCCCCCATACGCAAAGGACGCCGCGCCGGCGGCGCCGCTGGCGGTCGCCGCTGCCGCGGCCATGAGCAGTATTGGCAGACTGTGATTTTTCATCGAACCCTCCTTAAATTTAAACTGGGGCAACCCTGCAACGAGAAAGTTCCCTTTTCATGCGCCGCCTGGATGACACATGGCGGCGCAGTTCGAGCACGGGGCGCGCAGAAGACGGACAGGAATCGCCCCATGAAGCCTTTTCTTCAAAAAAACATCATCATAGTAATGGCATTCCCCCATCAGGTCAATTCCATGCCGGACGAACGGCGCCCCTGACGGGACAAACGGGAAGCGCGCCGGAAGCGCAGACGCGATATTGGCGTCATTCCGATATATCCCCGTGCCCCCCGTGGTTAAGGTTTTTTATCAAAAGGAGGTAGTCCTGTTTTGTGCAATATGTGGTTGGATGACATCTTGGCATTCCGCCAGTAGTTGGTTCCGGTCGTCCGGGGGGGGGTGGCCGTTTTCCAGCATCCTGCGGAAGACCCGGTGAGCGTCTTCGCTGCTCTCTTAACGCGTCCAAACAACGCGAAGTGTTTCCTCGTCCCCCTTCTCGCCGGATTGAGCGGCCTTGCCGCCAATCCCGGCGGGGACACCCCTTGCGGGCGCGCCCTCCCTCATCCCAACCTTCTCCCGGAGGGAGAAGGGGCGAGCGTTCCCCTCCCTCCGGGAGGGGCCAGGGGTGAGGGAAACGATCATGGCGAATCGCTGTTTCATGATTCGGGGCGGCGAATCGCCATGATCGTCAGGCATGGGTTCTCCGGTTAAAGAGGTAGATGCCTTGCATGGCAATGCAAGCGCATTGCCATGTCAATGATCGAAGCTTCCAAGCAATGGCATTCCGGAACTGTTCAGGGCGAGCCGTACATTCCAACCTCGGATTGCAAATGTCCGTTCATTCCTGTTCGATTCTCTCCTCCTCTTGCCGTCCATGACGACAGGCGAAAAAAA
>JAQTLK010000048.1 GCA_028714955.1 Sulfuricella sp.
CAGATTAGCAAATGAAGATTCGTAAGATAAATATAAGACATTGTTATTAATAATAATTGTATTTCTGGCACAGTATGTGCTTTAAGTTGCTCAAGGTGAATTGAGCCGAAATCTATAAACCTCTCTATCTTAATTAAGGAGAACGAAATGAAACTGAAAAAACTTGCTACCGCGATGGCCATTTCCATGGCATTCGCTTCAGGCGCTGCATCTGCTAACCTTTTCTATGAGAATGTGAACGCTTGGGATACCTCTCCAGCATCTGGTACAGATGGCAAGACGGCGATTATGGATGAAATGCAGGTGAACTGGGCTGCAACCTCTGTCTACACTGACACAACTGGTCCTGCAGGCGTGAGCGTTGGGGATGCGGTCGTTGATAGCGGCGCAGGTACTGTGGGCGGTTACCTGTTAGGCGGTGTAAATCTACTCGGCCTCGAAGCTACAGAAGGTCTAGGGATTACACATTCACTGAATTTCGACTATAACAATTTGACTGGCACGGTTGTTGCAATGCTTAGCCCGAGCCAAATTCTGGCCCAATATACTTCCGGCACCATTAATGTCTATGGTGATAGAGATGCTGATGGCGGGAAGGACGTGTTACTGCTGACGTTGGATGTATTTAATAGCGATGGCACAATTGGCAATTTTAATATTTATTCCAAAGTGAGCTACGCCGCTCCTGGTGTATGGTTTTTCCCTCCGGCAACTGACTGGAATACATCCGTTGTAACCATTAATTCACGGATCGACACAAATCTGGATCATGGGGGTGTTCCTGCCCTTCAGCCTGATGGTACATATTCAAGAACCACTCGGTTGAATGGTAGTGTTGAGTTTGTGCCCGAACCGGCCAGCATCGCACTGATGGGCCTTGGCCTGCTGGGTTTGGGTTTGAGCCGCCGCAATAAAAAAGCTGCTTGATTCGGGCTTGAATTAAAAAAACCGCGCGAATGACCGCGCGGTTTTTTTTATCCTGGAAACCTCGTGGCGGCGTCACCAGGCGGGTTTGTTGGCGTTGGCGGCATCAAGCCATTTGCGGTTGCACTGGAACAAGGGGGGTTGCGTTAACGTGAAATTCGCGCAGCGAGGCCTCGTCCCCCTTCTCGCCGGATTGAGCGGGTTTGCCGCCCATCCCGGCGGGGACACCCCTTGCGGGCGTTCCCTCCCTCATCCCAACCTTCTCCCTGAGGGAGAAGGGGCAAGCGTTCCCCTCTCCCTCCGGGAGAGGGGCCAGGGGTGAGGGAGAAAGGCCGGGGTGAGGGAAATGGTCATGGCGCAGCACTATTTCATGATTTTGGGCCGCGCTGAGCCATGACCGTTAGCCTGTTGAGCGCCTATGTTCTGGCCAGCCAGTTAGCAGGGGGCGAGCTGTCCAGTATCGCAGGATGTACGAGCAGCAAGCGCAGGGGTATCCAGGGAAGGCTCGAACATGAACTGCGACAGGCAGGATTTGTTGGACAACGCCTTCCGGATGCCCTGGGCGCTGATGAAGTAGGGCTGGCGCGGGGGATGAACCATGGTGTTGAGGGGGCCGGCAATCTGGAACGGGAAGCCGATCCGGCCCAGTAATCGCGCCAGGGAGGGTTCCATCGCAGCGTAACAGTGGGTGACGCCATGCTTGTGAGCGAGTCTGAAGATCTCGCGATATAGCCCCATGGCCACGACCGGGCCACATTGTTTTTCCTTCGCGCTGGCAGGACGCGGTTGCGGTTGCAGGGAATACAGACCGGCGCTTGAGATCTCGCCTCGGTAGCGACGCAATTCACTGGCGATGGCGAGGCGGCCGATTTCCCCGATCTGCCTGGGGGAGATGCTAGTCTGGCGCGATATCGGGTAACGGGAGGTAATGCTCAGGCCTGTTTTGCTGGGCAGGATCAGGCGGGAGCAGCCCACGGCGACGCCCGTTTCCAGTGAGCGGCATAGCACATGCAAGCTGTGTGCATCGTAAGCATCGCTTTCCAACGGGACATCGCTGAAGAATCTGCCAGCTGTGGGCAAGCGCTGCAACTCTTCGCAGAAGACCTTGTGTCGCAGCGCAAGATAGTCGCGGTATGCCCGGGTGCCCGGTGCCACGATGGAATACTCGAATTGTTTCTCCACGCCCAAGCTTATTTCCCGCCACGTTTGAAGCTATTTCCACTGCGGGTAACGGTCATGGCGCAGCGTCGCTCCAAATCATGAAATAGTGCTGCGCCATGACCGTTTCCCTCACCCCGGCCTTTCTCCCTCACCCCTGCCATCCCTCACCCCTGGCCCCTCTCCCGGAGGGAGAGAGGAACGCTTGCCCCTTCCCCCTCCGGGAGAAGGTCGGGATGAGGGAGGGAACGCCCGCAAAGGGTATCCCCGCCGGGATTGGCGGCAAAGCCGCTCAATCCGGCGAGAAGGGGGACGAGGTCTCGCTGCGCGAGTTACGTTAAAACCTGCTCTTATGCTACACAAAATCCTTTTTCAAACGGGTTACATTTTTTTAATGCGCGATCAACCCTGAATCTCAGCTTGTTTGCTGGGGAGCGCAGGCATTGTTCGCGTCCTGAGCTTTCAGGAAGCTGAGGATGCAGGTTTCCCTCTGGCTCAGGCTGCGCTCCATTTCAACCGCGCTGATCAGGTAGGCACGCCTGGGCGGATCGACGTTTTCATTGATGGGCCCAACCGACACCCAGGGAAAACCCAGCGTCTTGAGGAGCCGGCTGAAACGTTTTTCCATGGCAGCCATGCAGTAATCAATCCCGTTTTGCCGGCATAGCAGGTAGATTTCCCGGTACATGCCCAGGACCAGTTCCGGTTGGTGATGGCGGTGATTGTCCGGAAGCCGGTTCATTTCTGATTCCGGATCGCCCTGAAAGGGTTTGTTGCGGTCCTCCTGGCGCCTGCGGAACTGCGGGGCGATGGCCATGCGGGAGATTTCGCCGATATTGTGGTCACGCGCGTCAGGGTAGGGAAGAGGGCGGTCGATCTGGTATCTGGGCGTCACATTCAGGCCGATCGGGCTGGGGAGTATGACCCGAACCGATGCAGCGGGTTGACCCGAGACTTTATGGTAAGACATGAAATGACGGCTGTACTGGTCGTATTGATCCGTTTCCATGGGCTGCCCCGTGCTCGATAGCGGGTAGGATGGAAGAACAATGCGATGGAGCTCCTTGCAAAAAACCTCATAGCGGAACCCGAGATAAATTTCATAGGCGCGGGTTCCCGGCACGACCTCCTCTACATGGAAAAAGCTGGTCTCCATATCAAGCTCCCTTGTCTGATCTTCATTCATGATTTCTCCCCGGTGACGATGAATACCCCCCCGGCGACCAATTGGCCGCCAGTCGTCACTCGCTCGGAGAGATCCTGAAATAATTGTTCGCTGTCGATAGTGCCGCCCAGCAGTGAGGCCTTGTAACCGAGCAGGATGTTGAACAGCATGGCAAAAGGCAGTTCGCTGCTGGTGAGGGACAGGATGCGACTCTTGACGTTGACGAATCCCGCCCCGGTCATCATGTTCGGCAGCTTGCGGCCGATGAAGCGATCGCCTCCCCTGGCTGCCTGGATTGTCTGTGCGGTATGAAGGAGTTGATTGACGCGCGCATCCTCGGGGTAGAGAACAACCAGGCCATCATCCGAGTCGACAGCGCAGAAATGTCCGCCCGGCCGCAGTGCACGGTGAATTTCAGAGATGACGGTTTCGGGCTGAGGAATGTGTTGAAGCACGAACCGGGCGTAGGAGAAATCAATGCTGCTGTCCGGGATGGGCAGGCGGTCTCCATAAGCCTGAATCCGGAACAGGCCGCGCGCCGGCTTGTTGCGGACATTGCCCTCTACCTGAGCCAGCAGTGTGGCGCTTGGCTCCACGACAGTCAGGCTGCCTTGCGGCGCAAGCTCGGCCAGCAGGTCGGAAACAAAGCCGGGACCGCAACCCATTTCAAGCACGTCGTGCCCGGGCTGAATGCCGGCCGAACGCAATATGCCGGCTTCCATGCCGCGAACCGCCTGGGCCTGCTGGCGCAGCCGCTCGGCCTGGAAGGCGATGTCATTGAGCGTTTCGAAATTGTAGGAGCCTGTGCTCATATTAAATTATGTGCCTCAGCAAGGGCATCGCAGGTTTCCATTTTGTCCCTGAACCGAACCATGATTGGCGCATGGCGGCCACTACCTTAATGATGCCTGGCACATGCTGCTGCCAGCTACAATTGTTTCAACAAGGCTTTTGCTCCCTCAATCCCGGTAAAGGTTTTTCCCTTGGCCAGAAGTTGCTCCAACTCTTTGCGTGCTTTGGCCTTGTCGCCCGATTTTACTAAGCCGAGAACAAAATGATAATGTATTTCTGCTGCTTCCGGTGCAAGGTTGGCGGCCTTTTGCAGGAGTGGCAGGCCGCGCGTTGAGTCGCCCTTTTCCACCAGCATCCAGCCCAGGGTATCCAGTATCGCCGGGTTGTCAGGCGCAAGCTGATAGGCTTTCTCTGCGTACCCCAGGGCCCGCGAATCTTTTTCCTGCTGGTAGAGCCAGGCCAGATTGTTCAGCGCCGGAACGTAGTCTGGATTCTGCTGCAGCACGGCCTGATATTGAGCGATGGCTGACTTGTTGTCCTTGTCGGCGAGATAAATCCCGGCCTGGTACATGCGGGCCGGAATGTCCGCGGGGTGTTCCTTCAGCCATTGCGTCAAGCGGGCGTCTGCTGCCTTGCCTTTGCCGGCCTGGCTGAGGGAGGCATGCAGCTTTATCATGAGCGGCCCAGTCTTGCCGATGGCGAATGCCTGCTCGAAGGCTTTCACCGCAAGATCAGGTTTTTTTTGCGTCATCATCACATTGCCTTCCAGCTCGTAGCCCAAGGGTGATTTCACGTTCTTCTTCTGGATCTGCCGGGCAATCGCGAGGGCCTGCTCGTAATTTCCTTGCCCGGCTTCCAGCGAGGCCAGAGCCAATTGCGCTTCCAGGTAATCGGGTTGCAAAGCCAGCGCTTTCTTCAGGGCTTTCGCTGCCTCTGGCTGGTTCTTCATGGCCATGTGAATGGAGGCGATGCGGAGCTGGACAGGCGCGGAGTCCGGTTTCAAGACGGCAAGCCTGTTGTAGGTCTCCAGTGCGCCCGGTTTGTCGTCGTTGGCGAATTTGGCTTGCGCCAGAACATCCAGGACTTCCGGGTTGTTGGGGTTGGAACCCTCGAATTTCTTGGCAAGGGTGAGCGCCTTCTGTTTTTCGCCTATGCGCAGATAATGGGCGGCGAGCACCATGGCTGGCTGTAATGCGTCCGGATTTTCCTTGCTGGCGTTTTCCAGCCAGGTTGTGGCTTCCTTGGTATTCTTTTGGGAAAGGGCGAGGCCGGCCAGTGCGGACATGATTTGAGCATTTTTCCTGTCTTTCTCAAGTAAAGCCTCGAGGCGTTTCTTGGCTACCTCGGGTTTTTTCTCCAGCAGGTCAAGTTTGACCAGGTTGATCACCGCCGGGAAATTGCCTGGCTGGATGGACAGCGCCTTTTCAAAACTTGCGCGCGCGCTGGAAAAATCTTTCTTGCCCAGATAGGCCGCGCCTTCCAGATTGCAGGCCAATGGGTTGTCAGGCTGTTCTTTCTCCATGGCTTTCGCCGCCGCAAGCGCCTTGTCATATTCCTTGAGGCGAAGATGGGTCATGACCAGCAAGACGCTTGCCTTGGGCGACTTGGCATCCAATCCTACCGCTGTCTCCATTTCGGCCACCGCGCGGTCGTTCTCGCCCAGCGCCAGCTTGCTCAAGCCAAGCGCGGAATGGAGCTGCGCCGATTTCGGCGCAAGCGCACTGGCCTTGGCAAGATATTCCGTTGCCTTGGTGAAGTCTCCGGCCTGCATATACAATTCACCCGCGAGAGCGAACAGTTGTGCGTCCGGTTGCGCGTCCTTGAGCGCGGGGGAGAGCACGTCGATTGCGTCCGGTGTCTGGCGGCTTTTCATCAGGGTGGAAGCCAGCAATTTGCGGGCGTAGAGATTGCCTGGATTTGCCGCGAGATATTTTTTTAGATATTGTTCGGCCTGCGACATCGAACCCAGCGAGTATTGCACCGCGCCTGCCAGCAGTATGCTGGGCATGTGTTCCGGCGCGGCGTGCAAGACCTGTTGCAGGGATTCCAGGGCGGCTGCGGACTTGCCTTGGCTGAAATCGAGTAATGCCTGGGTATACAGAACGATCAGATCTTTGGGGGCAGCCTTGCGCACGATGTCGATATTTGCCTTGGCCGCATCGAATTTTCCTGCCGCAATTTCCAGATAGGCCTTGTTGATATTCGCAGACTTATTGCCTGGCTGTAATTTCAAAACCTGGTCATAAGCGGCGAGAGCCTGGTCAGTTTTCCCCTGGGCGCGCAGCAAGTCGCCCTTGAAAAGCCAGGCATTTGCATCCTGCGGGTTTTTGCTTACCGCCTGCTCGGAAAAGCGCATCGCGTCATCGATATTTTTCTCCACGAGCGAATGCCTGGCCAGGCCGATGAGCGCATCCGCGTAGTCAGGCTTGATCTTCAGGGCTCGCTCAAATGATTCCCTTGCTTCCCCCTGTTTGCCCAGGCCCAGAAAAGCATTGCCGCGCAAGCTTGATATGTCGGCGGATTCATTTTCTCCCGAGACCTGTTTCGTTTCATCCAGAACCTGCTGAAACTTGCCTTCGGCAAGCAGGGCTTTCCCGAGTTCAGGCAGCACCATGGCGGGGCTCATGCCCAGCTTCAGCGCCCTGCCGAGTTCATTCTCCGCCGATTTTGGATCCCCGGTTTTGACATAGATCGTGCCGAGCAGAAAGCGTGCCTCGGAATCATCCGGGTTTTTTTGCAAGGCATTCTTGAGCTGGATAATGGCGGCCTTGATGTCGCCCTTTTGCTGAAGCTGCCTGGCCTCGGCGACCAGCGCCTGGGCGGTCTGTGTCTTGCCGCAGGAAGTCAGGCTGCTCATGAGCAGGGCCGCGCCAATAAGAACGATGGTGGTTTTCACTGACTTGTTTCTGGAATTAGGCATGTCTTTCTTTCCTGGTGACTGGAGAAAACGGGCTTGCCAATGCGGTGTCATGTGGCCGGAAGCATGGCAGGTCGGATGGCCGAACGCGCTGTATGTGCCGTTCAACCGAGTTTCATGGCTATTCAGCTTATAAAGAATTTTTGCAATCAGCCGGAGGGCGCTCCGCATGCCCTGCATGTTGTTGGAATACAAACCATGATTGAACTAGATACCTTTTTTCTTATTTTATGTCAAGGTTATGGCCCGGTAATCTATTTGCCGCCTGGTTGCTTATGAAACGAATCCCTATTATGCTTTAACATGAGTTTTTGGTTGATGACGGTTCGACGAATTCGCCATGAGAATCAGGATTAAAAGAGTATATGAACAGCCGGACGAGCAGGATGGTCGACGTGTCCTGGTGGATAGGCTGTGGCCGCGTGGTTTGACAAAGGAAAGGGCAAAAGTTGACCTGTGGCTCAAGGACATTGCCCCCAGCACGGCATTGCGGAAATGGTTTGGCCACGATCCGGACAAGTGGGAGGCATTCAAGGAACGGTATCTCGCCGAACTCAAAAACAATGGCGAGCAGATCCGGATCCTGAAGCAGGAACTGGACAAGGGCCTCGTTACGCTTGTCTATGCCGCAAAGGACGAGAAGCATAACGAGGCGATTGTTATCCAGGAAAACAGCGCGTTATTCCATTAACTCGCGCAGCGAGACTTCATGCCCTCTCCCTCCCGGGAGGGGCCAGGTGTGAGGGCGGGGGTGAGGGAAACGCTCATGGCGTAGCGCTGTTTCATGATTGGAGGCGGCGCTGCGCCATGACCGTTAGCTGGAGGGGATGGACGCGCGCAAACAGACAGGCAGACAAGGAGAACGGAAATGCCGGAATTCGGATCGCCCTTTTCAGGGTTGGCAAAAGACAGGAAGCTCACGAATGAGGAACTCGTCAGGGCCATTCGTTTCATGGTGGCAGCGGAGTACGAGGCGATTCAGATGTACATGCAGCTCGCCGAGTCAACGGACAACAAGCTGGCCATCGAGGTGCTCAAGGACATTGCCGACGAAGAGCGCGTTCACGCAGGCGAGTTTCTCCGCCTTCTGCGCGAGCTTGCCCCGGATGAGGATGAGTTCTATGCCAAGGGCGCAAGGGAAGTGGAAGAGGAAATCGGGAAATCGAGGTAGTGCGGCATGGTGGTGCGACGAAATACCGGATAGGGGGTGCTGCAAATGACGTATGTCGTGACTGAAAACTGCATCCTCTGTAAATACACCGACTGCGCGGTTGTTTGTCCGGTGGAATGCTTCCACGAGGGGCCAAATTTCCTGGCAATCGATCCCGATGAATGTATCGATTGCGATATATGCGTGTCGGAGTGCCCGGCTGGCGCAATCTTTCCCGAGGCTGACCTGCCGCCGGGGCAGGAGAAGTTTCTCGGAATCAACGCGGAACTGGTAAAAACATGGCCAGTAATCGCCTCGAAGAAGGCGCCTCTTCCGGATGCGGATAAATGGAATGGGGTCGAAGGGAAGCTGCAATACCTGAAGAAATAAAGCCAGCGCATCAACCAAAAAAGAAATAAGCCGCAGCCACGGCGGCGACGAAACCGCCAAGGTCTGCCAGCAATCCACAGGTGACGGCGTGACGCACGCGCTGGATGCCCACCGCACCGAAATACACAGCCAGCACGTAAAAGGTGGTTTCGGTGCTGCCCTGAATGATGGAAGCCAGGCGCCCGGCGAAGGAATCGGCGCCGGAAACCTTCATGGTTTCGATCATCATGGCACGCGAGCCGCTCCCGGAGAGCGGCTTCATCAACGCCGTGGGCAGGCCATCGACGAAGCGCGTGTCCATGCCGAACCATTGAACCACTACGCGCACGCCGCCCATCAGCGCCTCCAGGCCGCCGCTGGCGCGGAATACGCCGATCGCCACCAGCATCGCCACGAGATAGGGAATGATGCCGACCGCGATGTGGAAACCCTCCTTCGCGCCTTCGATGAACGCCTCATAGGCATTGATCCTGTTCACCGCGGCACCGACCAGGAAGGCGATCAGCAGGCCGAACAGCAGGAAATTGCTGAGGAATGCGGACTGGGCCTGCATCGTTGCCGCGTCGAGGCGTGCGAAGTAAGCCACCAGTCCCGCCACCACTGCCGTGATCGCGCCCAGATAGGCCAGCACCACGCGATCCAGCAAATTGATTTTCTGGAATGCGGCGACCGCCAGCAACCCGGTCAGGGTGGAGCAATAAGTCGCCAGCAGGATGGGGATGAACACGTCGGTCGGGTCGGCCGCGCCAAGCTGGGCGCGATAGGTAAAAATGGTCACCGGCAGCAGGGTGACGGAGGAAGCGTTAAGCACCAGGAACAGGATTTGCGCGTCGCTGGCGGTGTCGGGCGTGGGATTGAGCGTCTGCAGCTCGCGCATCGCCTTGAGCCCCATGGGGGTGGCGGCATTATCCAGCCCAAGCATGTTGGCCGCCATGTTCATGGTAATCGCGCCGAGCGCCGGATGACCGGGCGGCACGTCCGGCAAGAGGCGGCGGAACAGGGGCGCCAGCAGGCGCGTCAGCAAGGCCAGGAAGCCGGCTTTCTCGCCGATCTTCATCACCCCCAGCCAGAGCGTCATCACCCCGGTCAGCCCGAGTGCGATCTCGAACCCTGTCCTGGCCGAATCGAAGGTCGCCTTCATCATCAGGGGGAACACCCCGACCTCGCCGAACAGCACCAGCTTGCCCAGCCCGATGGCGAAGGCAGCGAGGAAAAAACCGATCCAGATGGCGTTCAGCATTTTATATGCCGGGTAAGGCGAGTAGGCACGTAAAGGGCGCTTTCGTGGGCAAGAGGGGAAAGTTCCAAACAGGATGAAGCACTGCGCCAAGTTTAAACCGATTTCCGGATTTTGCCCTACTCGGGCCTGAAAACCCCTTTTCAGCCACAGGGAACAGAGTTTTATCGGTTTCATGGCGTTTCGCGAGAACGAAGCGTATTATTTTCAATAAGCGTTTTCTAATATTTGATATGCAAGTATGCGAGGTGCACATGAACAGCGAAGAAAAGCAGGTGCTTGCGGAGCAGGCGTATGAAAAGGCGATGAAGTACGAGCTGGACTATGGTTGCTGTCCGCAGTGCGTCCTTGCCACGGTCCAGGAAATCGCGGGGATTGTCGATGACGCCACGATCAAGGCCAGCCACGGTCTTTCTGGCGGCGGCGGATTGGTGGGCCAGGGAGCGTGCGGCGCCCTGACCGGCGGATTGATGGCCATCAGCGCAAAATTCGGGCGTGACCGGGACAAGCTGGACAAAGGCCGCTACATCAACAATTTCAAGAAAAGCAAAGAACTGGTGGAGCGCTTCCGCGCGGAGTTTGGCGGCATCACCTGCGAGGAACTGCAAAAACAGTTCACCGGCCGCACCTACGACATGTGGCTGGCCGACGAATACAAGGCATTCGATGTCGCGCGCGGCAAGCAATGTGCCCACGCCACCGGTACTGTCACGAAATGGGTCATCGAGATGCTGTAGGGTTCCGCTATCGGCTTTTACTCGTGCCGCAGCGCCTCGATCGGATCGAGTTGCGCCGCCTTCTTCGCCGGGAAATAGCCGAACACCAGCCCCACCGCCGCGGAGAAGGCGAAGGCGATGGCGACGATGCCGCCGTTGAACACGAAGGGCACGTTCAGCGCCGAGGCCAGCCCCACCGACGCGGCCAGCGCCAGGACGATGCCCACCACGCCGCCGAAGGACGACAGCACCGCCGCCTCGACCAGGAACTGCAGCAGCACTTCGCGTTCCAGCGCGCCGATGGCGAGCCGGATGCCGATCTCGCGCGTGCGCTCGGTCACCGACACCAGCATGATGTTCATGATGCCGATGCCGCCCACCAAGAGGCTCACTGCCGCCACCGCGCCGAGCAGTGCGGTGAGCACCTGGGTGGTGGCGGTGAGCATCTTGGTGATCTCCTTCATGTCCATGACGTTGAAGTTGGCCTCCTCGTTCTGCGACAGGTGGCGCCGCTCGCGCATCAGGCGCTCGATCTCGCCCTGCGCGCGGGTGGTGGATGCGCCCTCGCGCACCGAGACCTGGATGATGTTGACGTCCTGGTTGCCGGCGATGCGGCGCTGGAAGGCGCGCAGCGGGATGATGACGAGATCGTCCTGGTCGGTGCCCATGGTCGACTGGCCCTTGGGTTCCAGCAGGCCGATCACGTCGCAGGCGATTTTCTGCAGGCGGATGCGCGCGCCGACCGGGTCCTGGTTGCCGAACAGCTTCTGCCGCACGGTCTGGCCGATCACGCAGGCCGCCGCGCCCGCGCGCAGCTCGCTGTCGGTGAAGAGGCGCCCGGATTGGGGCGCCCAGTTGCGCGCCCTGAAGTAGTCGGCGGTGCTGCCGGTGACCTGGGTCGACCAGTTGGCGTTGCCGTACACCACGGTGAGCGCGCGCGAGGCCATCGGCGCCACGGCGGCGAGCATGGGAATATCGCGCTTGAGCGCTTCGGCGTCGTCCACGCTGAAGGGTGCGGCGCCGACCGTCTGCCCCGGCCCGAGGCGCTTGCCGGGGCTGATGATGAGCAGGTTGCTGCCGAGGCTGGCGATCTGCTGGGTGACCTGCACCGTCGCCCCCCCGCCCAGCGTCACCATGATGATCACCGCCGCCACGCCGATGACGATGCCGAGAATGGTGAGGAAGGAGCGCAGCACGTTGCGCCGGATCTCGCGCAGGGCGAGCAGCAGGGCATTCCAGATCATCGCGCGCCTCCTTCGGCTGGCGTCTCATGTTCGGGCACCACCAGGCCGTCGCGGAAATGCACGGTGCGCCGGGCATAGGCCGCCATGTCCGGCTCGTGGGTGACCATCACGATGGTGATGCCCTGTTCCCGGTTGAGCCGGGTGAGGATGTCCATGATCTCGCGGCTCCTGGCGGTGTCGAGGTTGCCGGTCGGTTCGTCGGCGAGCAGCACGGCGGGCTGGGTGACGATGGCGCGGGCAATCGCCACGCGCTGCTGCTGGCCGCCGGAGAGCTCGCTCGGCGTGTGGTCCTCCCAGCCGGCCAGGCCCACCGCCGCCAACGCTTCCCGCGCGCGCCGGTGGCGCGCCTCGGCCGCATCGCCGCGATAGATCAAGGGCAGTTCGACATTTTCCAGCGCCGTGGTGCGGGCCAGCAGGTTGAAGCCCTGGAACACGAAGCCGAGATAATTGCGCCGCAGCAGCGCGCGCTGGTCGCGGCTGAGGTTTTCCACCGCCACGCCCTGGAACAGATAGCTGCCGGTGGTGGGCGTGTCGAGGCAGCCGATGATGTTCATGCAGGTGCTCTTGCCCGAGCCGGAAGGGCCCATCACCGCGACGAACTCGCCCGCCGCGATGACGAGATCGACGCCAGCCAGCGCCTGCATGGCCGCGAGACCCCGGCCGTAGGTCTTGGTGACCTGCCTCAATTCGATCACCGGAAGGGCGGCGGTATCCACGGTTACTTCTTCGCCTCGATGATGTCCACCACTACGGGTGTGCCAGGTTCGATCCGGCCTTCCTTGACCTCGGTCATGACGCCGTCGCTCATGCCGGTCTTGAGCATGATTTTTTCCAGTTTGCCCGCGCGCAGCACCCACACGTGGGGCGCCTTGTCCTCCGCGGACTCGGCAGGCCTGGGTGCGGGCGGGCGCGGCAGCATGCTGCTCACCAGGCCGCCGCTCTTGGGCTTGGGCGCGGCCGCCGGCGGCGTGAAGCGCAGCGCGGCGTTGGGCACCAGCAGCACGTCCTTCGCCTGCTGCACGACGATGTTGGCGGTGCCGGTCATGCCCGGCCGCAGCAGCAGTTCCGCGTTGTCCACCTTGAGCACGGTTTCATAGGTCACCACCCCGGCCACGGTCTTGGAGCCGAAGCGCACCTGGGTGATGCGTGCCGGGAAGTTGCGGTCGGGATAGGCATCGACGGTGAAGGTCGCGCTCTGCGCCTCGCGTACCTTGCCCACGTCGGCTTCGTCCACGTCCACGTGCAGTTCCATCTGCGTCAGATCCTCGGCCAGGGTGAACAGCACTGGCGTCTGGAAGGTGGCGGCGACGGTCTGGCCGGGTTCGGCGGCGCGTTTCAGGACCACGCCCTTGATCGGCGAGCGGATCACCGCCTTGGCGAGATCGGTGCGCTGAACTTCCAGCGTGGCTTCGGCCTGGGCCACGGCGGCGCGGGCGTTGGCCTCGTCGGCAACGGCGCGGTCGAGGTTGGCGCGCGCCGTATCCAGCTCGGCCTTCGACGGTACCTTGCCGCCGCTGGCCTCCTGCACCTGGACCAAGCGCGCCAGCTTCGCCTTCGCTTCGGCGATTGTCGCCTGGGTTTGCAGCACGCGGGCGCGCGCCGCCTCCGTCGATGCGGCGGTCTGCCGCACCTGCGCTTCGAGCTTGGTGGTGTCGATTCTTGCCAGCACCTGGCCGCGCGTCACACGATCGTTGTAATCGACCTCGACGCTTTTGATGGTGCCGGAGATTTCGCTGCCGACATCGACCTGGTTGGTCGGCTGCAAGGTGCCGGTGGCGGAAACCATTACCGTGAGGTCGCCGCGTTTGGCGGCCTGGGTCTGGTATTGCACCTCGCTGCCGGACTTGCGGCCGAGCCAGAACCAGGCAATCAGCATGACGGCGAGCGCGATGCCGCCCCACAGCAGCACGGTTTTCAGCTTCGAGGAGACCTTCGATTTCCGGTCGAGGCCGAGGGTTTTGACGATGTCGTTGGCAGATGTGGTCATGATGCTTCTCCGGAAATTTGCCATCCGCCGCCCAGCGTCTTGTACAGGCGCGCGAGGTTGGACGCGACGGCGGCGTCGCTCTGGGCGAGCAGGTCCTGCAGGTTGAGCAGCGAGCGCTGGGTGTCGAGCACGCTCTGGAAGTCGATCAGCCCGGCGGCATACTGGCTGGCGGCAAGGGACGCCGCGCTTTGCGCCGCCTGGACGGCACCGTCGAGCGCTGTGCGCCGGTTCTGTTCCTCGGCGTAGGCGACCAGCGCGTTCTCCACGTCGCGCAGCGCCGCGAGCACGGCCGATTCGTAGCGGATCAGGGCCTGTTCCTGCAAGGCGCTCTGCACGGCGATGTTCTGCCGGATGCGCCCGGCGTCGAACAGCACCCAGCCGGCGTTGGCCGCGACCGACCACATGCGCGCGCTCGCCGTGAGCAGGTCGCCGCTGGAGAGAGACTGCAATCCCAGCGTGCCGGAGAGCGAGAAATCGGGATACAGGGCGGCGCTGGCCACGCCCACCTGGGCGGTCGCCGCCGCGAGCTGGCGCTCGGCGCGGCGCAGATCCGGGCGGTTGCGCAGGGTGTCGGCGGGAATGCCCACCGCAACGGTGGCGGGAATCCGCGGCAGGGGCGCCGGCGCGTCGAGTTCGGCCAATTCGCCGGGACGCTTGCCGAGCAGGACGGCGAGGCGGTTCTTGGCCTGTTCCAGCGCGCTGGCGAGCGCCGGAATCTGGGCGCGGGTCTGCTCCAGATTGAGCTTCGCCTGATCCTCGTCGAGCTGCGTGGTGAGGCCCGCCTCGAAGCGCCAGCGCGCGATCTGCCAGGTCTCGGTCTGGGTGGCGAGATTCCTTTGCGCGATGGCCAGTCGCGCCTGGTCGGCTCGCAGCTCGATGTAATTGAGCGCCACTTCGGCGAGCAAGCTCACCTGAACGTCGCGCAGGTCTTCGCGGGAGGCTTCAAGGGTGGCTTCGGCGGCTTCCAGCGCGCGGCGCTTGCCGCCAAAAATGTCGAGCTCCCAACTGGCGTCGAACTGCGCGGAATACATTTCACTGACCAGGCCGCCGGCAGGCCCGATTTCCCCGCTGGACCGGCTGCGATTCGCGCCGGCGCGGCCGTTCAGCGTCGGGAACCGGTCGGCCTCGGCAACGCCGCGCCGGGCGCGCGCTTCGGCGAGCCGCGCCCGCGCCAGCTTGAGGTCGAGATTGCTGGCCGCGGCTTCCTCGATCAGCCGCGACAGCATGGGATCGTCGAGGCCGTTCCACCATTGCGCGAGTTGTGCCGCTTCCGGTGAAGCGGGTTCCAGCCCGCCTTTCATGGCGCTGTGCCAGGTTGCCGGGGCGGATACGTCGGGTGCCCGGTAATCGGGCCCCGCCGCGCAGCCGGCAAGCAGCATGGCCAGAGCCATGCCGGCCAGTTTCATAGTTTCACCCCTGCAAGGCGTGCTCACCGTTTTGCTTCTCCTTCTCCAATCCCGTAGCGCGTCCAGCGCTTCGGGGCAGCCCGAAATTCCGACATTGTAACGTGCTTCCGCCATTCGCCCGATGGCGAAGGACAGCATTCACCCTGGAAACCTCGGTTGACCGCTTCGTGGAGCACATAGGATAATGAATTCAGGAAGTTTCTTCCTGAGTTCAAGAGGCGGCAACAGTATGTCATCCCCGCATCAAATCCTGCCGGCCATACGGTCCGCAAAACTGGTGGACCTCGATGCCTGGCGGGGGCGGCTGGTGGTTTGGACGGCGGCGGCGACGGCCGGTTTGGTCATTGTGCTGTTTGCTTGGGCTACCGATTACGCCATCGCACGTTTCTTCTCCTGGCAAAAAGCCAATGCGTGGTTGCCGCTTATCCTGACGCCAGTGGGCGGCATGCTGATCGTCTGGCTGACCAATCGGTGGTTTGTCGGCGTGGGCGGAAGCGGCATTCCGCAAACCATCGCGGCGCTGCAAGAAGGCGGGAAGGATAGCCCGCACACCGCGTTCGTCTCGCTCAGGTTGGCCTTCGGGAAAGTTGTGCTGGGCGTCGGCGCGCTGGCGGCAGGATTCTCTGCCGGGAAGGAAGGGCCCTCGGTTCAGGTCGGGGCCAGCGTGATGCATGCCTTTCGCCATTTTCTGCCGGCAGGTTTTTCTGTCCATCCCAAGCACCTCATCCTGGCCGGTGGCGCGGCAGGAATCTCCGCCGCTTTCAACACGCCGTTGGCCGGCATCGTGTTTGCCATCGAGGAACTGGGGCGCAGCTTTGAGCAAAAGACCAATGGAGTCGTCATCACCGCGATCATATTGGCCGGCGTGGTGTCGATTTCGCTGCAAGGCAATTACACCTATTTTGGCCATTTTGCGGTGGGCAGGATCAACACCGATATCGTCATGCAGGTGATTGTTTGCGCGCTCGTGTGCGGCATGGCGGGCGGAATCTTCAGCCGCACGCTGATCGAGTCTTCCGGCAAGATAAAGGGAAAGACCGGTGAATTTCGGCGTCTCCACCCGCTTTGGTGGGCGGGTTTTTGCGGCCTGATGGTGGCCTTGCTGGGTGCCATCAGCGGCGGATCGGCCCACGGTTCCGGCTACCTGTTCACCCGCGAAATGCTCGATGGAAGTTTTTCCGAAATATCATGGCAGTATGCCCCCATCAAATACCTTGCCACTATTTTTACCTATCTGAGCGGCGTTCCGGGCGGGATATTCGCGCCATCACTCTCCATTGGCGCCGGAATTGGCAATGATCTCTTGCCCCTGTTTTCGCCGCAGCATGCAGGCACGGCAATCGTCGCCCTGTGCATGGCGGGATTCCTGTCGGCGGTAACGCAAGCGCCTATCACCTCGTTCATTATCGTCATGGAGATGATCGACGGCCATGAAATGGTGATCAGCCTGATGGCGG
Organism: Sulfuricella sp.; assembly: GCA_028714955.1. Taxonomy (GTDB): domain Bacteria; phylum Pseudomonadota; class Gammaproteobacteria; order Burkholderiales; family Sulfuricellaceae; genus Sulfurimicrobium. The sequence continues at coordinate 16,544 of JAQTLK010000048.1, forward strand.
TGGCAATGATATCGGCCATCGTGTCCAGGATATTCAGCCCGCCGCTGTATGCCACGATCGCGGATATGCAAATGCCCCGGGTTTCTGGCGATCCCGCCACAAATAATTAGCCTGGCCGTGCCATACAATCCTGCGCGATCGTCGCGCGAATTCATGAAACATCCTGCATGGCCGTTTTGAGACACCCTCAAAACCAGATTTCAGGATAGCGTCTGGATTCCGGGATGTTGTTGACCACGACGCCCACCGCCAACAGGATCAGCGGCCCTACGGTAGCGGGTATCAGCACGTACAGGAACCCCAGCTTGTGAATCCCTGCCGAACCGATCACCGCGATCAGCGCCGTGGCACCGCCTGGCGGGTGCAAGGTCCGGGTGGCATGCATGAGGGCGATCGCGGTGGCGACCGCCATTGCTTGTGCGAGCCACGGATACTGGTGGAACAGTTTCCAGCAAGCGACGCCAACGATGGCGGAGAGGATATGCCCGCCCACCAGGTTGCGCGGCTGGGCCAAGGGGCTGCGTACCGCGCCATAGACGAGCACGGCGGAGGCGCCGAAGGATCCGATCATCAGCGACAGGTCGGTTCCCGTGAAAAAAAACTGGTCCACCCAGGCCACCGTGGCTATCCCCAGGAATGCGCCGATCCACGACCATATGATCTCGGCGTTGCTCACCCGCGGCGGACTGCCGCGCGTGGTGCCACGCATCTTGCGAAAATATTCGGAAATTTTTACCATAAGGCTTCCAGATGGTTGGCACTAAAAAAGTCTTTGCGCAGCAGCAAGCCGAGCAAGCGGCCGGCGCCATCCACGACGGGTATGCTGCGACCATCATGTCGGTGGAAGGCGCGAACGATTTCCTCGAACCCGGCATCCCTGGCGACCGTTATGACAGGGGAGGTCATCGCTTCACTGACCAGCGTCTCATGGCAACGATGCCTGAATTCAAAAGCGCCATCCAGCATGCTCAACAGCAATTCCAGGAAGGTGTTGACCTTGAGCCGCCGCAGGAAGTCGGTTTCGGTCAGCATCCCGATCACGCTGCCTGCTGCATCCACGACGGGCAGCGCCTTGTAGCCGGACCTGACGAGCGCCATCGCGGCCTGGTCGAGCGGCATGTCGGGAAGCAGGGGTTCGATTCCCGCGCGCATGAGGTTTTCCGCCCTGACTTTGCCGAATAGACGTCGCACCGCGTGGTGGTGGGCCAGGTGATAGATCGTGCGAAAATCCTCCGTGGTGATGTCGAGGTAGCCCGGGATGTGCTGCATCGCATCCAGGATGTCCCCATCGGTCAATTCCATCTCCGGCAACTCGTCATCAGCAGAATCGGTCTCGGGGTTTTCGCTCAAGGTGGTTTTCATGGAAAAAATCAACCGAGTAATTTGATAAGGATTTATTCTAGCAGCTTGCCTGTCGCAGCAGAAGCCATGAAATCACCAAATATGGCGGCGGGCCGAAACATGAACCATGGAGGGAAGAGAAATGAAACAACTTATGGCAGTCCTGCTGGCGTTGATGCTCGGCGCCTGCGCCTCTTACAGCGGCAGAGGGCTTCAGCCGGATTCTTCGCGGCTGGAAGACGTGCTGCGCGTCATGGGGCAGCCCGCGATGCGTTGGCAGGATGCGGACGGTTCGCTGCAGCTCGCCTACCCGCGAGGACCTATGGGCACGCATACCTTCATGGTGCATGTCGGCGCGGACGGCAAGATGCGCGGCATCGAGAATGTGCTGGCCCCCAAATTCTTTGCCCGCGTCCGGCCTGGCATGACCAAACCGCAGGTGCTCCGTCTCCTGGGGCCATCGGAAGCGGCCTGGAGCGTTTATTTCAAGGCGCGCGACGAGCTGGTGTGGGAATGGCGCTATTGCGACGAATGGAACGAACTGGCACGTTTCGACGTCCTGTTCGATGGCGGCAAGGAAACGGTGCGTTCGAGCATGAGCCAGACCGAGGAGCAGATGGGCTTGTGCGGAGAAGGTGGCTGCATGTGCGGGCACTGAAGCAGCCCCGTATTTTCCGGTCATCGATGCTCCCCTTAAGGAAACGTTAAGCTCGCTGCTCCAGACTGCTTCTTGACGCTCGCACAGCGAGAGCGTCCCGACAAACCTGGAGTTCTGGAGTTAA
>JAQTLK010000049.1 GCA_028714955.1 Sulfuricella sp.
CTAGCCAGCCCTCCTGAGTTTGCGGTACAAGGTGCGTTGGCTTATTCCCAGGCGTTCGGCCAATGCTTTCCTGTCGCCGTGAAAATTATTTTCCGCCCAGGCAAGATAATTTTTTTCCAGGTTTCTCAGCGGGTAGAGTTCGATGAACGGCGCTGATCCGGGAGTTTCGTTTTCACCGCCTTTTTCTGCCCTGCTCATGCTGGCGGGCAAATGCTGGGGCAGAATGACGTTGCCGTCCGCGAGAATCAGCGCCCGCTCCAGAATATTGCGCAGTTCACGCACATTGCCTGGAAAGTTGTGCTCCAGCAGGCAGTTCATGGCTTCCTTGCTGACGGCGATCTTGCGGCCGGGATCAAGGCGCGTCAGCAGACGTTCCGCCAGCATCGGCAGGTCCTCCGTCCGCTCGCGTAGCGGCGGCAGCAGGATGGGGAATACATTGATGCGGAAGTAAAGATCCTGGCGAAATGTTCCGTCCCTGACCATTTGCGCCAAATCGCGGTGAGTGGCGGCGATCAGGCGGAAATCCGCGCGCAGCGGTTCCACGCCGCCAATGCGGCGGTATGTCCCCGCCTCCATGAGGCGCAGCAACTTGACCTGGAGCGACAGGGGAATATCTCCGACTTCGTCCAGGAACAGGGTTCCGCCACGCGCTGCTTCCACCAGCCCGATCTTGCGCCCGACGGCGCCGGTGAATGCGCCTTTTTCATAGCCGAACATCTCGCTCTCGAACAGCGTTTCGGTCAGGCCGGAACATTCCACCGCTACGAATGGTGCCGCCGCACGCGGGCTCATGTCGTGGATGGCATGCGCCACCAGTTCCTTGCCGGTGCCTGATTCTCCCAGCAGCAGTACCGATGTTTCGCGCGCCGCGACTCGCCTGGCAAGCTCAAGCATGCGATTGAAGGGGCGGGAATAGCCCACCAGTTCGTGATCCCGCGCGCCGCCATGGGCATGCCGCAGAAAGTGCATGGTTTCCATGAAGCAGGTCGTGCTGCCAGCGCCATTTCTGACTGGCGTCACCTCCACCTCTACGTGTTCCCTTCCTGCCGAAGTGTGGTGGACGTGGAACACGCGGCTGATTTCGCCGTTTTCCATGGCATCGCGCAAAGGGCAGTTCTCGCCGGCTTGATCGCAGGGCTTGTCGTAATGATGAGAGAGCGCATAGCAGAAATTGCCAACAATTTTCCGCCGAGTGCCAAATTCGCGCCGGTAGGCCGCATTGGCGGCCAGGATGCGGTAGCGCGCGTCAAGAAGAATCCTGGGCTCAGGGAAGCTGTTTAAGAGCGAAACGAGTTCGACGGGGATATTTGCGTCAAGGGCTGAGGTCATGGATAGGTCTGCATGTCATTTATGGCGTAGCTGGAAAAGGCGAGTATCCCTGAAATTGGCAGTCAATCGGTATTATCCTACTTTTTTATTTTATTATGATTGATAAAAGTCATCCATTATGCCATTTCTGGATAATTCTTTCTTGCTTGACTGCCATTTGTGGCATAGATGTATTTGAAGATACATTCCTCCATCGTCTTGCTGTTTTTGTTAGTTCATGATTTTAATGGATAATTGTTTTATCTCAGGAAGCTGGCACATGGTTTGCTTATGTTTGATCGGCGATTGATGCAACATATGTTAAGCGGTTGCAGTTTCACCCTGACGGTTCCCCCACCGTCAGCTTTTTCCCCCCGACGCGCACCGCGCCTCGGGGGTTTTTATTGGCTGGACCAATTGGTGCGGGGCAGGAGGCCCCGGCTCGCACGATGGTGTTTGCCTTTTATGCTACATTTGAATTTTATGATCAACCCCCGGATTTAATGGCATGACTGAAAAACGAGCGCGCATCCGGCTTCTCTTCATTTCATGATTACCTGGCTTCATCACGGCGACCCCTTTCCGCCCGTGACGCGAGCGTTGCGCGATCCCAACGGGCTGTTGGCCGCGGGCGGGGACCTGTCCGCGCCGCGTTTGCTCGATGCTTACCGGCATGGAATCTTTCCCTGGTTCAATCCCGGAGAGCCGATCCTGTGGTGGAGCCCCGACCCGCGCATGGTGCTCTTTCCCGCCGAACTCAAGGTTTCACGCTCCTTGCGCAGGACGCTGAAAAAGCCGGATTATGAAGTGCGCGCCGATGCGTCTTTTTCTGCCGTGATGCGGGCTTGCGCCGCGCCTCGCGCAGGGGCGGGCGGAACCTGGATCAGCGAGGAGATGGTTGCCGCCTATTGCCGGTTGCACGAGCAGGGTTTGGCGCACTCGGTCGAAACCTGGCGCGATGGTGAATTGATCGGTGGCCTGTACGGGGTGGCGCTAGGCCGCATGTTCTACGGTGAATCCATGTTTTCCCGCGCCACGGATGCCTCCAAAATTGCCTTGGTGCATCTGGTGAGGCAATTGGAGCGCTGGGGCTTCGGCATGATCGACTGCCAGATGAAAACCGCGCATCTGGCCACGCTGGGCGCGCGCGAAATTCCCCGCTCGGCATTTGTGCAGGGCTTGAGTCAGCTGATAGAATTGTCGCCTCGACCCGGCCGCTGGCAACTTGACCATGACCTTATTGGGTGAATTCCCTCCACGCCACATTCAGTTTTATCTCACGGCGCCTTACCCATGCAGCTACCTGCCAGAACAGCGCGCCCGTTCCCAGGTGGCGACACCGAATGAGCTGGTGGATGGCGCCGCCTACAGCCAGTTGATTCGTGCCGGCTTTCGCCGCAGCGGGCTGTATACCTATCGGCCCCAGTGTGACCACTGCCGCGCCTGTGTGCCAGTGCGCCTGGCGGTAAATGAATTCAGTCCCAATCGCTCCCAGCGCCGCTCCTGGAAACGCAATCAGCAACTCAAGGCGGCGTTGTGCGAGCTTGAGTTTGATGCCCGCCACTACAATCTTTACCGCCATTATCAGGCGAGCCGGCATGCCGGCGGGGGCATGGATCAGGACGGCGAGGATCAATATCGCCAGTTTCTGCTGCAAAGCGGGGTGAATACGCTACTGGTGGAATTTCTCGATGCCGGCAGCTTGCGCATGGTCAGCGTGGTGGATGTGGTCGAGGATGGCCTGTCCTCGGTTTACACTTTCTTCGATCCCGATTTGCCGCAAGCCGGTTTTGGCACATACAATGTTTTGTGGCAGGCAGAATTGTGCCGCCGCATGGGATTGCCCTACCTCTACCTCGGCTACTGGATTGCCGAAAGCGACAAAATGGCCTACAAGGCCAATTTTCATCCCCTGCAAGGATTCGTCGACGGACAGTGGCAACGTCTCCCAGGCACCCGCCATACATAATCCGCCGCGCTTCGATTCCTGTTGATTCTACCGCACGTTAAATTTAAGGCTTTGTTTGTATGCATCAATATCTAGACCTGATGCGCCATGTTCTGGACCGCGGCGACAAGAAGTCCGACCGCACCGGCACCGGCACGCTGAGTGTGTTCGGCTACCAGATGCGCTTCGACCTCAGCCAGGGGTTTCCGCTGGTGACGACCAAGAAGTGCCATCTCAAATCCATCATTCACGAGTTATTGTGGTTTCTGCAGGGCAGCACCAATATCAAATATCTCAAGGACAATGGCGTCAGCATCTGGGACGAATGGGCGGACGACAAGGGTGAACTCGGACCGGTATACGGCTACCAGTGGCGTTCATGGCCCACGCCGGACGGGCGACATATCGACCAGATAAGCCAGGTGATCGGGCAGATCCGGAATAATCCGGATTCCCGGCGCCTGATCGTTTCCGCCTGGAACGTGGCCGATGTGGACAAGATGAAATTGCCGCCATGCCATGCCTTTTTCCAGTTTTATGTGGCTGAAGGCAAGTTGTCCTGCCAGCTTTACCAGCGCAGTGCCGATATCTTTCTCGGCGTGCCGTTCAACATCGCCAGCTACGCTTTGCTGACCATGATGGTGGCACAGGTGTGCGGCCTGAGGCCAGGGGATTTCGTGCATACCCTGGGCGATGCGCATCTTTACCTCAATCACCTGGAACAGGCCAGGCTTCAGCTTACTCGCGAGCCGCGTAAACTTCCAGTTATTTCGCTTAATCAAGAAATTAAAGATGTATTCTCGTTCAAATTCGAGGATTTTGTCCTCGAAGGCTACGACCCTCATCCCGCGATCAAAGCGCCGGTGGCGGTATGAAGACGCGCCTTTCGATTATCGCGGCAATGGACCGGAACCGTGTCATCGGCATCGGCAACAGGCTGCCCTGGCGCCTGCCGGCCGATCTTGCCCATTTCAGGATGCTTACCATGGGACATCACATGATCATGGGGCGCAAAACTTACGAGTCCCTGGGCAAGCCGCTGCCGGGGCGGACTTCGGTGATCCTCACGCGCGATGCCGCCTTTGGCGCCCCCGGTTGCGTGGTGGCGCATTCCCTGGATGAGGCTATCGCCGCATGTGAGGGCGATGCCGAGGCTTTCTTCATCGGCGGGGCGGATATCTATCGGCAGGCGCTGGATGTCGCCCAGCGCATGTATCTCACCGAGGTCAAGACCGAGGTGGAGGGCGATGCCTGGTTCCCGGAATTCGATCGGGCAGTCTGGAAAGAAACGGCCCGAACACGTTGCCGGGCGGATGAAAAGAACCCCTGCGACTATGATTTCGCGGTCTTCGAACGCCTGTGAGGCGTGCTTGGGGCGCTACATGCCGATTACGGCTTGCTCTGGCAGTTTTGCGACCGGTTCCTCCGGCAAGTTGATGCGGTTGCCGGTACTGAACTGATAATCGAGGAACACATGCTCGGCCGTCAATATCTGGTATGAGCCGTTCTTCAGTTGGCGCGTCGTGTCCTTGAGGCGGTAAGTATAGTGCCCGCAAGTCCAGCATTTGAAGTTGCGCATGTGGGTGCACAGACAGGTTTTGTCCATCACCACGATTTTTTTTGCCTTGGGATGGGCCGCCACCTCACGGTTATAGGCATCGATGTAGGCGCAGTGGCCGTTGGCGTCGAGCAGGTAGCCGTAGGATTCGCAGCCCGGACGGATGCCTGAGCCGATGGAAGGGCTGTTCTTCAGCATGCGCATCGGGTAGCCGGTGGGGGAGGTGGTGTTGACCTCGATATCGTTCTCGCCGGCCTTGAAGTATTCCTGCATTACATTGTGCGGCAAGCCGGCTTCATTGGTCACGGTGAATCGTGTCGCCACCTGCACCGCCGCGGCACCTTCTTCGAGGAAGGACGTCGCATCGCTGCCGGTAAAAATGCCGCCGGCGGGTATTACCGGGATGCCCAGTTTTTCATTGCGCAGATACTGGTGAACTTCATTCACGATGGTGCGCAAATCATATTTCATCCAGTCTTCCAGGCCAAAACCCAGATGACCGCCGGCCAGTGGGCCCTCCACCACGACAAAATCCGGGAGGCGATTGAGCTTGGCGTTCTTGCGCAGGAATAATTGCAATGCGCGAAGCGATGACACGATGATGCCGAGCTTGGCGTCACGGAAGCGCGGATGGTCTTCCATCAATGCAAACGAACCCAGATGCAGGCCGGCGCTCAGGCTGATGCCATCAATGCCGGCTGAAAGCGCTTCATGCAGGCGCACGCGCAAGGTTTCGCGCGGCGCGTTCATGGTGAGCTTTTCCATGCAGTTGATGAAGATCATGCCCGATCCGCGTTTGGCTTCCATCGTCCTGCTCACGTGCAGACGGGTGGATTCGGCTACCTGGCCGAGGTCGAATTTCACTGCGGACTTGTCGGAATTGTCGAGGTTGTATGTATACAGCTTCAATTTTTCCTTGACGAAATCCGTACCATAGCGACGGTCCGAGACCGTCGGCAACATGGCATCCGAGATATGTCCCACGCCGCCCAAGCGTGCCGCTTCCAGGGCCAGTTCGGCGGTGGATATGTCTACCCCCATGCCGCCAATCATGATTGGTACCAATTCCTGCTTGCCAAAGCGCAGGCGAAAATCATCCACACGTTTCATTGCTATCCTTAACAATCTCGAATCAAGGAATTATTTTCCTTGGCTTGATGCGTATTTTCCCACTTTCTGCCCCTCAATAGTTTGCCCCCCTGAAGAATTTCACTCATCTCCCGGCATATGCGGAAACATCCGGCAGGCTATTTCCGCCGTGCGCCAATAAAAGTGCGTCCGGATGTTCAAGATTGACTCTTTACAACAGCACGCCTATGCATGTAAATTACGCCCCCATGGGTATTTTCAAGACCGCCATTTTCGGCTGCATCTTTTGCTGCTGTTCCGCCAGCATTGCATGGGCACAGGAAGCTGCCGAAACACCTCCCCCTGCCACGGAAGGGGAGACAGTCGCATCCACGCTGCAGACCCGCCAGGCTGATGGCGTTTCAGAAATGCTCAGTTATGCCCTCAAGCTGATCGGCGTCAATTACAAATATGGTGGCACCAAGCCGACTACCGGCTTCGATTGCAGCGGCTTCGTCAGCCATGTTTTCCATCAGGTGGCAGGTCTCTCCCTGCCGCACAATGCCTTGGCCATCAGCCGTCAGGGCAAGCGGATTTCCATGAATGAACTGCAGCCGGGCGACCTGGTATTTTTCAATACCTTGCGCCGCTCTTTTTCGCATGTCGGCATTTATATCGGCAACAACCGCTTCGTGCATGCGCCAAGCTCTGGCGGCGGCGTCGAAGTCGTCAGCTTGCAGGACAGCTACTGGGTCAAACATTTCAATGGCGCACGCCGTTTGCTTACTTTCCAGCTTCCTGCCGGGTTGGCGAGCGAATAAGGCGTAGCACGCCCGTCTCCCTCTTCCGGCGCGAGCTTCGCGTTAAAAAGACCGCAAAAGCACCAGCATGGCCCCACCTCCGCCGTCCGCAGCTCTCGCCTGGCAGAAGGCGAGAATCTCGTCGCGCTGCATCAACCAGTGGGCGACCTTGTTTTTCAGTACCGGTTCATGGTTCTTGGAGCGCAGGCCCTTGCCGTGGATGATGCGCACGCAGCGCAGGCTGGTTTTCTGGCAGTGCTGGAGAAATCCGATCAGTTCCGGTTTGGCTTCCGCCACGGTAAAGCCGTGCAGGTCGAGTTCGCCCTGCGTCACCCAGTGACCGCGGCGCAGCTTGCGCAAGACCGTGGATTGCAGTCCCGGGCGCAGGAAAACCAGTTCCTCTCCGCTTTCGAGGCTATCCGCCCAATATACATGATCGCTGAGAGAGTCGAGCAGCACCTCGCGCTGGTCGCGCAAGGTCTGAAGGGGAACGGGTTTGGGTTTGCGCTGCGGATGAAGGAATCTTGGTCCATGGCGCAGCGGTCTGGCATCGCCGACCGCCGTGCGGAACAGGATCAGGTCATCTTCGTCCACCAGTCGTCACGCCGGATATTACTTCTTGTGCAGGTTGTCGAGGTAGCGTTCGGCATCCAGAGCGGCCTGGCAGCCAGTGCCGGCGCTGGTGATGGCCTGGCGATAGATATGGTCCTGCACGTCGCCGGCGGCGAACACGCCGGGGATGCTGGTCTGCGTGGCAAAACCTTTGTTGCCGCCCCGGGTCACGATGTAGCCGCCTTCCAGTTCCAGTTGTCCGGTGAAAATGTCGGTATTGGGCTTGTGGCCGATGGCGATGAAGATGCCCTGCAGTGCGATGTCCTTGGTGGAGCCATCCTTGACGTTCTTGAGGCGCATGCCGGTGACGCCGGACTTGTCGCCCAGTACTTCGTCCAGTTCACAGAATGCTTCGAGCGTGATATTGCCGTTCCTGATGCGGTCCATCAGCTTGTCCACCATGATCTTTTCCGCCTTGAAGGTGTCGCGGCGATGCACCAGGGTGACGTGCCTGGCGATGTTGGAAAGATAAAGCGCTTCCTCGATGGCGGAGTTGCCGCCGCCGACCACGGCCACATCCTGATTTTTGTAAAAAAATCCGTCGCAGGTGGCGCAGCCTGATACGCCGCGACCCATGAACGCCTGTTCGGACGGCAGACCGAGGTATTTGGCGGATGCGCCGGTGGCGATGATGAGCGCATCGCAGGTGTAGGTGCCGGCATCGCCGATCAGGGTGAAGGGTTTCTCGGTGAGCCGGGCGGTGTGGACCTGGTCGAAGATGATTTCAGTATTGAAGCGTTCGGCGTGTTTCTGGAAGCGTTCCATCAGCACCGGACCCATCACGCCATCGACATCGGCTGGCCAGTTGTCAACTTCGGTGGTGGTGGTGAGCTGTCCACCCTGCTGCATGCCGGTGATGAGGACGGGCTTGAGGTTGGCGCGGGCGGCATAAATGGCAGCGGTATAGCCGGCGGGGCCGGAGCCGAGAATGAGGAGCTGGCTGTGCTTGACGGACATGTTGGAATACTCCGGAGGTAAAGTTGTCATGAACAAACAGAAATGGGGATTGCCAGGATTTTATCAAGAATAGCCACTTTCTTGGGGGCGCATTTGATTTTGTGTCATCTGCTATAATCGTCCAATCTTTTTGCACCACCCTATATGGCATCGTCAAAAAACATTTCCACCAGCAAGCCCGCTGCCCGCCATCCCTTCTCACCCAAAATTTCCGGGCTGATGCGGGAATCGTGGTGGCTGGCGCTGGTGGGCGTGGCGCTGTATTTCATCATGATTCTCGGTACCTACGACCGCGCCGACCCGGGCTGGTCGCACAGTGCTACAGTGGCTTCCGTGCACAACGCCGGCGGTGAAGTGGGTGCCTGGCTGGCGGACATTCTTCTCTACCTGTATGGCGTTTCTGCTTACTGGTGGGCAGCGTTCTTTCTTTTTGCCATTGTCTGGGGCTATCGCCGCATCGACAGCATCGATGAGGGCGACAGGCGTTCGCTGTTCATCGCCTTCATTGGCTTCGTCATCGTCATTCTCGCCAGCAGCGGCATCGAGGCATTGCGCCTGCACAGCATGAAAACCGCCTTGCCCCTTGCGCCGGGCGGCATGCTGGGCGCGGTCATCAGCGGTTTTTTGTGGAAATCCGTCGGGTTCACCGGGGCCACGTTGTTGTTGCTGTTCCTGATGGCCATCGGCCTGAGTTTCTTTATCGGCCTTTCCTGGCTCGAACTGATCGAGCGTGTCGGCGGATGGATGGAGGACGCCTATTATTTCATCATTCATGCACGCGAGGCGCGCCGGGACCGGCTGGCGGGAAAAGAAGCCGGGGCCGAACGGGAGCAGGCGGTCACGCAAGAGAAAAAGCGCTTCGAGGAGCACGAACCCCTCCATATTCAGGCACCGGTCGTCGAAATTCCCAGGTCGGAGCGCGTCCAGCGGGAAAAGCAGGTGCCGCTATTCGAAAACATGCCGGATTCTTCCTTGCCGCCTCTGCACCTGCTGGATGAGGCCAGCGGCAATACAGAGTTCATCAGCCCCGAGACGCTGGAATACACTTCACGCCTGATCGAACGCAAGCTGGCCGATTTCGGCGTTGCGGTAAAGGTTGTCGCGGCTTACCCCGGCCCGGTGATTACCCGCTACGAGGTCGAGCCGGCGGTGGGGGTGAAGGGCAGCCAGATCGTGAATCTCATCAAGGACCTGGCGCGCGCCCTGTCGGTGGTGAGCATCCGCGTGGTGGAAACCATCCCCGGCAAGCACTACATGGGCCTGGAACTCCCCAACCCGAAGCGCCAGATCGTGCGCCTGTCCGAAATTCTGGGTTCGCAGGCTTACGCCGGCATGAGCTCGCCGCTTACCATCGCCATGGGCAAGGACATCAGTGGCCAGCCGGTGGTGGCGGACCTGGGCAAGATGCCGCACGTGCTGGTGGCGGGCACAACCGGGTCGGGCAAGTCGGTGGCGGTGAACGCCATGATCCTGTCCCTGCTCTACAAGGCCGAACCTTCGCAGGTGCGCCTCATCATGGTTGACCCGAAAATGCTCGAACTGTCGATTTACGAAGGCATTCCGCACCTGCTCGCGCCGGTGGTCACCGACATGAAACACGCCGCCAATGCCCTCAACTGGTGCGTGGGCGAGATGGAGCGGCGCTACAAACTGATGTCGGCGCTCGGCGTGCGCAACCTGGCAGGCGCCAACCAGAAGATCCGCGAGGCCAGGAAATCCGGCACGCCGATCCCCAACCCGTTCAGCCTGACGCCGGATGCCCCTGAAGCGGTCGAGGAAATGCCGTTCATCGTGGTGCTGATCGATGAACTGGCCGATCTCATGATGGTGGTGGGCAAGAAGGTGGAAGAACTGATCGCGCGCCTGGCGCAGAAGGCGCGCGCCTCCGGCATCCACCTGGTGCTGGCCACCCAGCGTCCGTCGGTGGATGTCATCACCGGCCTGATCAAGGCCAACATCCCGACCCGCATCGCCTTCCAGGTGTCGAGCAAGATCGATTCGCGCACCATTCTCGACCAGCAGGGCGCCGAAGCGCTGCTCGGCCAGGGCGACATGCTCTACTTGCCGCCCGGCACCGGCTATCCGCAGCGGGTACATGGCGCCTATGTGGCCGACAATGAAGTGCACAAGGTCGTGGATTACCTGAAAGCGCTGGGCGAACCGCAATACGTCGAAGGCATCCTCGATGGCGCCATGGCCGATGGCGAAGGTGAAGCGGGGGAGAGCGGCGAAGATGCTGAAGCCGACCCGATGTACGACGAGGCGGTATCCATCGTGATCAAATCGCGCCGTGCCTCGATCTCGGCTGTGCAGCGCCAGCTCAGGATCGGCTATAACCGGGCCGCGCGCCTGATCGAGCAGATGGAAAAGGCCGGGCTGGTGTCCTCGATGCAAAGCAATGGCAACCGCGAAGTGCTGGTCCCGCACCATGAATAAGCCGCAAATCATCGACCAGGCATTGCTCCAACAGGCCGCCGAAGCTGCCGCGGCTTCCCCGCGCCGCCGCAAGAACTACAATTTTCATACCAACGATGGCGATGCCTGTCATCGCCTGCTCAACGCCATAGAGACGGATTCCTATATCCCGCCGCATTGCCACCTTGATTCAGGCAAGGATGAGACGATATTGGTCCTGCGTGGCAAAATCGGCATGATACTGTTCAAGCCGGCGGGCGAAATTTCCCGAACCGTTGTGCTGCAAGCCGGCGGCGAGGCGTTGGGCATCAATATCCCCCACGGCCAGATTCATGCGCTGGTGGCGCTTGAACCGGGCAGCGTATTCTTCGAAGCCAAGGCCGGGCCATTCGTGCCGCTTTCGGCACAGGAGAAGCCTTCCTGGGCGCCGCAAGAAGGCTCGCCCGAGGCGAACGGATACTTGACAAGACTTAAAGAACTGTTCACAACAACATGAAAATATTAGCTTTATTCTTTCTTCTTCCTGGGTTGGCCGTGGCTTCCGGGGTGGATAGCCTGCAAGACTTTCTGCGCCACAGCCAGAGCCTCAAAGCCCAGTTTACCCAGACAGTGCAGGACCACAATGGCAAGCAGGTGCAAAACGCCAGCGGCGTGATGCAGTTCTCCCGACCGGGAAAATTTCGCTGGGTGTACGAAAAGCCCTATGCCCAGTTGATCGTCGGTGATGGCGTCAAGGTGTGGATGTATGACGCCGACCTGAATCAGGTCACGGTCAAGAAACTCGACAAGGCTCTGGGCAGCACGCCGGCAGCCTTGCTGGCGGGGGATAACGAGATCGAGCGCAATTTCGACCTGGTCGATGGAGGGCGTGGCGATGGCCTGGAATGGGTTGAGGCCTCGCCCAAAACCCAGGACGGCAGTTTTGAAAAGATCCGCCTGGCTTTCCGCGATGGCGCACTGGCGGTAATGGAGTTGCGCGACCATTTTGGCCAGACCACGACAATCCGCTTCACGCAGCTTGAGCTCAACCCCAGGCTGGCGGCCAAGCTGTTCACCTTTGCCCCGCCTGCGGGTGCGGACATCGTCGGTGACTGATCTGTTCTCCCAGACCCCGCAAAAGCCTTTGGCCGAAAAATTGCGGCCGGGCACGCTGGACCAGGTGGTGGGGCAGTCCCATTTGCTTGGCCCCGGCAAGCCGCTGCGCGTGGCGTTCGAATCCGGAAAGCTCCATTCCATGATCCTGTGGGGGCCGCCGGGGGTAGGCAAGACCACCCTGGCACGCCTCATGGCCGAGGCTTTCGATGCTGAATTTCTCGCCCTGTCAGCGGTGTTTTCAGGTGTCAAGGAGATCCGTGAAGCCATCCAGAAAGCTGAACTGGCGCTGCAGCAGCATGGCAGGCATACCATCTTGTTCGTGGACGAGGTGCACCGCTTCAACAAGGCACAGCAGGATGCTTTCCTGCCCTATGTGGAGCAGGGTCTGGTGACCTTCATCGGCGCCACCACGGAAAACCCTTCCTTCGAGGTCAACAGCGCGCTCTTAAGCCGGGCGCAGGTCTATGTGCTGCTGCCGCTCCCGGACGAGGAACTGGGTATTCTATTCGATCGCGCCTGCCGGGAAGCGCTGCCGGGCATGCAGTTCAGTCCGGCAGCCAGGGAATTGCTGATCGGCTACGCCGATGGCGATGCGCGCCGCCTGCTGAATCTCACGGAACAGATCAGTAATGCAGCAATAAGCAAGAATATTCATGATATTGTCGATGAATTCATTCAGAACACCTTAAGTCAAGGCGCGCGCCGTTTCGATAAAGGCGGCGACCAGTTCTACGACCAGATTTCGGCTTTGCACAAGTCGGTGCGCGGCTCCAGTCCCGATGCCGCGCTTTACTGGCTTTGCCGCATGCTCGATGGTGGTGCCGACCCCCTTTACCTGGGCCGTCGCCTCGTGCGCATGGCGAGCGAGGACATCGGCCTGGCCGACCCGCGTGCCTTGCGCATGGCGCTCGATGCCTGCGAAGTGTATGAAAGACTTGGCAGCCCCGAGGGCGAACTGGCCTTGGCTCAGGCTGTACTTTATTTGGCCGCAGCACCCAAAAGCAACGCTGCCTATGTGGCGTATAATGACGCCCGTGCTTTTATTCGCAAAGACAAATCCAGAGCCGTGCCTGTGCATTTGCGCAACGCCCCGACCAGGCTGATGAAGGAACTTGGCTTCGGGCGCGAATACCGCTACGCCCACGACGAGCCGGATGCTT
Source organism: Sulfuricella sp. (assembly GCA_028714955.1). Taxonomy (GTDB): domain Bacteria; phylum Pseudomonadota; class Gammaproteobacteria; order Burkholderiales; family Sulfuricellaceae; genus Sulfurimicrobium. The sequence goes on from JAQTLK010000049.1 coordinate 12,922, forward strand.
ATGCCGCCGGGGAGAAGTATTTCCCGGATGAAGTTGACGCTGCCAGTTTCTATCGTCCCACGCCGCGCGGCATGGAAGGCAAGATCGGCGAACGACTGGCCTATTTGCGTGAACTGGATGCAAAGGCGCGCAAGAAGTGATGCGTGAGGAGTGTGGCATCGGTTTTTACCCCCGCCTTAATTCCTCACCCCTGACCGTTTTTTCGGAGTTTTCATGTTAGATCTTCAACTGTTACGCACGGACCTGGAGGGTGTGGCCAGGCGCCTGGAAAGCAGGGGGTTCGCCCTGGATACGGTCGCCTTTCAGGAACTTGAGCAGGACCGCAAAGTCACCCAGACCCGGACCCAGGAACTGCAGGCTGAGCGCAATAAGTTATCGAAAATGATTGGCCAGCTGCGCGGGCAGGGCCATGGGCCAGATGATCCAGAGGTTGGCGATTTGATGGCGCGGACGGTTGGGATTGGCGATGATTTGAAACAGGCCGAGGAAAAGCTGGGCTTCATTCAACTCAGGATGCAGGAACTGCTTTCCGGCATTCCCAACCTGCCCCATGAAAGCGTCCCGGTGGGAAAATCCGAGGCCGACAACGTCGAATTGCGCAAGGTCGGGGTGCCGCGCAGCTTCGATTTCGCGGTGAGGGATCACGTCGATGTGGGGGAGGGGTTGAAGCAGCTCGATTTCGCCTCTGCGGGGAAAATCAGCGGCGCCCGCTTTACCCTGCTCAAGGGGCAGATGGCCCGCATGCACCGCGCCCTGGCGCAATTCATGCTGGATGTTCACACCCAGGAGCACGGCTACACCGAGGTCTACGTGCCATATCTGGTCAACGCCGATTCCATGCGCGGTACCGGGCAGTTGCCGAAGTTCGAGGCTGACCTGTTTGCGGTACAGAAAAACGAAAACGAGAAGCTGTATCTCATTCCCACCGCGGAAGTGCCTGTGACCAACATGGTGCGCGACGAAATCGTGGCGCTTGAGGCCCTGCCGCTGAAATTCGTTTCCCACACGCCGTGTTTCCGTTCCGAAGCCGGCTCCTACGGCAGGGACACGCGCGGCATGATTCGCCAGCACCAGTTCGACAAGGTGGAACTGGTCCAGATGGTGCATCCCGAGAACTCATACCAGGCGCTGGAAGAGTTGACCGGACATGCCGAGGCGATCCTGAAAAAGCTCGACCTCCCTTATCGGGTGATGGCGCTATGCAGTGGCGACATGGGCTTCTCCGCAGCCAAGACCTACGACCTGGAAGTATGGCTGCCGGCGCAGGACACCTACCGGGAAATCTCCTCCTGCAGCAATTTCGAGGCATTTCAGGCGCGCCGCATGCAGGCGCGCTTTCGTGGCGACAAGGGCAAGCCGGAACTGCTGCACACCCTGAATGGCTCCGGCCTGGCTGTAGGGCGCACGTTGGTGGCGATCCTCGAAAACTATCAGAACGCCGACGGCAGCGTCAGCGTGCCGGCCGTATTGCAGCCTTATCTAGGCGGAATGCGGAAACTGGAGGCCTGATCCCCTGCCCGGTCTGGCTGGTGCCCAGGCTATAAGGCGCTGAACGGGCCGCAGCAGCCGGCGTTTGCTCAGGCGGCGGGGCCGGCTTGGCTGAAGCGGTGGAAAATACGCGCTGGTAGGGCTTCTCGAATTTGGCCAGGATGTCATAGTAGGTGCGCACGTTTTCCACGAAGATCACGCTCTCGCCACCGCGGGCATAGCCGTGCTTGACCCCCTCGTAGTACGCCGCCTGGCTCAGCAGCGGCAATGTTTTCTTGAGATCGGTCCAGGAATCGGGGTTAAGTTTCCTCTTTTTTGCCAGGATGCGCGCATCTTCGAGGTGCCCATAACCCGAGTTATAGGCTGCAAGCGCCAACCAAGTCCGGTCCGGTTCGGGGACCCTGTCAGGCAAGGCGTCTTTCAGGGACAGCACATAGCGAGCTCCCGCCAGGATGCTCTGTTTCGGGTCGAGCCGGTCGGAAACGCCCATGCGGTCAGCCGTTTCCCCCGTCAGCATCATCAGGCCGCGAACCCCGGTAGGGGAGGTGGCGAGTGTATCCCAATGCGACTCCTGGTAACCGATGGCTGCGATCAGCCGCCAATCCAGTTCGGTGGCCTCCTGCGCGTCATGAAAGAAACGGCGCAGTTTCGGCAGCAAAGCGTTTTCCGCCACCAGGAAGCCTTCCACGTCGGCGCGTTCGAGTCGTTTGACGTGCCCATAATAGCGGTCCAGCAGCCGTTTTAATGTGCCATCTTTATAAATCCGCACAAAGAATTCCTGGGCTTTTTCAAACAGAAAAGGATCCACATCCCAGGGGAACGCCCACGCCAATGGCTGATTCTCGGTCAGGTTGAAGGCAACACCAAGCTCGGGGTGAAAGTTGTTGCTAACCGAGACGATATTTGAATCTGCAATGACAATATCGATTACGCCTAGCGCCAGCTTGTCCAGCAGCTCTTCGCTCTCCTGCACCGGATTCTCTTTCCAGGCCAGGGCGGGATACTGCTTTTTCAGCATTCTCAGGTGTTCGGCATAGCTGGAGCCGGCAACGACCTCGATACGCTTGCCGATCAAATCCTGGATGCCGGCAGGTTTTTCGTCAGCGGCATTGGTGTTATAGACCACCTGCTGCGCCACCATTTGATAGGGCACTGAAAACTTGAAGTGCCGCTGCCGTTCCGGCGTGAGACTAAGTCCCGCTGCTGCCATATGAGCTCGGTGATTGTCCACGAAGGGGAGGATTTCATTGAACTGCCGGGCGACCACGAAGCGAACCTGAACGCCCAGATCCTTGGCAAACAATTCAATCAGGTCATGTTCCAGTCCGGCAGGCCTGCCTTCCGCATCTTCGTAATAAGTCGTCGGGCTATTGCGCGTGACAACGACCAGTTCGCCGCTTTGCTGCACGGGCGGCAAAGGCCTGTCAGGTGGTTTGACGCCGCAACCGACCAATCCGGCGCATAGTAAAATGGCCAATATCCAGGTACGCATTTTTGGAGTTTGGCCGAGATTACAGAATTTGTCCATGTCGCAGCTATCCGCAGCTATCAATCGTGCGCTCGCCTTCCAGGGGTCGTCTCAGAAAACGGAAAATAAAGCACGCTAAGCCGGTTGCAGCGGTCGTAGCGGCCTGAACTTGCCCGCGCCGACCTTGGCGTTCGATGTGTTCCAGCATGTGCCGCGAGTTCGGCTTTACCGGCGACTGGCGCAGCCAGGCCAGCCAAGTCGTCTTGCCGTTGTCCCGGCGCTTGAGTAGATCGTCGAGGCGGCGGCGATGTATGTCCGACAGTGGTTCGGCCAAGGCGTCGTAGATGCGCCGGTTGGCGCGGGTGATCGCTTCGGCGCTCACCCGCTCGACGGCGTTGAGGGCAGGCAGAATGACCGACTGCCGCCGCAGGTGCTCAATCAGAGCGTTGGCCAGTACGATACCCTTGTCGGTTTGCATGGCCAGTTCGGTCAGCGTGTGGACGGCCTGCCGATAGAGGCTCATCGTGAAGGGCTGGAAGCCGAACACCGTTTGCAGCTCGACCAGGTGCTCGCGCCGTGTCTGTTCCCGCTGGCCGTATTCGTTCCAGCTTTCGATGCCGACCTTGAGCTGGTCGGCAACCAGTCTCAGCAAGGGCGGAAACGGTGGCTCATCGATGCCGAGGATGATGCCGGGGAAACGCAGATAGCAGAGCTGCACGGCAAAGCCCAGGCGGTTGGCCGGGCCGGGCCGGGCCGCGCCGCTGGCGGATGATGGACAGGTCGGTTTCGCTGAACGTGTAGTGACGGATCAACTCATCCTTAGTGTCTGGCAATGCCAGCAGGCTGTCGCGCTCTGCGGCAGAGAGGATCGAGCGGCGGGGCATGCGGTTTCCTTATTCTTGAAAACCTTGGTTTGTGATAGGCCCGCCAAGGCAACCGGCGCGGCACGGGAAATCAAGGCATTGCTGTTCTCGAAAATAGTTCTTGAAATTCTATTCTTGATTGCATACCATCTCAACGAGTTTCGATAAGAAAGGATGCCCATGCGACCGTCTGTTGTGCTTGACATGAAGCGAAGCGCAGTGCGTGAAGCGGTAGGCCGCTTCCGCACCGCGAACCCGCGCGTCTTCGGTTCGGTGCTGCATGGCACCGACCGGGACGGCAGCGACATCGATCTGCTGGTCGATGCGCTGCCTGGTGCGACGCTGTTCGATTTGGGCGGCCTGCAAGACGAGCTGGAATCGCTGCTTGGCCTCCACGTCGATTTGCTGACCCCCGGCGACCTGCCGCCGAAGTTCCGGGCTAAGGTGCTCGCGGAGGCGCAGCCGGTATGAGCGAGAACCACCGACTGCTCGACTACCTCGACCACATCCAGCAGGCTGCAACCGATGCGTGCGGCTTCGTGGAAGGCTTGGCCAAAGAGGACTTCCTTGAGGACAAGCGCACCCAGCAGGCCGTCATCATGAGCCTCATCATCATCGGCGAGGCCGTCACGAAGGTGATGGATCGCCATGCCGAATTCGCCCAGGCACACGGGCAAGTGCCGTGGCGCAATATGCGCGGCATGCGCAACCGCATCGCCCACGGCTACTTCGACATCAACCTCGATGTGGTGTGGGACACCGTGCAGGCAGCACTACCGGAATTGCTCAAGCAACTGCCTGCCGTGCGCCAGGATGCCGACGACGAAGACAACAACTACGGGATGGAGCCATGACGATGTGCTGTTATGGTGGGCTGTTAGGCAGGTTGCTGATGGCCTGCATGTTGGTGGCTACTGGCTCGGCACGGGCTGCTGACGAATCGGCCAAACCACCAATGATCGGCCCCAGCTTCTGGAAAACCAGCCAGCTCTTTGAGCTTTGCACAAGCCAATATCAGACGGATCGCGCCCACTGCGAAGGCTTCATCACTGGCGTGGCCAGCACCTTGCAGAATGAGCAAATTAGCCGCATCCGCGTGTGCATTCCGAAGGGCACGAGTAGTAACGATGTAGTGCAGAAGGTGGTGTGGTACTTGAGGGAGAAGGCCGACGCCGACGATATGAAGGTGGCGGCCGTGAGCCTCATCGGCCCGCTGCTGCCCGTGCTCTACAACTGTACGCCGGGCAAACCGCCGCCGCGAGCACATCGTGGCCACCAAAGACATGCGCTTGTTCGGCCTGCTGCACCTGCTGGGTCAGGCATCGCTGCGCATGGAGCAAGCGCTGTGGCCGGAAGAGTATGAGCGGATGACCCGTGAGGTCAAAGAAGCGCTGCGGGAAGCTGACGATCCCAATGCCAAGTCGTACACCCATGAAGAAGTCATGCAGGCGATGCAGGAACGTATCGACCGGGCGCGAGATAAGCCATGCTGATCGGCTATGCGCGTGTCTCGACGCAAGATCAGAACCTTGAACTGCAACGCGAAGCCTTGGACAAGGTCGGATGCAAGAAGGTCTTCGAGGACAAGGTGATCGGTACACGGGCCGACCGTCCCGGTCTGGCCAAGGCGC
>JAQTLK010000050.1 GCA_028714955.1 Sulfuricella sp.
GCCCATCCCTGCCTACCCCGTTTTGGGTGCAGGGCAAGGCGCAACGACGCGGAATGCTTATTCCATTCCAAGGCGTTGCAACGCCGCCATGCGCCCGAAAAACCGTGCAATCCGGCCCGTAGCGCCCCCACCAGACGGGTGAGCGTAAAATTGCGACAAAAGTTGTTTAGAACCAAAACGCCATACCTCATGGTAAGCGGTCAACTGAGGTTTCTAGGGTTAATTGCTCGCTGGTGCGTCCGAAACGGCGCTCGCGCTGCCGGTAGGAAAGGATGGCCTTGTCCAGCTCGGCGCTATTGAAATCCGGCCACAGCACGTCGGTAAAATAAAACTCGCTGTAGGCCAGTTGCCACAACAGGAAGTTGCTGATGCGTTCCTCGCCGCCGGTGCGGATGAACAGGTCGGGTTCCGGCGCATAAGGCATGGAAAGGTAAGGCTGCAAATCGGCCTCGCCAAAACCGGCAGCCAGTTCGGGGCGAGCCTTCAGCATGGCCTGCACGGCCTGCATGATGTCCCAGCGGCCGCCATAGTTGGCGGCAATGGTCAGCGTGAGTTGGGAATTGTTTGCCGTGAGCGCTTCGGATTTTCGCACCAGTTCGACCAGGCGCGGCTCGAAACGGGACAGGTCGCCGATGACTTTGAGACGCACGTCATTCTGGTGCAGCTTTCCGACTTCCCGTTCCAGCGCCAGGACGAAAAGCTGCATGAGGAAGGACACTTCTTCCTCCGGCCTGCGCCAGTTTTCACTGCTGAAGGCGAACAGGGTGAGAAATTCGACGCCGCGCTCGATACAGGACCTGACCATCTCGCGCACGGTTTCCAGGCCACGCTTGTGGCCCATGACACGCGGAAAATGACGCTTTTTCGCCCACCGTCCATTGCCGTCCATGATGATGGCTATGTGGCGCGGAATTTGCGACACCGCGGGTATTTCGCGGGTCGAGCTTCTTGGCAGTGTCACTAGCTCAAATGACCATCAATTCGGTTTCTTTGACCTGCAACATCTTGTCAACTTCCGCCACGTAGCGGTCGGTGATTTTCTGAATGTCGTCCTGGGCACGGCGGTCATCATCCTCGCTGATCGCCTTGTCCTTGAGCAAGTCCTTGAGGTGCGCGTTGGCATCGCGACGAATGTTGCGGATCGCCACCTTGGCGCTTTCGCCTTCCTGCCGGACCACCTTGATCAGCTCCTTGCGCCGTTCTTCCGTGAGCGCCGGCATCGGCACACGAATCAGGTCGCCCTGGGAAGAAGGGTTGAGCCCCAGGTCGGAGTCGCGGATGGCTCTTTCCACCGCCCCCACCATCTTCTTTTCCCATGGCGCCACGCCGATGGTGCGCGAGTCGATCAGGGTAAGGTTGGCGACCTGGCTGATCGCCGTCGGATTGCCATAATAATCCACCATCACGTGATCCAGGATGCCGGTATGGGCCCGGCCAGTGCGTATCTTGGCCAGATCGGCCTTGAGCGCATCGAGGGACTTCTGCATCTTCTGTTCGGCGGATTTTTTAAGGTCTGCAATCATGTCATGGCTTCCTTTTATAACCCACCCTCCCCTGGAAGGAGGATTGAGGGGGTTGCGGGGGGTGTTAACGTGAAACAACGCGAAGCGTTTCCTCGTCCCCCTCGCCCTTTGGGAGAGGGCGGGGGTGAGGGAAACGACCATGGCGAATCGCTGTTTCATGATTCGGGGCGGCGAATCGCCATGATCGTTAACAATAAACCTTGGTGCCTTCATCCTCGCCCATCACCACGCGCCTGAGCGCACCCGGCTTGAAAATACTGAACACGGCGAGCGGCATTTTCTGGTCGCGGCACAAAGCCAGCGCGGTGGCGTCCATCACTTTCAGGTTGCGCGTGATGGCCTCGTCGAAACTGAGCTGCTGATAACGCATGGCATCGGGGTTGGTTTTGGGGTCGTCGGTGTACACGCCGTCCACCTTGGTCGCCTTGAGCACGATCTCGGCGCCCACTTCCATGCCGCGCAATGCGGCGGCGGTATCGGTGGTGAAGAACGGATTGCCGGTGCCAGCACCGAAAATGACCACTTTGCCTTCTTCCAGGTAACGGATCGCCTTGCCCCGGATATAGGGCTCGGCCACCGCCTCGATTGCCAGGGCGGTCTGCACCCGGCTTTGCAGGCCGATGCAGCGCATGGCATCCTGTAATGCGAGGGCATTCATCACCGTCGCCAGCATGCCCATGTAATCCGCGGTAGCGCGGTCCATGCCGGCAGCGCCGGGCGCCACGCCCCGGAAAATGTTGCCGCCGCCGATCACCACCCCCACCTGCACGCCCATGCGCACTACTTCTGCCACTTCCGCGACGATGCGCTCGATGGTGGCACGGTTGATGCCATAACTGTCGCCACCCATCAGGGCTTCGCCGGAGAGCTTGAGCAGAATGCGTTTATAGACGGGGGCGGCCATGGCTCAGACCTTTGCCGCAGCAGCAACTTCAGCGGCGTAATCCACCACTTTTTTCTCGATGCCCTCGCCCACCACGAACAGGGTGAAGGCATTGACGCTGGCTTTTTTGGATGCCAGCAGTTTTTCCACCGTCAGGTCCGGATCTTTCACGAAAGGCTGGCCCATCAGGGTAATTTCCGCCAAGTATTTGGCGATGCGACCGTCCACCATCTTGGCGATGATGTCGGCCGGCTTGCCAGATTCGGCCGCCTGCGCAGAGAAAATCTTGCGCTCGTTTTCCAGCAGCCCGGCCGGCACCTGGTCCCTGGACACGCATACCGGCTTGCTGGCAGCGATATGCATGGCGATGTCCTTGCCCAGTTGCTCGTCGCCGCCGGAACTATCGACCATCACGCCGATGCGGGTGCCGTGCAGGTAGGTAGTCAGCCTGCCGGAGGTCTCGGCGCGTACCAGGCGGCGCAGGGAGATGTTTTCGCCCAGTTTCATGATCAGCGCCTGGCGCGCTTCTTCCACCGTCTGGCCGGAGGGCAGCCGGGCGGAAGACAACGCTTCGATGTCCTGGATGTTCTGCTCGGTAGCCAGTTGCGCGACGGCCTTGGCAAAGGACGCAAAATCTTCGTTCTTGGAAACGAAGTCGGTTTCGCAGTTGATTTCCACCAGCGCGCCGGTGTGCCCGTCGGCGCTGATGAAGCTGCCCACGATGCCTTCCGCGGCCACGCGGCTGGCGGCCTTGCTGGCCTTGGCGCCGCTCTTGATGCGCAGCAGTTCTTCCGCAGCCTTCATGTCGCCGGCCGTCTCGGCCAATGCCTTCTTGCATTCCATCATGCCCAAGCCTGTCAGCTCGCGCAATTCTTTGACCATACCTGCGGTAATTTCCGCCATTTCAAACTCCTGAATTTCTCAAATGTCCAAAGCTAAAAAAAGGGGCTTCCGCCCCTTTTCTGCGGAGAGTCAAGCCGCTGTTTGTTCCGCGTCGCTGACCTCGACGAACTCGTCACCCTTGATGATTTCGGCAATGACCTGGTTGCGGCCTTCCAGGATGGCATCCGCCACACCCTGGGCATACAGGCGAATAGCCTTGCTCGAATCGTCGTTGCCGGGAATCACGTAATCCACGCCAGCGGGAGAGTTGTTGGTATCCACGATGCCGATCACCGGGATGCCCAGCTTGCTGGCTTCGGTAACGGCGCCGCTTTCATAACCCACGTCAATCACGAACATGGCGTCTGGCAAACCGCCCATATCCTTGATGCCGCCCAGGCTGCGCTCCAGCTTGACCATTTCGCGCTGCAAACCCAGAACTTCTTTCTTGGAAATTTTCTCCATGCTGCCGTCTTGCATCATGGCTTCCATGTCCTTGAGGCGCTTGATGGACTGCTTCACCGTCTTGAAGTTGGTGAGCATGCCGCCCAGCCAGCGGTAATCGACATAGGGCGCACCACAACGCACGGCCTCTTCCTTGACGATTTCGCGAGCCTGGCGCTTGGTGCCGACGAACAGGATGGTGCCCTTGTTGGACGCCATCTTGCGCACGAACTTGATCGCCTCTTCATACATCGGAAGCGTTTTTTCCAGGTTCACGATATGAATCTTGTTACGGTCGCCGAAGATGAACGGCGCCATCTTGGGGTTCCAGTAACGGGTCTGGTGGCCAAAATGGACACCCGCCTCCAGCATCTGGCGCATGGTAACTGACATGATAAAACTCTCCTTAAGGGTTAAGCCTCCACCCGTCCGCGTGCAACCCCCCGGAACAAACTCCGGCGAGCACCCTTATCGGGACAGATGTGCGTATTTGCCGCCTTGCGGCGGCCTCTGGATTCGGCCGGTTCAGAACCAGCCAAATTGGGGCGCGATGATAGCATGGACTGAGCGCATCTTTCAATCTTCATAACATCTTCATGGCATCTTTCTTATTCTGCGCCCGCTTGCCGAAGCAGTTCGGCGATATCGGTATTGCCGTTGGCGAGGGCCATTTGCATCGCGCTTTGTCCGTTTGCGCTTTTCAGCCGGGGGTCGGCGCCCAGGCGCAACAGCAGGGCGACGACTTCGATGTGGCCCTGCCTGGACGCCAGCATCAGCGCGGTGATGCCGGCACGGGTGCGCGCATCGACCGGCTCGCCATAAGCCAGGAGCTGCTTCACCGTGGCATCATGGCCGGCGTAGGAGGCATACATCAAGGGCGTCCAGCCATTGCGGTTGGCATGATGGTCCGCGCCATGGGCAATGAGCAGGTCTATCAGGGCATTATGGCCGTTGTAGGCGGCGAGCATCAGCGCGGTTTCGCCGAACTGGTTTCTTTTATATACCTTGGCGCCGTGCGCCAGCAGCAGCCTGGCCACCTCCAACTGGCCTTCGCGCGCGGCGATCATCAGGGCGCTGTAGCCTTGCTCATCCTGCACATCGGGATCCACTCCGTGCCGCAACAATTCCTCGACGGAACCCGTATCGCCCAGATTCACGGCGATGAACATTTCTTCCAGCACCTGCGGCAATGCCGCCATTGCAAACGGCGAGAGGAATAGCAGGCAGGAGACGATTAATTTTTTCAGCATTGCAGGCGTAAACCGTCGTAAGCCGCGTATATGCCGGTGGGCAACCGGGCGCTCAGGGCGGAGAATTCGAGTTCGTGCGTCATGTGGACCAGAAATGTTTCCCGCGCACCGATCTTTTCCGCCCAGGTGATCGCCTGCTCGACATTCAAATGAGTGGGATGAAACCGGTATCGCAGGCAGTCCAGCAACAGCATGTCCAGTCCCTGCAACCTGTCCAGGCTGGCGGGAGATATATCCGACACATCGGTGAGATAAGCCATGTTGCCGATGCGATAACCAAGAATTTCATATTTTCCGTGCATGACCGGCACCGGCGTAACCGCGGTTCCCGCCACTTCGAAGGTCTCTGCCACGCTGTGGGCGCGCAGCACCGGCTTGTCCCAGTGATGCTGCTCGTGGCTGGGGAAGGCATAGGCGAAACGCTGCACGATGCCCTGCATGGTGGCTTCATTGGCATAAACCGGAATCGGCTGGCGCTGCAGATGGCAGAAACTGCGCAAGTCATCCAGACCATTGAGATGGTCGGCGTGGTAATGGGTATACAGCACCCCATCCACGCGCAGAATTTTCTCGCGCAGCGCCTGCTGGCGCAAATCGGGGCCGGTGTCCACCAGCAGCGCCGTGCCATTCTTCATGGTTACGGCGATCGAGCTGCGCGTGCGGCGGTTTCTCGGGTCGTCGGAAAGACAGGTTGAACAGCTGCAGCCGATCACCGGGGTGCCGGCGCTGGAGCCCACGCCGAGAAAAACTACCTCCATGCCTGCGCAGCCTGAAACAGTTCAAAAAAATTGCGCGTGGTCGCCGCGCCCACTTCTTCCACGCCGATGCCACGCAATGCGGCGATCTCTTCCGCCACATGGCGCACAAAGGCCGGCTCGTTGGTCCTGCCGCGATAGGGTACCGGCGCAAGATAGGGGGAATCCGTTTCGATCAGCATGCGCTCCAGCGGCACATGCCTGGCCACCGCCTTCAGCTCCAGCGCTTTCTTGAAGGTCACGATGCCGGAAAATGAAATGTAGAAATTCAGCGCCATGGCCTGGTCCGCAATCTCTACGGTTTCGGTGAAGCAATGCATCACCCCGCCCACGCGCTCGGCGCCTTCCTCGCGCAGGATGCGGAGCGTGTCCGCAGCCGCGGCGCGGGTATGGATGATGAGTGGTTTGCCAACGGCAATGGCGGCGCGGATATGGGTGCGAAAGCGCGCACGCTGCCATTCCAGGTCACCCTGGAGACGGAAATAGTCGAGCCCGGTTTCGCCAATGGCAACGACTTTGGGATGTTTCGCCAGAGCAGCAAGCTGCTCGACACCGGGTTCTTCGGTGTCCTCATAATCGGGATGCACCCCGACCGAGGCGAACACATTGCGATGGTCCTCTGCCAGCGCGCGAATCGCAGGAAAAGCCGACAAATCCACGCTCACGCACAAGGCGTGGCTGACCTGGTTGCGCTGCATGTTATCGAGCAGTTCCGGCAAGCGCTCGGCGAGGCCGGGGAAATTGATGTGGCAGTGGGAATCGATGAACATGGTTTCGGAATCAGGTGATGGGTGATGGGTGATGGGTGATGGGTGATGGGTAACAGAGTCCAGCGATCTGCCTTACTCATCACTCATCACTCATCACTCATCACTCATCACTCATTACTCATTACTCATCACTCATCACATCGTATGCGTCGGTCGGGTCGAAGTCAGATTGCCGCCCAGCAAGCCTTCGATCTTGTTGCGCGCGGCGATGCCGCTGTCGTTGTCGCTGAATTGCACCCCGATCCCCTGCGACTTGTTGCCCTGCGCCTCGGCCGGGGTAATCCATGCCACCTTGCCGGCTACCGGCAGCCTGTTGGGGTCGTCCATCAGGGTCAGCAGCATGAACACCTCGTCGCCCAGGCGATAGGACTTGGTGGTCGGAATAAAGATGCCGCCGCCCTTGATGAAGGGCATATAGGCAGCGTACAGCGCCGGCTTTTCCTTGATGCTCAGGGATAACACGCCAGGACGCGCGAGAGAAGGTTTCTTGTCAATTTCGGCCATGATCCGGTTCGTTCAGTCCATCGATTGCATATAGGATAGCAACAATTGCTCCAGGAGCAACTGGGCATTCAGCGGATGGTGCACATTTTTTTGTGCGGTCAGCAATTCTTTCTGGTATTCCAGTGCCTGAGACAGCCTGACGCGAGGCGCCAGGGCATGGATCTCGGCGGCAAAATCCGGCTGGTAGCGGATTTCTCCACCCAGGCGCCAACCGACCAGATCGTACATCCATTGCTGCAACCAGCGCACCATTCTGGCCTGGTCCATCTTCTCGCTCTTTTCCGCCAGGCTGATTGGATCCAGCGTCTGGGGACGGGCAAGCTGGTTCAAAAACCCCCGCCGCGCTTCCTGCGAGTCGTCCCCGGCCAAGGCCAGCGCAGCCAGCGGCGCATGGCCCGCCTGCGCCAGCAAGGGCATGGGGTCGGCCACACCCTGCTCGCGCAGCCAGTTCATGGACTGCTCAAGCGGTGGAACCGCGAAGTCAAGCTTGCGGCAGCGGCTGCGCACGGTAGGCAACAAGGATTGCGCGTGATGGCTGATGAGGATGATCAGCGTATGCGGCGGCGGCTCTTCCAGGGTTTTCAGCAGCGCGTTTGCAGCGCTCGCGTTCATCGCCTCGGCGGGGTGGATGAGAACGACGCGCATGCCGTTGCGATGGGTGGACAGGTTCACCAGCCCGGCCAGTTCGCGTATCTGTTCGATCAGGATCTGACGGCTGGCCTTCTTGCCTTTGCTCTCGCCCTCGTCGCCGTTATCCGCCAACGCCTCCGGCTCGATGCTGCGAAAATCCGGGTGGTTGCCCTGGGCAAGCCAGTTACAGGCAAGGCACTGTCCGCACCCTGTCCCGGATGGCTGCGGCGCCTCGCACAACAGCCCCTGAGCGAGCGCACGGGCAAAGTCAAGCTTGCCCACCCCCTTGCGCCCCTGCAACAACAGCGCGTGGGGCAGGTTCTGCCGGGCTGGGATGAGCTGCTGCCAGATTTCTGTTTGCCAGGGGTAAAATGTCATTGACCTACAATTCCGCGACAAGGTTTTCGAGTTCGGCGCGAATCACGGCCAGCGAGCGAGTCGAGTCGATCACCCTGATACGTGCGGGAAACTGCGCCGCACGGCGCAGGTATGCATCGCGCACGCGCTGGAAGAAATCCTGCTGCTGCCGTTCGAAACGATCCAGGGCAGCATTGGCGGAAAGGCGCTGGCGCGCCACTTCCAGCGGCACGTCGAAGAGCAGGGTAAGGTCGGGCTGCAAGCCTTGCTGCACCCAGTCTTCCAGAATGCGCAAGCGGGCCTCGTCGATGCCGCGGCCGCCGCCCTGGTAGGCGAAACTGGCATCGGTAAAGCGGTCAGAGATCACCCATTTTCCCTCTTGCAAGGCCGGCACAATGACTTCAGCCAGGTGTTCGCGCCGGCTGGCGAACATCAGCAGGGCCTCGGTTTCAAGGTGCATGTGGTGGTTGAGCAAAAGCTCGCGCAGTGTTTCGCCCAGCGGCGTGCCGCCCGGCTCGCGCGTCACGACCACTTCATGGCCGCGCTGCGCCAGCACTTCGCGCAACCACGCAAGATGGGTGCTTTTGCCCGCGCCATCTATGCCTTCCAGCGTGATGAATTTGCCAGTAATTTTGCTCACCTATTTGCGGTTCAATTGGTAACGTGCCACAGCCAGATTATGCTCTGCCAGGCTGGCGGAAAACTTGTGCGTGCCGTCTCCCTTGCCGACGAAATACAGCGCCCGGGTCGCTGCGGGATGCACGGCCGCCTGCAGCGCGCCAGAACCCGGCATGGCGATCGGCGTCGGCGGGAGGCCGGAACGGGTATAGGTATTATAAGGCGTATCGCGAGCGAGGTCGGCACGACGCAAATTACCGTCGAAGTTCTCCCCCAGGCCGTAAATTACTGTCGGGTCGGTTTGCAGGCGCATGTTGAGGCGCAACCGGTTGATGAAAACACCGGCGATCAGCGGCCTCTCGGTCGCCCGGCCGGTTTCCTTCTCGATGATGGAAGCCATGATCAGGGCTTCGTAGGGGGTCTGATAGGGCAGCAGCGGATCGCGCTCCATCCATGCGTCGGCGAGGTGGGCCTGCATCGCCTGGTAAGCGCGCTTGAGGATGGAAAGATCGCTCATGCCGCTGCTGAAATAGTATGTATCCGGAAAAAACAGCCCTTCTGCCGCATCCTCCTGGGCACCGATTTTCTCCAGGATTTCCCGCTCGGTCATTTGCGCCGTATCGTGCCGCACCGCCTGGTTCTCATCCAGCATCTGGCGCATGCGCCTGAAATTCCAGCCCTCGATAAAGGTGATATCGCTCTGGCTGACATCGCCGCGCGTGATCATGCGAAACAATTGCAATGGCGTGGGATTGTTCTCCAGATAGTAGTTGCCCGCCTTGATTTCCCCCGCTTTACCATTAAGACGCACCAAGGCAATGAAGCGCCACGGCTCGCTGAGGATTTTAGCCTCCACCAACTGGCGCGCCACGCTGCGCAGGCTGCTCCCGTGCCTGAGAGTGAATTCGTAAGGTATTTGCGGCAAGCTCAGCGGCGTGGCGACGAAGTAGGCCATCCAGCCGGCCACGGCGACCGTCGCCAGCAGCGCGAAGCGCCACAGCATCCTAATCATCCCGCTCTTCCAGCCATTGCCTCAACCGCCCTGCCACGGCCCCGACTTCCCAAGTGCGGCCATTGAACTCGCGCACCGGCCAAAGACCGATCACGCTGTTGCACAACATGACCTCATCCGCCGCCATCAACGCACCCAGCGGCAGCTTGGCAACCCGCACCGCCATGCCTGATCGCGCGGCAAAATCCAGGATGCGCTCGCGCTGCACTCCGGCTACGCCGCAGCCGCTCAAGTCGGGGGTGTGCAGCACGCCGGCACGGCAGCAAAACACATTGCTCATGGTACCTTCGACGACATCGCCCGCCGCATCCAGCAGCAGCCCTTCGGCAATAGCTGGATCATTCCATTCCATGCGCGCCAGCACGTTTTCCAGCCGGTTGAGGTGTTTGATCCCCGCCAGGCGGGGCTGGGAGGCAAGGCGCAAACCGCACAAACGCACTTTGACACCCACTGTAGCGTAGCTCGGAGGGTAAAGCGGCAGGGGACTGGAAATGACGATACGGCTGGGCAAGGCATCCCGTGCCACGGCATAGCCACGGTCAGCGCGGCCCCGCGTGATGATGATCTTGGCCACGCAATCCGGCGGCAAACGTTCCAGTTCAGTTTCCAGTATTGCCGCATCGGGGCATCGCAAGTCGAGCGCGGCACAATCAGCCGCCAGCTTGCCATATTGCCGCGCCCAGCACAGGGTAATGCCCCCGGCCCGTTTCAAGGTGCGAAACACGCCATCGCCGTAGAGCAGGCCGCGGTCATTGACAGAAACCACGCCCGCCGGGAGACCATCGACAAGCGTCATCAAGCCTCCCTCCCTGTCAAAGGGATGCCCGGCAAATTCGTTCCCGGCGAGAACAAACTGGAAAGGAAGATGGTGAGAATGCGCATATGTGGCGACAGTCTTGGAAATGAGTCCCGCGAAAAAACAAAAGGACTTAGGAGAATATCGCCTAAGTCCTTTTGTTTTACTGGTCGGGGCGAGAGGATTTGAACCTCCGACCACTTGCACCCCATGCAAGTACGCTACCAGGCTGCGCTACGCCCCGAAAAACGCGATTATAGCCAAAAAGTCCCAGGGTAACCAGTCCGAATATGGGATAAATTCTGGTTAGTTTCGCAACAGCGCCAATACACCCTCAATTTCGGCACGGATGAAAGACAAATCAGGGGATAGGGATGATGCTGTTTCGGCTTGATTCGTATTGTGGTGCGATGTCGTGGCGGCTGCGGCCTCATCCAGCCTGTTGCGCGCGCCGCTGATGGTAAAGCCTTCTTCATAAAGCAGTTCGCGAATGCGGCGAATCAAGAGCACTTCGTGGTGCTGGTAATAGCGCCGGTTGCCGCGCCGCTTGACGGGTTTGAGCTGGGCAAATTCCTGTTCCCAGTAGCGCAGCACATGCGGTTTGACGCCACACAGCTCGCTCACCTCGCCAATGGTGAAATAGCGCTTTGCGGGAATTGGGGGCAGTTCAGGCCTGGGCGTTATTTCCGGCATACGATTCTTCCACTAATGCCTTGAGTTTCTGGCTGGCATGAAACGTCACCACGCGACGCGCCGTGATCGGAATTTCTTCTCCGGTTTTGGGATTCCTGCCGGGGCGTTGCGGCTTGTCGCGCAATTCGAAATTGCCGAAGCCGGAAAGCTTCACGCCATCGCCTTCTTCAAGGGCCAGGCGGATTTCCTCGAAAAAAGATTCCACCATGTCCTTGGCTTCTCGTTTATTGAGACCGACTTGTTCAAACAGCATATCCGCCAATTCGGCTTTGGTGAGTGTCATTGCTTGTTCCTCAAACTCGCGGTGTCGCGTTGAAGCGGGTTGCCAGAACCTCTTTGATCCGGGCAAGGACCGCTTCGACTTCTTCATCAGTTAATGTTTTCCGAGTATCTTGCATCAGTACCCTGAATGCAAGGCTTTTTTTACCTAAATCAACGCCTTTGCCACGATATACGTCAAACAACATGAGATCTGTAACAGATGCGGGCAATTGCTTGCGCATGCCATCGAGCAGCGTTTGCGCATCGACATGCTCCTCCACCACGACAGCCAGATCGCGCCTGACTGGCGGGAATCTTGAAATTTCGCTGAAAGCGGGGAGGCGGCGCTGCATCAGTGGCGGCAATTCCAGCTCGAACACCACCGCCGCTTGCGGCAAGTCGTATTTCTGCTGCCAGCGCGGGTGCAAGGCGCCGATCCAGCCAATCGCCGTGCCATCCAGCGATACTTGCGCCGATTGCCCTGGATGCAGTGCGGCATGGGCAGCGGCGGTAAAACGCAATTCCACCGGCTGGCACAAGGCCTCGAGGTCGGCCTTTACGTCAAAGAAATCGACCTGGCGCAGCGCTTCGCCCCACTGCTCGGGCTTCACTCCGCCATAACACAAGCCCGCCATGCGCTGCGGCTGCAGGTAGCCGTTTTCTCCGGCAGAGAAACAGCGCCCGATTTCAAAAATCCTGACCCGCTCATGCCGGCGATTGAGATTGAAACGCAGGACGTTGACCAATCCGCCAAGCAAGCTTGAACGCATCACGCTCATTTGAGCAGCGATGGGGTTTTGCAGCTCGACCGGTGATTCATTGCCAGCCAGGTCAGCTTCCCAGGATTTTTCCACGAAACTGTATGTCACGACCTCCTGGTAATCACGCGCCACCAAAAACTGGCGCAAACGGTCAAGGCCCTGCACTGTTTCCGTTTGCGGCAACAGGTGCAAGGCACTGCGCGGCGGCAGGGCGGGAATGTTGTCATAGCCATGCAGGCGAACCAGTTCCTCGATCATGTCCTCCTCGATAGCCAGGTCGAAACGATAGCTGGGCGGAATCACGCTGTAATGGCCGGCCTGCCCGTCAAAGTCGAGGCGCAGGCGGTGCAGCAGGGCGGAGATTTCCCTGTCGCTCAAGTCAATGCCCAACACGCGCCGCGCACGCTCGGCACGCAGGATGATGGGGTTGCGCTGCGGCAATTCATTGATGACTTCCACGACCACTCCGGCGTTCCCGCCGCAAATCTGCAGGATTAGCGCGCTGGCGCGTTCCAGGGCGGTGCGGGTGGCCGCAAAATCCACCCCGCGTTCAAAGCGGTAGGAAGAATCGGTAGACAATCCAAGCCGTCGCGCCTTGCCTGCAATTGCATCGGGATCAAAGAAGGCGCTTTCCAGGAAAATGTCAGTAGTGTCATCCGTTACCGCGCTGCTATCGCCGCCCATGATCCCGGCCAGCGCCAACGCGCCTGCATTGTCGGCTATCACCAGCATGTCCGGCGCCAAATCGGCAATTTGCTGATTGAGCAGTGCAAGTTGCTCGCCTTCCCGCGCAAAGCGCACCTGCAACCCGCCCTGAATTTTCGCCATATCGAATGCGTGCAGAGGCTGGCCCTGTTCAAGCATTACATAGTTGGTGATATCCACCACCGCGTTGATGCAGCGGATGCCAGATCGTTCGAGACGGCGCGCCATCCACGCCGGCGTGGCCGCCGCCGGTTTGACGCCGCTCACCACACGTCCGCAATAGCGCGGACAGGCGGCGGGTTCGGCCACGGCAACCGGCAACGCGCCTGCATCGCCAGGCGGCACGGGTTCTGTGTGCGGCACGGTCAGGCTGGCACCCGTCATCGCCGCCACCTCGCGCGCCACGCCGAGCAAACCGAGGCAATCGCTGCGGTTAGGCGTCAGTTTCAGGGTGAACAACTTGTCATCCAGATCGAGGTAGGCACGAATCGATGTGCCTATCGGCGCATCGGCTGGCAATAGCAGCAGGCCGCTGCTTTCTTCAGCCAGGCCCAGTTCCCTGGCGGAACACAACATGCCGAAGGACTCGACGCCCCGCACCTTGGCCCGCTTGATGGTCAGGCCGGGCAATTCGGCACCCACCAGCGCGCAGGGCACGCGCGCCCCAGCGTGGACATTGCTGGCGCCGCACACGATCTGCAGCGGCTCCTCAGCGCCGACATTCACCTTGCAGACATTAAGACGGTCTGCGTCAGGATGTTTTTCCAGCGACAGGACTTCCGCCACCACAATCTTGTCGAATGCTGGAGCCACTGGTTCCAGCGCCTCCACTTCCAGGCCTGCCATGGTCAAGGCCTCGGCGAGTTGATCGCTGTCCAGCGCGGGATCGACAAAAGTGCGTAACCAGTTTTCCGAGAATTTCATAGCAAGCCGTCAGCTTTCAGCCATCAGTTGTCAGTTGCAAGGCACACAGTCTGACTGTCTGCTGGCTGAAAACCGATGTCCAGATTCAATTAAATTGTTTCAGGAACTTCAGATCATTTTCAAAGAACATTCGCAAGTCATTGACGCCATAGCGCAACATTGCCAAGCGTTCGACACCCAGACCGAAAGCAAAGCCAATATGTTTTTCGCTGTCGATGTTCACGTGTTTCAAAACATTGGGGTGCACCATGCCGCAACCGCCGATCTCCAGCCAGCCGCCATTCCAGCTCATGTCCATTTCAGCCGATGGCTCGGTGAAGGGAAAGAAAGATGGACGAAAGCGAACCTGCAGATCATCGCGCTCGAAAAAGCGCTGCAGGAAATCCTGCACCACGCCTTTGAGGTTGGCGAAACTGATCTCTTCATCCACCCATAGCCCTTCCACCTGATGAAACATCGGCGAGTGGGTGGCATCGGAATCGACGCGATACACGCGCCCCGGTGCGATGATCTTCAATGGCGGCTGATTCGTTTCCATGTAATGCACCTGCACCGGCGAGGTATGGGTGCGCAGCATGTGCTGGGCATCCACGTAAAAGGTATCATGCATTGCCCGTGCGGGGTGGTTTTGCGGAATGTTGAGCGCCGTGAAATTGTAAAAATCCGATTCAATTTCAGGACCCTGGGCCACATCAAAACCGATGGAATGGAACAATGATTCGATCCGTTCCAGCGTGCGCGTGACCGGATGCAGACCACCACGACCGGCGCCGCGCCCCGGCAGCGTTACATCCAGGGCCTCTTTCGCCAGTTGGGCCTGCAGTTGCTGCTCGCGCATGGCCTCGCGCCGGGCGGCAAGCGCCTGTTCCAGCTGTTCCTTGACCTGATTGATGCGCGCGCCTGCCGCTGGCCGCTCTTCCGGCGCCAGTCTGCCCAGGCCCTTCATTATTTCGGTCAAGGCGCCGCTTTTACCGATATAACGCGCCTTGGCCTGCTCCAGGTCCGCGGGGTTATCAATGCCGGCAAAGGCTGCCAGGCCTTGAGCCAGTATTTCTTCCAGTTTTTCCATAGATCATGCCACCAAAATAAAAAAGGAGGCCGGAGCCTCCTCTTTCAGATGTTACCGCTCAAGCGCCGAGGCTGGCTTTGGCTTGTTCCGCAATCCTGGCGAATGCCGGCTTGTCGAACACGGCCAGATCGGCCAGCACCTTGCGGTCCATGTCGATCGCAGCCTTTTTGAGACCGTTGATGAACACGCTGTAAGTCATGCCCAGTTCACGGGCCGCCGCATTGATACGCACGATCCACAGGGCGCGGAATTGGCGCTTGCGTTGACGGCGGTCGCGGTAGGCATATTGCCCGGCTTTCATTACCGCTTCCTTGGCAATGCGATAGACGTTCTTGCGGCGGCCGCGGTAACCCTTGGCCTGTTCCAGTACTTTCTTGTGACGGGCGCGAGCCGTTACACCACGTTTAACTCTTGGCATTTTTCATCTCCTCAAGCGTAAGGCAACATGGTGCGAACTTGACGCATGTCACAGGCGGCAACCGTGGTCGTACCGCGCAACTGGCGTTTACGTTTGGTGGTTTTCTTGGTCAGGATATGACGCATGTGGGAATGGCTGCACTTCACGCCACCACCACCCAGAGTATTGAAGCGCTTCTTGGCGCCACTCTTGGACTTCATCTTAGGCATTTACAACTCCTTTATGACATGGACCTGGGCGTTCCCCGACGGGGGATACTTGTTTAGCCTGGGTACCACTTGTTTTAGTTGTTAGTCGTCAGCCGACGGTCGGGCTTAATGCCGACCTACAAACCGACGACTGACCACTACTTCTTCTTGGGCGACAGCACCATCACCATCTGCCGGCCTTCCATCTTGGGGAACTGCTCAACCGTGCCGAATTCCGCCAGATCGGCTTCGACTCGTTTCAGGAGTCGCATGCCCAGCTCCTGATGGGTGATTTCACGGCCACGAAAGCGCAGGGTAATTTTCGTTTTGTCGCCTTCCTCAAGGAAACGCATCAGGTTGCGCAACTTGACCTGATAATCGCCTTCGTCCGTACCGGGACGGAATTTGACTTCCTTGACCTGGATTTGCTTCTGCTTCTGTTTGGCTTCGTGTTGTTTCTTGCTTTCGCTGTATTTGAATTTGCCATAATCCATCAAGCGACAAACTGGCGGCTGCGCGGTCGGCGCAATCTCGACCAGGTCAATCTCGGCGTCTTCCGCCATCCGCATGGCAGCCGACAGACTCACGATGCCGAGCGGCTCACCTTCAACACCAACCAACCGGACTTCCTGTGCGGTAATTTCACCGTTGACCCGGTTTTCTTTTCCCTGAGCGATAGCTAAATCTCCAAATCAATTAAAAAAACTAAGCCGCGCTTCCCTTTTCGGCAAGATCCCTGGACAACCGCTGCAGCAACGCTTCCAGCGGCATCTGGCCAAGGTCTTCGCCCTTGCGGGTTCGCACGGCAACCAGCCTGGAGGCCACTTCCTTGTCCCCGATTACCAGGAGATACGGCAGCCTCTGCATGCTATGTTCGCGGATTTTATAGGTAATCTTCTCATTTCTCAAGTCCAGATGGACGCGGAAGCCATTTTGTTTCAATTGTTCCGCCACCTGGCGCGCATATTCCGCCTGGGATTCCGAAATATTCAGTATCGCCATCTGCACCGGAGCCAGCCACAACGGCAGCGCGCCGGCATGGTGTTCGACCAGAATGCCGATGAAACGCTCCAGGGAGCCGAGGATGGCGCGGTGCAGCATTACCGGGGTCTTGCGCGTGTTGTCCTCGTCGACGAACTCGGCGCCCAGGCGGCCCGGCATGGAGAAGTCAACCTGTATCGTGCCGCACTGCCAGGAGCGGCCGATGGCGTCCTTGATATGGAATTCGATCTTCGGGCCATAGAATGCCCCTTCGCCCGGCAATTCCACCCACGTCATGCCGGAAGCGCGCAAGGCGGCACGCAGCGCGTTCTCGGACTTGTCCCATATTTCGTCGGAACCGACCCGGCTTTCCGGTCGCAGCGCCAACTTCACCGCCACGTCGTGAAAGCCGAAATCCTTGTAAACCTTCAATACCAGCGCGTTGAAAGCCGTCACTTCGGATTCGATCTGACTCTCGGTACAGAAGATGTGGCCATCGTCCTGCACGAAGCCGCGCACGCGCATCAAGCCGTGCAGGCCGCCAGACGGCTCGTTGCGGTGGCACGAGCCGAATTCGCCGTAGCGCAGCGGCAACTCGCGATAGGAACGCAGATCGGCATTGAATACCTGGATATGGCCGGGACAGTTCATCGGCTTGATCGCGTATTCGTGTTTTTCCGACTCGGTAGTGAACATGCCGGCCTTGAAATGTTCCCAGTGGCCGGATTTCTCCCACAGCACGCGGTCGATGATCTGCGGGCAGCGGATTTCCAGGTAGCCGTGGTCGCGATACACGCCGCGCATGTACTGCTCGACCACCTGCCACATCGCCCAGCCCTTGGGATGCCAGAACACCATGCCCGGCGCCTCGTCCTGCATGTGGAACAGGTCGAGCTGTTTGCCGATCTTGCGGTGGTCGCGCTTCTCCGCCTCTTCCAGGCGATGCAGATAGGCTTCCTGATCTTCCTTCTTGACCCATGCCGTGCCGTAGATGCGCTGCAGCATTTCGTTCTTCGAATCGCCGCGCCAGTAGGCGCCGGCCACCTTCATCAGCTTGAAAACCTTGAGCTTGCCGGTAGAAGGCACGTGCGGGCCGCGGCACAGGTCGGTGAAATCGCCCTGGGTATAGAGCGAGAGATCCTCGTCGCTTGGGATGGACTCGATGATCTGCGCCTTGTAATGCTCGCCCAGATTCTTGAAGAAATGGATGGCTTCCGAGCGCGGCAACACCTTGCGCTCGATTTTCAGGTCGGCCTTGACGATTTCGGCCATTTTCTTTTCGATAGCCAGCAAATCTTCAGGCGTAAAAGGGCGCTTGCAGGAGAAATCGTAAAAAAAGCCGTCCTCGATCACCGGCCCGATGGTTACCTGGGCTTCCGGAAACAGCGCCTTTACCGCCTGAGCGAGCAAATGGGCCGTCGAATGGCGAATGACATCCAGTCCCTCCGCATCCTTGTCGGTCACAATGGCCAGATCGGCATCGCCTTCAATCAGGAACGAGGTATCGACCAGCTTGCCGTTAACCTTGCCAGCCAGCGCCACGCGGGCCAGTCCTGCGCCAATACTGGCCGCCACATCGGCAACCGTCACGGCCTGGTCAAATTTGCGTTCGGAACCATCAGGCAAACGAATTACGGGCATATCCGGGTCATCCAAGAAGATTTAGCG
>JAQTLK010000051.1:0-3557 GCA_028714955.1 Sulfuricella sp.
AAAGAATGCCGGCATTGACGAGACGACATGAAAATAGCGGTAAGTGAATTAATCGTACGGTTCCTGGAACGCCTGGGGATCGACACCATTTTCGGCATGCCGGGCGCGCATATCCTGCCGGTCTACGATAGCCTCTACGACTCCAGCATCAAGAGCGTGCTGGTCAAGCATGAACAGGGCGCGGCCTTCATGGCCGGCGGCTATGCCCGGGCGACGGGCAAGATCGGCGCGTGCATCACCACCGCGGGCCCGGGCGCCACCAACCTGGTCACCGGGGTCGCCAACGCCTACGCGGACAGGCAGCCGATCCTCATCATCACCGGGGAAACCTCGACCCAGTTTTTCGGCAAGGGCGGGCTGCAGGAAAGCTCCGGAGAGGGCGGCAGCATCGACCAGGTCGCGCTGTTCGCCGGCATCACGCGCTATCACAAACTGATCGAACGCACGGATTACCTGCCCGCCGTGCTGGGCCAGGCGGCCAAGCATCTGCTTTCCAAGACGCCGGGTCCGGTGGTGTTGAGCATCCCCTATAACGTGCAGAAGGAAATGGCGGATGCATCCTTCCTGGAGCGGGTTTCCTTCTCGCGCATGAGCGGCGAATGCGCGCTCGCCGCGCAAACCATCGACAAGAGCGTGGCGCTGATCCGCGCGGCGCAGCGGCCGCTGATCGTCGCCGGCTACGGCTGCATCCGTTCGGGCGCGCAGGAACACCTGCGCCGCCTCAGCGAGCGTCTCGATATTCCGGTGACCAGCAGCCTCAAGGCCAAGGGCGCGGTCGACGAGCGCTCCGCGCTGGCGCTGGGCAGCCTCGGCGTCACCTCCGGCGGCTACGCCATGCGCTACCTGGAACAGGAAGCCGACCTGGTGCTGGTGCTGGGCGCGGGCTTCAACGAAAGAACCAGCTATGTCTGGGACCCGCATCTGCTGGCGGGCAAGAAAATCATCCAGGTGGACAACAGCGCCCAGCAACTGGAGAAGGCCTTCCACGCCGACCTCGCGGTGCACGCCGACCTCGGCGTCTATCTGCAGGCGCTGGACTCGGCCATTGAGGCGCAAAAGGTGGCGGCCAAAGGCCCGGTGGATGTCGCCGCTTTCATCGCGGACGCACAAGCCCGCTCCGCTGCGGCCGGCGAGACGATTTTCAACCGGCAGTTCGACCACGTGCGCGCCTTTTATGCCTGGCTGGAACAGCGTTTTCCGGATGGCCTGGCGATGTTCGACGACAACATCGTTTTCGCGCAGAACTTTTACCGGGTGTCCGCCAGGGACCGTTTCTACCCCAACACCGGCATCTCCTCGCTGGGCCACGCCATCCCGGCGGCCATCGGCGCCGGCTGCGAAGTCGACATGCCCCTGTTCGCCATGATCGGCGACGGCGGGTTCCAGATGTGCGCCATGGAGATCATGACGGCGGTGAATTACGCCATCCCGCTGAACATCGTCCTGTTCAACAACAACACCATGGGATTGATCCGCAAAAACCAGCACCACCTCTACCGGGACCGTTTCATCGACTGCGATTTCACCAACCCGGACTACGCGCTGCTGGCGCAATCCTTCGGCATCCGGCATTGCCGGGTGGAAAGCGCGCAGGACCTGGCGATGCTGGAGGCGATCGATTTTTACAATGGCATCAACCTCATCGAGATCATGATCGATCAGGATGCATATCCGAATTATTCATCCAGGCGTTAGCTGCGCATGAAGGAAACCGCCATCCAGCGCCTGCAGGATTGCATCTCGCGCTACCAATCCGCCATTCCCGGCCTGGCCGATCTCGGCAAGCAACTGCAAGGCGTTTCCCAATCGGCCGACGCGCTGATCGATCTATATGAACAGTGCTACCCCTTGCTGGAACAGGCGATGTGGTCCAGCGAGCGGGCTTTCCACCCCCTGCTGGACTGCTACCAGGCCCTGTTCCGCGAGCAGGAAGCGCTGATCCAGGAGAGGGGGGGCGATGACCGCCATCACTTCATCCTCTGCATCCCGGTGGCGGACCGCCCGCCACACCTGCGCGCTTGCCTGGAGAGCATTTACCAGCTCTGCACGCTGTTCAACTACGGCGGGAACAGCTCAGGCGCGTGGGACAGGATCAGGATCATCGTCGCCGAGGACAGCCGCGATGAAAACAATGTTCGCCGGCACATCGAGCTGGTGGAGGAATACCGGCGGAAAGGACTGCAGGTCTTTCATTTCGGCCTGGACGAACAGTATGAACTGCTGCACTCGCTCCCTCTCCGCCTGCGCGAACGCCTGGGCCATCTGCTCACCACCCAGCCGCGGGAAAGGTTCTATCGCAAGGGACAGGCCGCCAACCGCAACCTCGGCTATCTGAAATTCCTGCAAATGACGCAAGACAAGGACCGGACGCTGTATTACCTGGTCGACAGCGACCAGCATTTTTGCGTGAACCGGCAGACCGAATCGGGCGAAGAGGTGGTGTACGCGCTGAACTATTTCCACGCCATCGACAGGATTTTCCGCACCGCCGACACCCTGGTGCTCACCGGCAAGATGGTCGGAGACCCGCCCGTTTCGCCCTCGGTGATGGCGGTCAATTTTCTCGACGACGTGACGGGCTTTTTTGCCGATCTGGCCGCCCTGGCCGGCGGCCAGTCCTGCCAGTTTCACGGCTCGCACGGACCCGTTGCGCCCACACGACACTCAGGGGCCGCCTACCACGACCTGGCCGGGCTGTTCGGCTTCGAGAACCGGGCGGCGACATTTTCCTATCCATGCCGGCTCGCCGGCGAACACGACCATGGTGCCTGCCTGACGGATTTCGCGCGGCGTCTCAACGCCTTCTTCTTCGGCGAGCACCTTTTCCGCAAGACGTGGTTTTCCTACGGCGACGGCTTCACCCGGCTCAGCCCCGCGCGCACGGTTTACCCCGGCAATTACATCGTCAACTACGCCGGGCTGAAATACATCATTCCCTTCGGCCACCTGCGGTTGCGCATGTCCGGACCAACCGCCGGGCGGCTGATCGCCGCCGAGATCGGCGGGCGTTTCGCCTCGTGCAACCTGCCCAACCTGCACCGCCGCACCACCGAGGCGGGACTGGACGACGATTTCCGCCCCGGCGTGGAACTGAACAGCGCACAGCGGAGCGTCGACCTGTCCAACGAGTTCGAGCGCCAGTTCTTCGGCGACCTGATGCTGTTCTCGGCCGAAGAACTGGTCAGGCAGACGGATGTGAACCAGCCCTTCGCCCAGCAAGAAATCGAGGCGGTCATCGCCCGGAAAGAGGCAGAACTGCTGGCGCTGTACCAGCAGAAGCATGAAGCCATCATCGCCAGGAACAGGCGTTTGCACGAATACGTGTTCGACGCCGGGCACTGGTGGCTGCGCTCGCCCGAACTGGCGCCCGCCTTGCGGCAAGTGCAGTCCTTCATCGACAACATCGGGCGCAACTTCGGCGAACACGCGCCGGCCTGGCAACAGATCCAGTCCGCCGGGCACCGCGCACAGCGCAAACGGCAGGTCGTCGCGGCATTGATGAATTACCGGGCGGAGCGGGATGCCTGGGATAGTCTGTTCTAATGCTGCATAGCTAG
>JAQTLK010000051.1:3657-8130 GCA_028714955.1 Sulfuricella sp.
GTTTCCAAATATCAGCGAGACGTGAAGCTGGTCACCAACTTGACCGGGTGCAGCACGGTCAGGAAGCCGACGACTGGAAGCCGATGCCAACGATTGGGCAAGGGGTGCGGGAAATCCGAATTCGTGACGCAGCCGGAGCATTCCGGATCGTCTACGTGGCAAAGTTCACCAATGCAATCTATGTGATTCACTGCTTCCAGAAAAAGACTCAGAAAGCCAGCAAAGCAGATTTGGATTTAGCCAAGAGCAGATACAGGGATTTAATTAAGGAGCCAGGCAAATGAGCAATAAACAATTCGCCAGTGTGTGGGATGCAATCGAAGACACACCAGAGGAAGCTGAAAACATGAAGCTACGTTCTGGTTTGATGATTGCTCTTAAGGATCACATTACCCGCACTGGCCTGAACCAGTCGGAAGCTGCCAAACTGTTCGGCATCACGCAACCGCGTGTATCCGACCTCATGCGCGGAAAGATTGGCCTTTTCGGTTTGGATGCCTTGGTCAATATGGCGGTAGCAGCTGGATTGCACGTCGAAATGCGCATACTTGAAGCCGCTTGAATAAGGGGATCAGTCCCGAATGGCATGCATTGGTTTGATGCGAATGCACATTAAGCGCCTATTTCAATCGATTTCATACCCAGGCTGACCGAATCCGCCGCATTCCCGATAACCTGCCGGCGGCATTCCCGGTACACCTCTTTCGCCTTACGCAGCACCTCCTCCGGAATGGCGATATGGGAGTAATCGACCGGTGTCCTGTCGATCCTTCCGCTGTGAATGCGCCCGGACGAGTCGCCTTTTCTGGCTTTTCCGGTATGGCTGAAGATTTCATAGCGCTCGCTTAACGGCGTATCCAGTTCCAGCCAGTCCGAAAGTTTGGGAAGCAGCACTTCCGGCGCGCGTTGGAACAGCTCGGCATCGAAATAGTAATAGGGACGATCGGCAGTCCGGCTGAAGTCGGCGAGCGCCTGGACGCGCGCGATATAGTAGTTCGCCGCCTCGGCGGGAGAGGCATAGAGATCGTCGATCTCCTTCTGGGCAAACAGGTGGACGATGCTTTTGATCGTGTGTTCCGGTTCCAGCAGCGAGATCAGTATCTTTATGTTCGCCGGACCGAGCTGCTCGGGCTTCAGCAAATAGTCGTTGTGCAGCAGCTTGTCGAAAAGGTAACGGCTGTTCTCCTTGAGCACATCGCTTTCCAGGAATACATCGAGCTGCCTGTCCAGCGCGGATGCGTCCTCATAGCTGATGTGCATTTCGTAGTAGCCGTTGACCTGCGGGTGCGAGCCGAGGATATGCCCCGCCAGCGTGGTAAAGGCGCGCATATGGCTCAGCAGGAAAATTCTGGCGTGAGGTTCGGATGAAGCATTCATGCAATCAGAGAGATCAGGTCGCCTTGAAAGCTGCAAGTCTAGCATTCAGGGAGCGGTTCGTAGGGCGCAATAACCGGCGGGCATTGCACCAAGCTTTGAGGCAATGCCCGCCGGTTATTGCGCCCTGCTCGCGCTGCCGTTACGGAGACTTGACACCCCATGGCGAACTCGCATTAAATACAGTCGCTTGTTCTCAGGGCGGGGCGAAATTCCCCACCGGCGGTATCCCGGATCGATCCGGGGAGCCCGCGAGCGCCGCCTTCCGGCAACGGGAGGCGGGTCAGCAGACCTGGTGAGATGCCAGGGCCGACGGTCACAGTCCGGATGATAGAGAATACAGGCACCAGGCGCTCCAGCGCGGTTCTCCCGTGCGTGGAACGCTTGTTCCTGCTCGTTCGGTATTATCACTCACGCCCTGATTCTGGTACTTCCATAACTTTCAGGAGTTTTACCATGAATCAGTTTTTATTGTCCCAGTTCGGCAATGCATTCGATCGCGTGGAAAACGCGCTCGAAGCGCTACGCCGCGGCCAGGGTGTTTTGGTGACTGACAACGAGGCGCGCGAAAACGAGGGCGACCTCATTTTCTCCGCCGAATCCATCGATGTGGCGCAGATGGCCGTGCTGATCCGGGAGTGCAGCGGCATCGTGTGCCTCTGCCTGCCGGGCGAAAAGGTCAAATCCCTGGCCCTGCCGATGATGGTGGAAAAGAATTCGAGCCACTTCAGCACCGCCTTCACCGTCTCCATCGAAGCCGCGCACGGCGTCACCACCGGCGTATCGGCCGCGGATCGCGTCCAGACCATCAAGGCGGCCATCGCGACGGATGCCAAACCCGAAGACCTGCGCCGCCCCGGCCACGTATTTCCCCTCAAGGCGCGTCCCGGCGGCGTGCTGGAGCGCGCCGGGCACACCGAGGCGACGGTCGATCTGATGCGCCTGGCCGGCCTCGAACCATATGGCGTACTGTGCGAGCTCACCAACCCGGACGGCTCCATGGCGCGCATGCCGGAGATAGTTGATTTCGCCCGGCGTCATGGCATGCCGGTGCTGACGGTGGACGACCTGATCGCCTACCGCCGGGCCGGCGAGCCGCGAGTGTTTTGCGCTTCGTAAAGGTGCTGTTTTGCGCAGCGGGTCATGGCCCACGCCAGCCCCGCCAGCATCAGCAAAACGCCTAGCCAGTAAACGGTGGCGCCATAGGATTGCGCCTGCTGCACTTTGCCGAATACGCCCAGCAGGTAGATCCAGTCGTGCGGTCCGTCCTCGCCGGTATGGCCGCCGAGCAGCACCAGTTGCGGATTTTTTGCGTCGTATATGTAGGCGGCCAGGTCCATCATGCTGACGCCGCACCACCACACGCCAAGCGCCGCGCCGAAAGGGTCGCGGTTCTGCCACAGCAGGGTGGCGGCGGCGATCAGCGGCAACAGCAGCTGGAACAGGCTGCCGCCGAGCATCATCATGAAATGGCCAAGGGGCATGAACAACACATGCCCGGCCTCATGGATCGGCAGCAGGATGGCGTGCATGAACGAATTGCCCATTTCGCCGTCGCGGTAGTCCATCAAGGCCAGCCGGACGCCCCAGGCGATAAACATCAGCAACAAGGCGTCACGGCCGTAAAGACTGCTCGCGTCGACATGGCCTGGCGGCGGAGCCAGGCGGGCCCGCAACGCCGCGCGCCAGGCCGGACCTCCCGCCTCCTCAGCCTCCCGCCGGCTGGGCGGCACGAATGAAGCGCGCTGCGCCCATTTCTCGAAGACCAGGCCACATGCCGGGCAAATCCCCGGCATCCCGCTTTCTTCCGGGGAACGGACGTGGCCGCATTTTGGGCATTTCGGCAGATTCATGGTCGGATGGGTCGAAGTTTCTCCTGGCTACGATACATCGACCCAGGGCCTGACAGGAAGCATTTTGTGTGGCCTGGGCAGCGTATAATCTCCCTCTTTTTGGAACGGCCATGTGGTTCAGGAACCTTCAGATCTACCGCCTTGCCGGCGGATGGAATGTCACTGCGCAACAACTCGACGCGCAACTGGCGAAACACCTTTTCCAGCCCTGCGGCAGCATGGACATGCAGAGCCGGGGCTGGGTCTCGCCGCGCGGCGACGAGCGCCTGGCCTATGCGCTGAACGGCCAGATCATGCTGGCCCTGCGCGTGGAGCAGAAGCTCCTGCCTGGCTCCGTCGTCAATGATCTGGCCAAGGACCGCATCGTTGAGTTCGAGCAGCAGCAGGGCTACAGCCCGAGCCGCAAGCAGGCGCGCGAAATCAAGGAGCGGGTCGCGGAGGAATTGCTGCCGCGCGCGTTCGCCCGGCGTCGCACCACCTGCGTGTGGATCGATCCGGCCCACGGCTGGCTGGCCATCGACGCGGCCAGCACCGCCAAGGCTGACGAGGTGCTGGAAATGCTCAACAAGTGCATTGCCGACCTGCCCCTGTCAGCGCTGCGGACCGAGCGCTCGCCCGCCGCGGCGATGACGGAGTGGCTCACCAGCAGCGAAGCGCCAGCCGGCTTCAGCATCGACCGCGACTGCGAGCTGCGTTCGCCGGTGGAAGAGAATGCCACGGTACGCTATGTGCGCCACCCCCTCGATGCCGAGGAAATCAGCAGGCACATCACGGCCGGCAAGCAGCCGACGCGCCTGGCGCTGACCTGGGACGACCGCATTTCCTTCATTCTCACCGACCGGCTGGAAATCAAGCGCCTGGCCTTTCTCGACATCCTCAAGGAAGAAGCGGAGGCCAGCGCGGAAACGGCGGATGATCAATTCGATGCCGACTTCGTCCTGATGACCGGCGAACTGGCCAGACTGTTGCCGGCCATCGTGGCAGCGCTGGGGGGAGAGCATGCCTCCTGAGCGCGGCACACGGAAACGGGTTTATTTGCGACAGGCGTCAACCGGAACATTTGCCTGGCGTTATTTGAACCGTTACGCCAAACGTAATTGTTTGAATCCACGATTCAGATAGATCACTAACTGGTTAAATCAAAGGAAATTGAAAATGAGCAAACTTTTATCCGCCCTGATCGCTGCCGCTTTCGCCGCCGTGACTTTCTCTGCCGTTGCCGCCGATGCCGCAGCGCCTGCTGCCG
>JAQTLK010000051.1:8230-16940 GCA_028714955.1 Sulfuricella sp.
TGCCGCAGCGCCTGCTGCCGAAGCACCTAAAGCAGAAGCTGCGAAGCCTGCCATGAAGCACGTTAAAAAACACAAGAAGACACACAAGGCCAAGAAAGCTGAAGCTGCCGCTCCTGCAGCAGAACCTGCAGCCAAGTAATTCATTGCGCAGCACGTAAAAAAGGCAGGGTTCATCCCTGCCTTTTTTATTAAGCCGGATTACGGCCGTACCCTTTACTTGAGCCCGGACAGCACCTTCAAGGCCTGTGTCGGGTCGCCCCCTTGCATGATATCGGTCAGCGAGACATTCTTCTGCGACGCATCCGCATCGCCATCCAGTTTGTCTGTTGCCCACGCGGCACCAATGGAGATGACGGTCGCCAGCGTGCCAACCAGGATCTTGCGCGACATGTTGCGCTCCAGGCCTTGTGCGTCGAGATAACGGTTGATGAAAAAGGCCGCCAGGAAAAAAGCAATGGTGGAAAGAAACAGGCTTAACATGAGATATGCCTCCATTGAATCGGGTGGACTTCCATTAAAAGCAGGGACTTGCGACAGGCCAGAAATCGCATGAAAGCTGGCGCGCCCGACAGGAGTCGAACCTGTGACCTTTGGCTTCGGAAACCAACACTCTATCCAACTGAGCTACGGGCGCGTGATTTGAAATGGGATTATACCCGACTTGACAAATTCCATGCAAAACGTAAAATTCCGCGTCTCATTGGTGATATAGCTCAGTTGGTTAGAGCACAGCACTCATAATGCTGGGGTCGGTGGTTCAAGTCCACCTATCACCACCAGGAAAATCAGGGCTTGCAGAAATGCAGGCCCTTTGTGTTTCTGTCATGGGACACTGGCGGGACACTTCAAAACAAAAGCCCCGCACCTCCAATCCAGAATGATCCTCCGCTTCACCCGTAAGCAGGGCGAAACGCCTTCTTTTTTGCGCAAGCGCCCCATGCGCTTGACCGTTGCGGCTGCGAATGCCGGCCCAGCGGTACGACCCTCGACAGTCTGGGCCGGCTGGCGCCCTGGCGGTGAACCGCGTTTCCTCGTCCCCCTTCTCGCCGGATTGAGCGGCCTTGCCGCCAATCCCGGCGGGGACACCCCTTGCGGGCGCGCCCTCCCTCATCCCAACCTTCTCCCGGAGGGAGAAGGGGCGAGCGTTCCCCTTCCTCCGGGAGAGGGACCAGGGGTGAGGGATGGCGGGGGTGAGGGAAACGATCATGGCGAATCGCTGTTTCATGATTCGGGGCGGCGAATCGCCATGATCGTTTGAAAGGATCGCCATACTGGCTATCATGTCACCATGATGCTGATTGAAAAAAATAGACGCCTGGTTCTCTGGCCGCTCCTCGCGCTGCTAGTGGGCCTCATCGTCACTGTGGCGCTGGTGATGCAGGCGCGGCACTGGGCGGACGAGCAGTTGTCGGCCAAGCTCGAACACGAGGCCCAGCAACTCGCCGCGCGCATGCAGCAGCAGTTCGCGCTGCAGGAGGAAGCGCTGCGCGGGCTGGTGGGGGTGTTTGCCGCTTCCGACGAGGTCACAAGGCAGGATTTTCGCGCCTATGTCGACCTGCTCAAGCTCCGCGAGCGCTTTCCGGCCGCGCTCGAATTCCGTTTCGCGCGCCGGGTGACGCAGGCGGAACTGCCCGCCTGGCAGCGGCAGGTGGCGCGCTCGCTGGCGGAACTGGGCGAGGCGGTACCCGATCTTTCGCCCAGGCCGCCCGGCCGGCGCGATGAATACAGGCTCGTGGAATACGTCACGCCGTTTTCACCGGCCAGCCTCGGCCTCGATCTCCTCGAGTCGCCACGGCGCGCGGCGATCGAGCATTTGCGCGCCGGGCAGGGCTTCGCGCTGAGCGAGCGGCTCAGCCGGGAATATCCGGATTTCCCCGCCTATGCGTTGATGGCCGCGCTGCCGCCGAAAGGGGAGGAGCCGCTGCCCGGCACCGTGGCGTTGCTCTTCCGACCCGACCGTCTGGTGGACGCGCTCGCGCGGGAAGCCAAAGAGATCGATGTGGAAATCTACGATGCGCCGTCGATGGCCGCCCTCGGCACGGCCGTTCTCCCTATTTTCGACACCCATGCCGACAAGGAGGCGCCGCACGCCGGGCGGGCCGGGTTCTTTCAGGCGCGCCTGCCGCTGGTGGTCGGCGACCGGCAATGGACGCTGGTGGTTACCGCCCGGCCCGACTGGACGCTGGCGCGGCAATACGCCTGGTTCCCCTGGGTCACCGGCGCGGGCGGCGTCTTCGTCAGCCTGCTCGGCGCCGCCGTGCTGGGCTTTTTCGTACGCCGCCAACTGGCAGCCGAAACTCGCCTCCTGCACGCCGAGGCCGACCTCGAACGCGCCCAGGCCGTGGCCGAGATCGGCAGTTGGCATCTCGACGACAAAGACCGGTTGCTCTGGTCGCGCCAGACCTACCGCATGTTCGGCATTCCCGCAGGCGAGCCCCTCGACTATGCGCGCTTTCTTTCTCTCGTCCATCCCGAGGATCGCGACAAAGTCGATCGCGCCTGGCAGGCGGCGCGCCAAGGCGCACCCTACCGCATCGCGCACCGCATCGTGGTGGACGGCGCCGTGCGCTGGGTGGAGGAGCGTGCCGAACCCACCTTCGCCGCCGATGGCCATTTCGAGCAAGCCGACGGCACGGTGCGCGACATCACGCGCGAGAAGGCCGCCGAGGAAGCGCTCCGGCAACTCAATGCCGAACTCGAGGCGCGCGTCGCCGAACGCACCGTGAAACTGGAACAGCTGCTCGCCGAGCGCCAGGAATTCCTCGCCACCATGAGCCACGAAATCCGCACGCCGCTCACCGGCCTCTTGGGCATGCTGGAATTGCTCTCGCTCACGACGCTCGATGCTGACCAGCGCCATGAGCTGGCCATCGCGCGCGAATCGGGCAAGGCGCTCTCGCGCATCATCGACGACATTCTCGACTATTCGAAGATCGAGGCGGGCAAGCTCAGTCTGTCGCTCCTACCGGAAAGCCTCAAGGCGCTGATCGAGTCGGTGCGCGACGCCTATCTGCCCACCGCCAGCGCCAAGGGCCTTTCGCTGATGAGCTTCGTCGATCCGCGCCTGCCGGCCGCGGTCGTGATGGACGGGATGCGCGTGCGGCAGATCCTGCAGAACTTCGTTTCCAACGCGCTGAAATTCACCGCCGAGGGCTATGTCGAGCTGCGCGCCGAACGGCTGGCGGGCGACGCGGAAAATGTCACCCTCAAGCTGGCGGTGCGCGACAGCGGCATCGGCATTGCGTCCGAGGTGCAACAGCGGCTGTTCGAACGCTACACCCAGGCCGACGCGACCACCGCGCGCCGCTATGGCGGCACCGGGCTGGGGCTGGCGATCTGCAAGCATTTGGCCGATCTGATGGGCGGCACGATCGGCGTCGAGTCGCAGCCGGCGCGGGGCAGCACCTTCTTCGTGACCCTGACGCTGCCGGTCGCGGAGGCCGCCGCCGCGCCCGCCCCTGCCTCCACGCCCGCGCTGCGCCAGCTCGATTCCGGCGGCCGGCCGGTGCTGGTGGCCGACGACCACCCGACCAACCGCGCGCTGATCGCGCGCCAGATGCAGATTCTCGGCCTGCCGGTGGAACTGGCGGAAAACGGCAACCAGGCGCTGGCCAAATGGAAGCATGGCGACTACGCGCTGATCCTCACCGACGTGCACATGCCGGTGATGGACGGCTTCGAACTCGCCCAGGCGGTGCGCGCGACCGAAGCGCAGGAAAGTCGCAAACACACGCCGATCCTCGCCTGGACCGCGGCGGCGATGGGCGAGGAAGTGGCGCGCGCGCACGCCGCCGGCATGGACGACGTGCTGGTCAAGCCGACGGAACTTGCCGAACTGCGCCGCGTGCTGGCGCGCTGGCTGCCGTTTGCCGCGACCAATGGGCAGGTATCGATTCAAGCCAGCGGCGCGGTACTCGATCATGGCGTGCTCGGACAACTGGCCGAGGGCGCCGAGGAAGAGCAGCTCATTCTCGCCGATTTCCTGCACCAGACCCGGAGCGACCTGGCAGCGCTGGCCGCCGCGGTGCAGAGCGCCGACGGCGCGGCCGCCGCACGCGAGGCGCACCGCATCAAGGGAGCCTCCCGCATGGTGGGGGCGAGCCGTCTCGCCGCGCGCGCGGCACGGGCGGAAGATGCCGCGCGGCGGCAGGATTTCGCCGAGGCACGCGCGCGCCTCAATGAGATGGAAACCGATCTGGCCGAACTGGCGGCGAGTTGCGGTTTGGCGGCGGAACCTGCCGCGTCCGCCCCGGCCGATGCGCCGCCGGTCTGGGATGGATCGGTGCTTGCCGACATGGTGGGCGAGGCGCCCACCCTGCAGCGCGAGATGATCGAAAGCTTCTTCACCCATGCCGCCGAGACCTTGAGCGAGGTGCGCATGGCTTACGAAAAGCGCGAGGCAAGGCCGCTCGCGCGCGCCGCCCACAAGCTCAAATCCGCCGCGCGCGCGATCGGCGCGCTGGAGCTGGCCGAGCTCGCCGCCCGGCTGGAAGTGGCGGGCAACAACGCCGACTGGGCCGCGGCGGAGACTGCGCATCAGGCGCTCGATGCGGCCTGGGCGCGGCTCGAACAGCGGTTTGAAGGGGGAGGCACATGAACTTCACGCAATCCATCCTCATCGTCGAGGATCACGACTTCCAGCGCCGCGTCCTTGCCCGGATGCTCTCCGCGCTGGGCGCCAGGTCCGTGCTGGATGCGGCCAATGGCCGCGCCGCAGTGGCGCTCCTCGAAGACGGTGCAAGGCCGGGGCTGGTGATCTGCGATCTGGACATGCCGGAGATGGACGGCATGGCCTTCATCCGGCACCTGGGCAAACTGCTGCCTGACGTGCCGGTGATCATCGCCAGCGCGCTCGATCCGGCCCTCCTCGGTTCGGTGGCGAAGATGGCCGATGCCTACGGCGTGCGCCTCATCGGCGTGCTGGAAAAACCGGTCACGCGCGTGCATCTGGCGCAGCTTCTCGCCGCCAGCGACAGCAGCCCGCGCCGTGCCCGTGCCGCGCCGCCAGTGCCGGGTTTCACGCTGGCCGAGATTGAGGCCGGCATTGCCAATCACGAATTCATCCCCTTTTTCCAGCCCAAGGTGGACATGAAGAGCGGCGCGGTGGTCGGGGCCGAGGCGCTGGCACGCTGGAAACATCCCACGCATGGCATCGTCGCGCCCTACGCCTTCATCCTGACGCTGGAAAAGGCCAACCGGATCGATGCGCTCACCTTCCTGATGCTGGAGCAGGCGGCGCACGCGACGCGCAGGCTGCGCGAGGCGGGGCTGGAGGTCACCATGTCGGTCAACCTCTCCACCACCTCGCTGGCCGACGTCACGCTGGCGGACCGGGTCACCGGGATCGTCACCGGTTGCGGCACCGATCCCAAGCACATGGTGCAGGAGATCACCGAGACCGCGGCGATGACCGCGCTTGCCCCCGCGCTGGAAAATCTCTCCCGGCTGCGCATGAAGGGCTTCGGCCTGTCGATCGACGACTATGGCACCGGCTTCGCCAGCCTCGCGCAACTGGCGCGGGTGCCCTACACCGAACTGAAGATCGACCAGGGCTTCATCACCGGCTGCGGCGAGCACCCCACCGCGCAGGTGATCGTCGAGGCGAGCCTTGCGCTCGCCCATGGTCTGAAGCTCAAGGCGGTGGCCGAGGGCATCGAGACCCAGGCCGACTGGGATGCGCTCAAAGCCATGGGCTGCGATCTTGCACAGGGCTATTTTATCGCCCGGCCGATGGACGAGGCGGCGTTCCTGGCGTTTTGCCGCACCTACGCCGGTGGCTGGTGCGTATCGTGAATCCGCGCGTCCTTGCGGCGAATGGAGCGCTCTATCGCCGCATGATATGCGGTGAATAAGTTGCGCATGCGGAGAATGCAGCTCATAATCCCCGCATGAATAGCGGAGATTGCAAATACATCTGGCAGGCTGGCGACTGGCCAAACTGGCGCTTCGATCTGGCCGCACTCGCCGGGCCCATGGCGGAAGTGAGTCGTGCCCAAGGGTTGCTGATGGGGCGTCTGGCCGACGTGGGCATGGCGCTGCGCGATCAGGCAAGCCTGGCCGCGCTGACCGAGGACGTGGTCAAGACCAGCGAAATCGAGGGTGAGCGGCTCAATGTCGAGTCCGTGCGATCGTCCATCGCGCGCAGGTTGGGCGTCGACATCGGTGCCCTGGCTCCGGTGGACCGGCACGTCGAAGGTGTGGTGGAGATGGTGCTCGACGCCGCTGCCAACAGCGATGCGCCGGTGTCGCGGGAGCGGCTGTTTGGCTGGCATGCCGCACTGTTTCCCACCGGCTACTCTGGCCTGGCCAAGATCAAGGTTGGCGGCTGGCGCGACGATGCCAGCGGCCCGATGCAAGTGGTGTCTGGCCCCATTGGGCGGCAGCGGGTGCATTTCGAGGCTCCGCCCGCCGATCGCCTTGAAGCCGAAACCAGCCGTTTCCTCGACTGGCTGAATGGTTCATCAAGCGAGCCGCCGCTGCTCAGGGCCGGGCTTGGTCACCTCTGGTTTGTCACCTTGCATCCCTTCGACGACGGCAATGGCCGTATTGCCCGGGCCATCG
This sequence comes from Sulfuricella sp., assembly GCA_028714955.1. Taxonomy (GTDB): domain Bacteria; phylum Pseudomonadota; class Gammaproteobacteria; order Burkholderiales; family Sulfuricellaceae; genus Sulfurimicrobium. The sequence continues at coordinate 14,792 of JAQTLK010000051.1, forward strand.
GCGACCTGCTGCTGGCGCGTGCCGATGGCAGCCCTCAACGGTTCTACAGTTTGTCAGCGCAGATCCAGCGTGAGCGCAAGGCCTACTACGACATCCTGGAGCGCACGCAAAAGCGGTCGATGGATGTCACCGGGTGGCTTGCCTGGTTTCTCGACACGCTCCATCACGCCGTCGACCAGGCCCAGCACACGCTCGACGCTGTGCTGACCAAGACACGGTTCTGGCAACGCTGGGCAACCATGCCGTTGAACGAGCGGCAGGTGAAATTGCTCAACAAACTGCTTGATGGCTTTGAAGGCAAACTCACCAGCAGCAAGTGGGCGGCCATTGCCAAGTGTTCGCCGGACTCGGCTCTGCGGGACATCAACGACCTGCTGGCGCGGGGCGTGCTGCGGAAAATGGATGCGGGCGGCCGCAGCACAAGCTATGTGTTGGATGAGCATCCGACGGGGAGCGCCCCTTTGCCGCTAGGAGCCTGTCGGACTTGAAGAATCGAAGCGCAACGACTTTAGCAGGCAAGCCGCGCAGCGGCTGCTCGCAAAATTCGGCTGGGCGAGGACAGATTTTGCGAGTTGGGCGAACACGGAACCGAACCCGCGTCCGTCATCTGAACCAGATATGAAAGCAGCGCCATTTTAGGTGACCACCTGTACGAAACGAGCTTTTCGGAAATCCGGTTGACGCACGCTGCGCCAGGTCGCAAACCATAAACACACCCATTCTTGGACGTGGTGATCACCCGCCCGGCCTGGATGCCACTTGCCTTAGTCCCATTTTGGGACTACACTTCGACTCATGCGAGTGATTGCCGTGTCTACCCTTCGGGCCTTCTGGGAGCGCTATCCCGACGCCGAACAGCCGCTGAAGGCTTGGTACGAGGAGGCCACCAGTGCGAGCTGGAGCCAGCCCGCTGACATCAAGGCGCAGTACCGCAGCGCCAGCGTGCTGAAGAACCGTCGCGTGGTCTTCAACATCAAAGGCAATGACTACCGGCTGATCGTGGCCATTGCGTACAAGTTGCAGATCGTTTACGTGAAGTTCGTCGGCACCCACAAAGAATACGACACAGTGGACGCAGAAACCGTTGAAATGGCCTGACCGGCCACGGAGGAAAACATGGACATCCGCCCTATCCACACTGAAGCAGACTACAAGGCGACGCTCAAAGAGATTTCGGCCTTGATGGAGTCCGACCCCGATCTGGGCACGCCGGAGGGGGATCGCCTGGACATCCTGGCCACGCTGGTGCAAGCCTACGAGGCCAAGCACGTGCCCATCACCGCGCCAGATCCGGTGGAAGCCATCAAATTCCGGATGGATCAGAGCGGTCTGTCCGTCAAAGATCTTGAGCCGATCATTGGCAAAAGCAACCGCGTCTACGAAGTCCTGAGCCGCAAGCGCCCACTGACGCTGGCCATGATCCGCAGACTGCACAAAAGCCTGGGCATCCCGGCCGACGTGCTGATTGCGGAGACGGCTGCAGGGTGATCAGCGAACACTGATCTTGGTGAGTACAATCAGGTATCTTGATGGCGTTTGCCACTCAATTGGTCAAGTAGCGTGATGGGGAGTAGAAGATCCCCCTCAAGGGCCTTGAACAAACGGCCCTTTTGGGAGAGTCTCTTTATCGACCAAGACAAGAGACCATCAAACTCATCCAGTCGCCGGTTCGAAGCCCTGCCGCGCTTCTTGCTAACCAATCCGGCCAGCCCGGCCGCCTGATAACGCCTGGTCAGGCGGCGCACCTGGCGGGTCGTGACGCCCAGCCTTTTCGACGCTTCCTGCTGGCTGATTTTGCCCTCTATCAGTAAATCCAATATCTGTGCCCGTTTCACTTCTTTTTGACTCATGAGTATGTCCATCTTCAAAATGTCCGCCGCTGTTTTTAACAGGCGTGAGTTTAATCACCAGCGGACATTTCTATTTGGGAGAAACCGGACATTACTACTTGGGGCTAACAGGTCGCCGCCGGTACAGCAGTCGCCATTCACACACAACCCGCACCCCGCAAACCCGCATGGATGCTGGATATGGGGTTGAAAGCGCTCGCGAGGCAAACAGAGAAAACAGCGAGGAGAGAGGCTGAAAAAGTGCAGGAATTGGCGCAGTCGTGGAGGTGCCGCGCGCGAGGCAAAGACCCGGAACCGCG
>JAQTLK010000052.1 GCA_028714955.1 Sulfuricella sp.
GATCTTGCTGTGGTAGCGCCCGTCGAGGGGAGACAGCGCGGTGAGGAGGGAAAGGCTCATGAATGGCTCCTTGGATCAATCTTGCAATTTTAGCATGAGCTCGGCGGAGACAGGCCGAAGCGTTGGGCGTCAGCCCAGCTTGCGGTACAGCGTGCGTTCGCTCATGCCCAGGCGGCGGGCCAGTTCGCGCTTGTCGCCGCCCAGTCGCTGCAGCGCCTGGCGCACGTAACGCCGCTCGATTTCTTCCAGCGGCAGGATGTCTTCCTCCGCCGCTTGCGGCAGGGCGGGCGCATCATGGGTCAAGGCCGGCGCGTCAGGCAAATGCTGCCCGTCGATGGTGTCTCCATCCGCAAGCAATATCGCCCGCTCCAGAATGTTGCGCAATTCCCGCACGTTGCCCGGATAGCCGTATTGCATGAGCTGCTTCACGGCGGCCTCGGTCAAATGCAGGGGGCGGCCCGGCGCCAGGCGTTCGAACATGACATTCGCCAGCAGGGGTATGTCCTCGCGCCGTTCGCGCAATGCGGGGAGGTGGATGGGGAAGGCGGCGATGCGGTAGTAGAGGTCGCGGCGGAAAGTGCCGGCGTCGATCATCTCCTCCAGGTCGCGGTGCGTGGCGGCGACCAGGCGGAAATCGGCGCGCAGGGTTTCCACCCCTCCCACCCGGCGGAAGGTGCCGGATTCCAGCAGGCGCAGCAGCTTCACCTGCAGGTGCAGCGGGATGTCGCCCAGTTCGTCGAGAAACAGGGTGCCGCCAGCCGCCGTCTCGACCAGCCCGGCCTTGCGCTGGGTGGCGCCGGTAAAGGCGCCCTTCTCGTAACCGAACAGTTCCGACTCGAACAGGCTTTCCGTCATGCCGGAGCAGTCCACCGGCACGAAGGGCTTGTTGCGCCGGGGGCTCAGGGCATGCACCGCGTGCGCGGCGAGTTCCTTGCCGGTGCCGGACTCGCCCAGCAGCAGCACGCTGGTCATGGCTGGCGCAACACGGTTGATGAGCGCCAGCATGCGGGTGAAGGCGGGGGAACGCCCCTCCATGCCCAGGGCGCCGGGGCGCTCGCCGGTTTCGTGCAGGAAGCGCATGGTTTCGACGAAATAGGCCAGCTCGCCCTGGGCGTCCTGGATCGGGATCAGCTCCACGTCCACGTATTCCTCCCCGCGCGGCGTGTGGTGCAGATGCAGCACGCGGCCGGCCTGGCGCGTCGTCATGGCGCTCTGGCGCGGGCAGGATTCACCGCATTGGTCGCAGGGCTTGTCGTAATGGTGGGATATCTCGTAGCAGGTGCGGCCGAGGATGGCGCGCGGATTGCCGAAGGCATGGCGGTAGGCGGCATTGGCCAAAAGGATGCGGTAATCCAGGTCCACCAGGATGCGCGGTTCGGGCAATGCGTCGAGGAAAGACTGCAATTCCCTGGGTACGGAGGTTATTTTGTCATTCATGGCTTAACATGTTTGACAATTTTGACAAATTTGTCAAGCCTGGCTATTCAGAATGCCATTCCAGGCGGTAAGTTTCTCCCGGGAAAGCTTATAAATGGCGGCGTCACACCGGCGCAACAAATCTGGCACATCCTTTGCTAACAGCTTGTACATGAATTCTGGAAGCGCAAAATGAAACGTCTCTGGCGGCGCCCCCTGGCGCGGGAACTGATCGTCGTTCTGGTGGTGAAGCTGGCGCTCATCGTCGGCATCAAGCTCGTGTTCTTCAGCGATCCGGTCAAACCCGGCAGCGAGGGCACGGCCCAGGCGCTGCTCGCCCCCGCCGCAATCAATCACTCACCACAAGGAGTCCCTGCTCATGAATGAAACCCTGGTCGACCTGTCGCGCCTGCAGTTCGCGGCGACGGCGCTGTATCACTTCATCTTCGTGCCGCTCACGCTGGGCCTGTCCTTCCTGCTGGTCATCATGGAGACGATTTATGTCATGACCGGCAAGACCGTCTACAAGGACATGGTGAAGTTCTGGGGCAAGCTGTTTGGCATCAATTTCGCGCTCGGCGTCACCACCGGCATCACCATGGAATTCCAGTTCGGCACCAACTGGGCGTATTACTCGCATTACGTCGGCGACATTTTCGGCGCACCGCTGGCCATCGAGGGATTGATGGCCTTTTTCCTCGAATCCACCTTCGTCGGCCTGTTCTTTTTTGGCTGGGAACGACTTTCCAAACAACAGCACCTGCTGATTACCGTGCTCACCGCCGTGGGCTCCAATCTCTCGGCCCTGTGGATCCTCATCGCCAACGGCTGGATGCAGGACCCGGTCGGCTCGGTGTTCTCCTTTACCACCATGCGCATGGAAATGACCAGTTTCTGGGACGTGGTGTTCAACCCCACCGCCCAGGCCAAGTTCGTGCATACCGTGTCGGCGGGCTACGTGACCGGCTCGCTGTTCGTGCTGGGCATTTCCTCCTGGTATCTGCTGAAGGAGCGCGACGTGGAATTCGCCAAGCGTTCCTTCCGCATTGCCGCCGCCTTCGGTTTTGCCTCGGCCCTGTCGGTCATCGTGCTGGGGGATGAATCCGGCTACGCCGTGACCGAATCCCAGCAGTCCAAGCTCGCTGCCGTCGAGGCGATGTGGGAAGCCGAACCCGCGCCCGCGGGTTTCAACCTGCTGGCCTGGCCCAACGAGGAAAAACAGGCCAACGACTGGGAGCTGAAGATTCCCTATGTGCTGGGGCTGATTTCCACCCGCTCCACCAGCAAGACCATTCCGGGGATCAAGGACATCCGCGAGAAAAACCGGGCGCGCATCGAATCCGGCATCCAGGCCGTCACCGCGCTGACGCGGCTGCGCCAGAATCCCCGCGACAGCGAAGCCAGGGCCCGCTTCGAGGCCCACCAGCAGGATCTGGGCTATGGCCTTCTGCTCAGGAAATATGTCCCTGACGTGAGCCAGGCCACGCCCGAGCAGATCAGTCAGGCCGCGCACGACACCGTGCCGCGCGTCGCGCCCCTGTTCTGGAGCTTCCGCATCATGGTGGGGGTGGGCTTTGCCATGGCGGCCCTGTTCATCCTGTCCTTCTGGTATTCGATGAAAGACACTTTCGTTGAGAAGAAATGGCTGTTGCGCTGGGCCGTGGCCTTCATCCCCATGCCCTGGGTAGCCATCGAGCTGGGCTGGATCGTGGCGGAGTACGGCCGCCAGCCGTGGAGCATCTTCGGCGTGCTGCCCACCCACCTGTCCACCTCCACCCTGTCGGTGAACAACCTCTATGGATCGCTGGCCGGCTTCCTGGGTTTCTACACCCTGCTGCTGGTGGTGGAGATGTACCTGATGTTCAAGTTCGCCCGCCTCGGACCCAGTTCGCTGGGAACCGGCAAATACCACTTCGAACGTGCCGCTGCCTGATTAGGAGAATGAAATGCTCGACTATGAAACCCTGAAAATCATCTGGTGGCTGCTGATCGGCGTGCTGCTGCTCGGCTTCGCCATCATGGACGGCCACGACATGGGCGTGGGCACGCTGCTGCCTTTCGTCGGCAAGAACGATACCGAGCGCCGTGTCATCATCAACACCGTGGGGCCCCACTGGGACGGCAACCAGGTGTGGTTCATCACCGGTGGCGGCGCCATTTTCGCCGCCTGGCCGCTGGTCTATGCCACCGCCTTTTCCGGCTTCTACTGGGCCATGATGGTAGTGCTGTGGGCCCTGTTCTTCCGCCCGGTGGGTTTCGATTACCGCAGCAAGATCAACAACCCGACCTGGCGCAGGACCTGGGACTGGGGGCTGTTCGTGGGCGGGGTGGTGCCGCCGCTGATCTTCGGCGTGGCTTTCGGCAATCTGCTGCTGGGCGTGCCATTTCACTTCGACGATACCCTGATGTCGCATTACACCGGCAGCTTCTGGGCGCTGCTCAACCCCTTCGCCCTGCTCGCCGGGGTGGTGAGTTCCGCCATGATTACCTTTCACGGCGCCAACTACCTGATGCATCGCACCGAGGGAGACATTTTCAACCGTACCCGCAAGGTGGCGCTCGTCGCGGGGGCCGTGATGGTCGTGGCCTTCCTCGCCGCTGGCCTGTGGGTGGCGAACCTGCCGGGCTATGTCATCACCTCGCCGGTTGACGCGGGCGGCCTGCCCGACCCGCTCGCCAAGAGCGTGGCCATGGAAGCTGGCGCCTGGCTCAACAACTACCGCAGCCATGGCTTGCTGTGGCTGGTGCCAGCCCTGGGCGTGGCGGCGGGTTTGCTCAGCATGGCGCTGGGCGCCATGCGCCGCCCCCTGGCCGCCTTCGTTGCCTCCAGCCTGTCCATGACCGGCATCATCGGCACGGCGGGCGTGTCCCTGTTTCCCTTCATCATGCCCTCGTCGAGCGACCCGCGCTCCAGCCTGACGGTATGGGATGGCGTCTCCAGTCAGTTGACCCTGTCCATCATGCTCTGGGCCACGCTGATCTTCATGCCGCTGATCGTGTTCTATACCTCCTGGGCCTACCGCATGATGGCCGGGAAGGTGACGGTGAAGTTCATCGAAACCCACGACAAGGCCGCTTACTGATGAAACAGACACCCGTATCGGGCAGGAAGACATGGCTGATAGTGGCAGCCATACTTGCGCTCGGCGCAATCTACTGGTTCGGCCTGCGCACCGATCCCAAGGTGGCGGCCCTCAACCAGGCGATCGAGGCCAAGGCCAGCCCGGCCCTGCGCGACTACCCTTACCCTTTCCGGGTACTTCGGCTTGAAGGCACGGTGGCGGTAATGGCGACGCCGCGTTCCCCGGAGGTGCCGGTGTATCGCATGATCGGCGCGCTGTATCCCTCGCTGGCAGGAAAGTCGCCGGACAATCCGGACTTCGTCGCGGCGGAAAAGGAGTTGTCGAAAGCCCAGTCGGAAGCGAGAAAGATCGTGCTCGAACAGCCCGGCGTGACCGGGGTGAAATGGGAGCTTGACCAGAACTGGTTGATAAGTCACGGAATTTCATTGAATTGAAAGAGAAGGGTGAGCATGAAAATCGCCGTTAGCAGCCAGAATCTCAGCACCATCACCGGCCATGCCGGCCGGTGCCGCAAGTTCTGGGTCTATGAAGTCGAGGGGAAACGGGTGGCGCGCAAGGTTTTGCTGGAACTGCCGCTGGCGCAACGTTTCCAGGCCTGCGCCCCGGACAGCGCCCACCCTCTCGACATGATCAACGTGCTCATCACCGGCGGGATGAAAACACGGCTTCACGACAATCTGATGCAGAAGGGCATCCTGGCGGTTTCCACCACCGAAACCGATCCCGACCGGGCCGTCGCGGCCTGGCTGGACGGCGACCTGGAAACCGTGCCGCCCCAGGTGCAGGAACTGCCCGAGAATTCCTGAAATTTTGAAAGGAGGTAACGATGTGGTACTTCACGTGGATATTGGGTTTGAGCATGGCCGTGCTGCTTGCCGTGCTCAATGGAATGTGGCACGAGGCTCGTGCCAGCGTGCTTGAAAACAATCATGAAGAGGAATGAAAGAAATGAAAATTGCCGTCACCAGCCAGAACCGCAAGACCATCACCGGACATGCCGGAAAATGCCGCAAGTTCTGGATTTACGACATCGAAGACAAAAAAATCGTCAACAAGACCCTGCTCGAACTGGCACTGGAGCAGTCCTTCCATGAAAGCCATGCCGCAGGTCCGCACCCGCTCGACGGAACCAGCGTGCTGATCAGCGGCGGCGCGGGCCAGGGGCTGATCCGGCGCCTCAACACCATGGGCATCCAGGGCCTCGTGACGCAGGAAACGGATCCCGATGCGGCAGTGGCCGCATACCTCGACGGCACGCTGAAACTGGGGCAGAGCGAGTGCCACGATGGCCATGGCGGCCACGGTGAGCACCATCATGCCCATCACTAATTAACCCATTCAAGACCATTACAAGGAACAAACATGAAACAGACCCTGCTGCAGGAAAAATATCCCGTTCTCGTCTCCGAGATCGGCAAGGACGAAACCACCCGCCAGAGCATGGACGACGTGGTGGCGTATTTCAAGGAAAAAATCGCCGAGAACCCCAAGGTGCAGTTCATCGGCGTATTCGACCATTACGCCCACACCAAAAACATCGGCGGCGAGATCGCGCCGGACATCAAGGGTGCGGTGGACGTGATCTTCTGCTTCGGCTTCGTCCTGCCCAATCCGCAGGTGCTGGCCTTGCGGCCGCGTTCCATCGGCGTGGCCGACCTGGGCGACAAATTCGTGGTGAGCTTCATGGAGGCGCCCATGAAGCCCGCCAACGATGCCATGGAAGCCTGGGTGAAGGGGCTGCGCAATCGCGCTTGAGCATGAGAAACCGCGAGTTGTTTATTGGCCATTGGCGATAAATGGCTCCAAGCCAAAGCATGTCCCCGGATTGTCCGGGGAATTTAAGGATAAATTTAAGGATATAGGAATACCCATGACAGACATCTCCAACAACTGCCCGACCATGCCCCGCCTCAACGAGCCGGCGCCTGCTTTCGAGGCCAAGACCACCCACGGGACGAAGAATCTCTCCGACTACAAAGGCAAGTGGCTGGTGCTGTTTTCTCACCCCGCCGACTTCACGCCGGTATGCACCACAGAATTCATGGCTTTCGCCAAGTATCACCCCGAGTTCCAGAAACTCAACTGCGAGCTGATCGGGTTGTCCATCGACAGCTACTACGCCCATGTCGCCTGGGTACGCAACATCAAGGAGAAATTCGGGGTGGATATTCCCTTCCCGATCATCGAAGATCTGTCGATGAAGGTGGCCAAGGACTATGGCATGATTCAGCCGGGCGCCTCCGATACCTCGGCGGTGCGCGCGACCTTCATCATCGACGACAAGGGTATCCTGCGCGCCATGGTGTACTACCCGATGACCAATGGCCGTTCGATCCCCGAGTTCTTGCGCCTGGTAGCCGCATTGCAGACTTCGGATGCCAACAAGGTGGCGACACCGGAAGGCTGGCAGCCGGGCGACAAGGTCATCGTGCCGCCGCCGGGTGATGTGAATGCAGCCGATGCGCGCATGAGCGAAGGCTATGAGTGCACCGACTGGTACTTCTGCAAGAAGTCCCTGTGATTCATGTGCTCCCCGCTCGCGCCGAGAGGGGCGGGCTATTGAGCCGCAACTGTCAAATTACCATGATACAAGCAAGGAGCGCATGATGTTCGACCCCGTCACCATACCTTTCGGCAGCAAAATGCTGTTCAACGCAGTCAAGCTCAAACCCAACGTCACCATCAGCGACGTGGAGCTTGCCCTGGGCGAGATGTGCCATGTCGTGAAAGAAACTTATGGCGACGAAGCCGGCGGTTTCATCGCCGGACAAGTGTTCAAGTACGATGGCTTCATCAGCAGTGAGGGTTCCATTGATTCGATGAAGGCGCCTGACTATGACATTGCCATTGTTACCTATTGGTCGTCCTTCGAACAGCACGAAAAATCGCACGCGGACAAGATTTTCAACGAGAAATTCAAGGCGGTGGGCGAAATGTGCAGCGATAGCACCGAGCTGGGCTTCAGCATGCTTTGGCAAGGCGTGCCCGAGCACTGACGCCCGCCGCACAAGTTTCACCTTGAGATAAAATTCGCGTGGGCAGGAACTGCGCCCAGGCGGAGTGACTGCACCACTATGTAAGGTTAAATCAAATAAGGAAACCATTATGAAAAAATCCCTGATTCTCGCTCTTCTGCTCACCGGTTGCGCCACGCCGGGAAGCGAGGCCGTCAAACCCGACCCCAAGCAGGTCGATGAAATGCGTGCTACCGCCAAAACGCTTGCCACCCAGCTTGGCGGCAAGCTCAAGCAGGAAATAGAAGCCAACGGGCCGGCATCCGCCGTTGGCGTGTGCAAGAAAATTGCACCGCAAATTGCTGCCGACCTGTCAAAACAGACCGGCTGGAAAGTGGGCCGGGTCGGAACCCGTGCGCGCAATCCCGAATCGGGCACGCCAGACGAGTGGAATGCCAGGGCGCTGGCCGTATTCGCGGAACGCATGAAAAAGGGTGAGAAACCCGATGCGATGGAGCTGGCTGAAGTGGTCACGGCGCCCTCGGGGCAATCCTACCTGCGTTATGCCAAGGCTATCGCGATACAGCCCATGTGCGTCACCTGCCATGGCTTGCCCAAGGATATACCCGAGGACGTGAAAGCCCGTCTGCAGGCCGAATACCCCATGGACAAGGCCACCGGATACCGCGTGGGAGATTTGCGCGGCGCCGTGGTCATCATGCGCCCGCTATAACGTGCGGGGTTGGCCCCGATTCCGTCATCCTGAAACAACGCGAAGCGTTTCCTCGCCCCCTTCTCCCGCCGGGAGAGAGCAGGGGTGAGGGAGCGGATTTTGGCACCGTAAGCCGACATGCGATTCATGAGGCGCTTTCTGCCCCCGGCCTGAGTAGTTACGATTTGGACTGTGTACTGAAACATGAGTGAACAAAACGCACGGCTGAAGAACTTTCCCATTTCCTGGTTCGCCATGATCATGGGCCTGTCGGGGTTTGCCATCGCCTGGAACCGCGCCGAGTACATATTCAACCCCGGTTTCTGCGTCAGTTCGCTGATGACGGGCCTGACCACCTTCCTGTTCGTCGTCCTGGCGCTGATCTATGCTGCCAAGCTGGTCAAATACCCGCAGGCGGTGCTGGATGAGATTCGCCACCCGGTGAAGCAGGCCTTCGCGCCGACTTTCTCCATTGCCCTGCTGCTGCTGTCCATCGTTTACCTGCACATCGCGCCCGTCCTTTCTTTCTGGCTGTGGAGCGTGGGGACGGTTGTGCACCTTGCGCTCACCCTTTATGTGCTGTCTTCCTGGATTCACCATACCAAGTACGAGATCGCCCACCTCAATCCCGCCTGGTTCATCCCCGTGGTGGGCAACATCCTGGTTCCGGTGGCCGGGATGCAGCACGCATCCGTCGAGGTTTCCTGGTTCTTCTTCAGCCTGGGGCTGTTCTTCTGGCCGGTGCTCACCGCCATCATCTTCTACCGCCTGATTTTCCACGGCAGCCTCCCGGAGCGCTTCATGCCCACGCTGTTCATCTTCATCGCCCCGCCGGCGGTGGGTTTCATTTCCTGGTTCAATCTTGGCGGCGGGGTGGATGCCTTTGGCCGCGTGCTCTACTTCGTGGGGCTGTTCTTCACGCTCCTGCTGCTTGGCCAGTTCAATTATTTCCGGCGTCTCAAATTCTTTCTCTCCTGGTGGGCTTATTCCTTCCCCATCGCCGCCATGACCATCGCCACGTTCATCATGGCCAGGGCAACCGGGCTGGCGTTTTATACCTGGCTTGCCGCCGGACTGCTGGGCGCGCTCAGCCTGCTGGTGCTCATGTTGCTGGCGCGCACGGCGCTGGCCGTGGCGCGGCGCGAGATCTGCGTGGAGGGGGCGTGATGATAGAACTGCACCAGTTCCGCCCCTTCTGGGGCTTGCCCAATGCCAGCCCCTTTTGCATGAAGGCGGAGACCTATCTGCGTTTCCGCGGCATCCCCTACCAGGTGGTGCCGAGCGGTCCGCGCAAATCGCCCAGCGGTCAGGTGCCCTTTATCGTTGACGATGGCCGGGTCATCACCGATTCCTCGGCCATCATCGCCCACTTCGAGAGCCGGCGCCAGGATCCCCTGGATGAGGACCTAAGCGCAGCCGACCGGGCAACCGCCTTCTTCGTGCGCGAACTGGTGGAGGACCGCCTCTACTGGCAGATCACCTACATGCGCTGGGGCGATCCGGCCGGCTGGGCGGCGTTCCGGCCGGATCTGGTGAAATACCTGCCCCTGGGGATGCGCGGCCCGGTGCTGTTCCTGCTGCGCCGGCGGCTGTTGCGGCAGATGCGCCAGCATGGGCTCACTCCCGCGAATCCCCAGGCCGCCTATGCCAGGGGCAAGGCGGTGCTGGATGCCCTGGCTGGCCTGCTGGGAGAGCGGCCCTATTTCCTTGGCGCCGTGCCGCGCAGCCTGGACATGAGCCTGTACGCCTTCCTTGCCAACATCCTTGACCAGCCGCACGGCAACCCGCTCCAGGCTCACGCCAGGACGCTCGACAGCCTGGTCGGCTATTGCGCGCGCATGAAAGCGCTGTGCTGGCAGGGCTGGCCTGACCAGGAAGATTGAAAATCAACAATATCGCAGGAAAAACACCATGAAAAATCCATCCCGTCGCATCGTCATTCTTGGCGCCGGTTTCGCCGCGCTCACCGCCGCGCGCGAGCTGCGCCGGCGCTCTCCCGACGCCGACATCACCCTGGTGGCGCCGCGGCCCGAATTCGTTTACCTGCCCAGTCTCATCTGGGTGCCCACCGGCATCAGGAAAGGCAGCGACCTGGTGCTGCCGCTCGACCGCTTCCTCGCCGATCACCGCATCGACTTCCATGCTGCCAGCGTCACTGGTCTCAAGGATTGCGGACGCACGGTCATTACCGACCAGGGCGAGGTCACCAGCGATGCCCTGCTGATCGCCACCGGAGGACGTTTCCTCAAGAAACTGCCCGGCATCGAACACGCACTGACGCTGTGCGAGGGCGTGGCGGCGGCGGAGACCATCGGAAAGCGCTTGCGCGAGATGGACGGTGGCAGCATCGCCTTCGGCTTCGGCGGCAACCCCAAGGAGCCGTCCGCCATGCGCGGCGGCCCGATGTTCGAACTCCTGTTCGGGGTGGAAACCTGGCTGCGCCAGCAGGGCAAGCGCGATCGCTTTACGCTGACCTTCTTCAACGCCGCCGCCGAACCCGGCAAGCGCCTGGGCGACAAGGCCGTCAAGGGGCTGGTCGCGGAGATGAAAAAACGCGCGATACAAACCCATCTCGGTCACAAGATCAGCGGTTTCAGCGCGCAAGGCGTGGAAACCGAGGGCGGCGTCCTGCCCGCCGACCTGATCCTGTTCATGCCCGGCCTCACCGGTCCGGCCTGGGTGGAAAACAGCGGCCTGCCCATCTCCCCCGGCGGCTTCATCCAGGCCGACGAGTTCTGCCGCGTACCCGGCAAGGTGGGCGTGTATGTGGCCGGCGATGCCGGCAGCTTTCCCGGCCCCGACTGGCTGCCCAAGCAGGCGCACATGGCCGACCTGCAAGCCATGGCCGCGGCGCAAAACCTGCTGCTCGAACTGGAAGGCAAGCCGCCCGTCGCCCGCCCCAGGGCGGAATTGATCTGCATCGTGGACAGCGTGGATTCCGGCATCCTGATCTATCGCGATGAAAAACGCGCCTGGCTGCTGCCGCCGTCGCGCCTGTTCCACTGGGCCAAGCGGTTTTTCGAGGGTCACTATCTGCGGGTATTCCGCAAATAAGGCGAGGGAGCAATCATGCAGCGCATCACCGTGGACGGCCACTATCCCGTCTGGGTTGAGGAAATCGCCAAGGCCGACACGCCCTGGCACGACGTGGACGAGGTCGCCGCCGCGCTCAGCGCCGGCATTCGCCACCAGGCGGGCGTTGCCTTGATCGGCGTGTTCGACCATTATGGGCTCAATCTCCGCGTGGGCGCATCCCTTCCCCTTGACATGCAGGACGCCAAGATGGTCCTGTTCTGTCCGGGCGCCAGGCTGTTGCGCCCGGAAGGCGTGGCGCTGTGTCCGCGCGCCATTGGCGTGGCTGACATGGGGAACCGCTTCGTCATTTCCTTCCTCGAGGCAGCGACCGCCGCCTCCACGGAAACCCTGGCGCTATGGGTCGAGGAATTGCGCGCCACCCATATTGCCTGATGAACCCGAATTACCCGGTTAACATGAAACAACGCGAAGCGTTTCCTCGTCCCCCTCGCCCTTTGGGAGAGGGCGGGGGTGAGGGAAACGATCATGGCGAATCGCTGTTTCATGATTCAGGGCGGCGAATCGCCATGATCGTTCGGGGGGTTCTTCTCCCTTCTCCCCTCGGGAGAAGGGCCGGGGATGAGGGAAACGGCGTGTCATGACCGCGCCCGGCGATCAGCGCGGCAAGGGAGAAGACAGGCGCTGGCGGTAGGTGAAGACGAGTCCCGTTTTATCCGTTCGCGCTTCGAGCATGACGCGCCCTCCCAGGCGGTCGGCGATATTGCGCACGATCGCCAGTCCCAGGCCGCTGCCGCCGTCCGGGCTGCCGGGCACGCGGTAAAACGCATCGAACACCCGCTCCCGCTCTTCCTGCGGAACACCGGGGCCGCTGTCGATCACCTCCACGATGCCTTCGCCCTCATCGCTGCGCACGCGGAGCGTGACTTCGCCCCCTTCCGGCGTGTAACGCAAGGCATTGTCCAGCGCGTTGCGCAACAGCATATGGATGGCCGATATTTCGGCGTCGATGCGTATTTTCCCCTGCCGTTCCAGGCCCAGGTCGATATGCTTCCTCTCCGCAAAGGGAAACAGTTCCTCGATCACGGTCTGGGCGATATCGCCCAGATCGAGCGGCTGCCGGCTGTCCGTGCCTGCCTGCTGACGCGCCAGGCTCAGCATCTGGTCGAGCAGGTGGCGGGATCGCTCCAGCCCCGTTTTGAGCGGAAGCAGTCGCTCCTTGCAGGCCGCCAGCGAATCGGCCCGCTCCAGATTCTGTGCCTGCAGCGATAAAGCGGTCAGCGGCGTGCGCAACTCGTGCGCGGCATCGGCGATAAAGCGCCGCTGTTGCGCTATCAGGCGGTTGATGCGTTCAAGCAGCCGGTTGATCGAGTGCACGAAGGGGACGATTTCGTCCGGCACCCGGGCGGTTGGCAACGCGGCAGGGTGCTCTTCCGCCTGGGCGTCGGCTACCAGGGCAAGGGCGCGAACCGGCGCCAGGCTGATGCGAACCAGACGCCTGGAAAAAAACGTCAACAGGGGAATCAGCGCGATCAGGGGCAACAGCGTGCGCAGGGCGCTGTCGCGGGCGGCTTCGCCGCGAATCCGGGTCGCCTGGGCGACCGCGATGCGTTCGCCCGACTTCAGGGCCCGGACATAGACGCGCCATTGCGTTCCCGCCACGTCCAGGGTGTGGAATCCGGCTGTCAGGTCAGCCGGCAGCGCAAGCCGCGCGGTGGCGGGCGCGGTGGAAAGACGCTGAACCACAATTCGTGCTTCTGGGTCGTTGTCCATCGCGCCCACGGAGCGTTGCCCATCGGAAGGCAGGTGGTCGGCATTCGTCAGGGTGGCGATCTGGCGCAGGGAGTCGTCCTGAAACTCCTGTGCTTCGTTATAGGCAAGCCAGAACGATACGCCGCCCGCCAGCAGGCCGATGATCACGATAGCCACGCTCAGCCACACCGACAGGCGCTGTTGCAGGGAGTTGCTCATGAATTGCGCGCCACCATCCAGCCGGCCCCACGCACGTTCCTGATTACGTCCGCGCCGAGTTTTTTGCGGATGCCGTGGATCAGGAAATCGACGGCATTGCTTTCCACCTCCTCGTTCCAGCCGTAGATGCGCTCCTCCAGTTCCGCGCGGGTAAGGATCGCGCCGGGGCGCAGCAGCAGGGCTTGTAGCAGCGCGAATTCGCGCGCGCTCAAAAGGCACTCGATATCGCCGTGGCGCGCTTCCCGCGTGGCCGGGTCGAGACTGACGCTGCCGTTGGTCAATACCGGCGAGGCTTGCCCGCCCTGGCGGCGGATGATGGCGCGCATGCGGGCCAGCAGTTCGTCGACGTTGAAGGGCTTGACCAGGTAATCGTCGGCTCCGAAATCCAGCCCCTTGATCCGGTCTTCCACCGCGTCGCGAGCCGTGACGACGATGACCGGTAGCCGGCTGCCGTCGGCGCGTAGCTTGCGCAGCACTTCCAGCCCATCGCGCCTGGGCAACCCCAGGTCGAGCAGCACGGCCTGGTGCTCGTGGTCGCCGAGCACCCGCAAGGCCGTTTCCCCGTCCTGCACCCAATCCACGGCGTAGGCGGCATCGCGCAGCGCCACCGACACGGCCTCGCCGATCATGCGGTCGTCTTCAACCAGGAGAATGCGCATTGTTAAAAACCCTCATCCCCAGCCATTCATGCCAGCCCGAAGCGCCGGAAGATGCGAATTTTCAGGAAATCCATCATCACCAGGTAAGCCAGCGCCAGCGCCAGCAAGCCGGCGATCAGCGCCGGACTGATGGCGCTCATGAGCACGCCCTGGCTCGCCATCGCGCAGACCACCGCCAGATCCAGCGCCGTGGCGACCATCAGCCACCTGCTGGGGCGCGACTGCCAGAAGTGGCGGCGTTCGCGCACCAGGTAGACATTGCCCAGGCCGGTGAACACCAGCATGACGAAAATCAGCGTCTGCAGTTGCGCCAGCGGCAGGTGGAGCAGGTCGCGTGCGGCGAAGAAGACCGAGAACGACAATACCAGGATGAGGGCGGCCAGGGGCGCGGCGGTCAGCATCAGGGTGGCGATGTGCCAGCGCTCGGGCTTGCGCGAGAATGCCACGCGGTCGGTGGCGATGGACATGGTGACGAAATCGTTGGTGAACAAGAGCAGCACGATGAGCAGCGGGGTGATCACGAACACGCCGGTCAGCATCACGCCCACGCTCATGAAAATGGCGATTTCCAGCGTCTTGATGATCTTGTTGAGGGTGTAGGTGAGCATGCGCTGGTAGATGCGCCGGCTGGTTTCCACCGCCGCCACCACGTCGGACAGGCCGGGGTTGGTGAGCACCAGGCTGGCGGCGGCCTTGGCGACATCGGTGGCGTTGGCCACGGCGATGCCGACCTCGGCCTGCTTCAAGGCCGGCGCATCGTTGACGCCGTCGCCGGTCATGCCGGTTACATGGCCGGCGCGTTGCAATGCCTGGACGAGGTGGAATTTGTCCTCGGGAAACACCTGGGCGAACACGTCGCATTGCGTGATGGATGAGGCCCCGTTTTCCGCGAGCATGCTTGCCGGGCAGGCGCGCTCGCCGATCCCCACCGCCCGGGCCACCGTCCGGGCCGTGGCCTGGCCGTCGCCGGTCACCATCACCACGCGCACCCCGAGCTGGCGCAGGCTCTCCACCAGCGCGGCAGAGTCCTCGCGCGGCGGATCCTGCAGGGCGACCAGGCCGGCGAATTGCAGCGCGCTTTGGTCGCCGATGGCCACGCCCAGCACGCGGAATCCGCTTGCCGCGAGGGCTTCGACTTCGGCGGCGACATCCGGCGCGCCGGCCAGGGCCGCGACTTCGAGCGCCGCGCCCTTGACGGCCCGGCGGGTGAGCGCGTTTTCCTCGAACAGCGTTTCGGAGCGCCGCGTCTGCGGATCGAAAGGGGTGAAGCTGAGGCGCCGCGGCGGGTTTTCGAGCAGCTTGCGTTCGCGGGCGGCGGCGAGGATAGCCAGGTCGATGGGGTCTTGCGTGGCCTCGTCGCAAGCCAGCGCCGCCCAGCGCAGCAGATCGTTTTCCGTGGTGGCGCCGGCGGGTTTGAGCGCTGCCAGGCTCAGCCTGTTTTCGGTGATGGTGCCGGTCTTGTCGCTCGCCAGCACGTCCATGGCAGCGGCCTCCTCGATGGCGGACAGGCGCGTCACCAATACGCCCCGCTTGGCCAGTTCCAGCGCGCCCAGCGCCGTGGCCAGGGTGAAGGTGGCGGGCAGGGCCACGGGAACCGAGGCGACCAGCAGGATCAGGGCGAAGGGAACCACCTCGGTCAGGGGCATGCCCGTTGCCACGGCATAGACCAGCAATGCCGCGACCAGCGCCACGTCGAGCAGCACCAGGTATTTGACGATGCCGAAAATCACCGCCTCCAGGTGACTCACCGTCTTTGCGCCGCGCACCAGCTCCGCAGTCTTGCCGAAACGGGTGCCCGTTCCCGTGGCCAGCACCTCGCCGCTGGCTTCGCCGCGCGTCACGACGGAGCCGGAATAGGCGTCGCTGTCCGGCCCCGCTTCCACGGGCAGCGACTCGCCGGTGAGGCTGGACTGGTCGAGCTGCACCTGGCCCTCGACAAGGCGCAGGTCGGCGGGGACCAGGTCGCCCATGCGTACATGCACAGCGTCGCCGGGCACCAGACTGCGCGCCGGCAGCCGTTGCCAGCGCCCGTCCCGCAGCACCCGCGCCTCGATGTCGAGGCGCTGCCGCAGCAGGGCCAGCGCCTTGTTGGCGCGGCCTTCCTGGAGGAAGCCCAGCACGGCGTTGACCACCAGCAGCACGGCGATGACGGCGGCCTCGTCCGGCTTGCCGAGGACGAGTTGCAGGATGATCGTCACTTCCAGCATCCACGGTACCGGCGACCAGAACTTGCGCAGCAGGGCGAGCAGCGGATGAGGCTGTTCCTCCGCCACTTCGTTGGCGCCGAATTGCGCCAGGCGCAGTGCCGCCTCGCCCGCGCTCAAGCCGCGGAGCGGGCTTGCCGTCACTGCATCGCGGTCGGTCATGAGGCCGCTTACTTGCCCCGGATCAGCAGTACCGGCTTGGTGGCGACTCGTATTACGCCCTCGGCTACGCTGCCCAGGAACAGGTGGCTGATGCCGCGACGCCCGTGGGTGCCGATGACGATCAGGTCGGCGGGCCAGCTTTCGGCCTCCGCAGCGATGACTTCCGGGACACGGCGCCCCAGGGTATCGATTTCGACCAGCCTGGTTTCGGCCTGAACGCCGGCTTCGCGCGCGTCCTTCTGTGCCTTGCGGAGGATTTCCTCCCCGCTCCTGATCATGATGTCCATGATCTCGACCGGGTCGGGGAATTCCGTGCCCAGGTTGAGATTCACGGTATCGACCGCATGGAGGATGCGCAATTGGCCGTGGAGCTCCCCGGCCAGTTTGACCGCCTCCTGCAAGGCGATTTCCGAAGTATGGCTGCCGTCCACCGCGACCAGAATATTTCGATACATGTTCTTTCTCCTTGAATGTAGAACGAGAGTTCTTTGATCCTAAAACCGTGCAATCCGGCCCGTAGCGCCCTCACCAAACGGGTGAGCGTAAAATTGCGACAAAAGTTGTTTAGAACCAAAATGCTATGCCTCATGGTAAGCGGTCAACCGAGGTTTCTAGGTTGATGGGCCAGTATATGCCCACCAGGGCCCGCACGGCAAAACCTCCGGCTTCAAACCAGTTCGAACGCAAGCAGGAAAGCGCACGAAGCCATGCCTGTC
>JAQTLK010000053.1:0-6654 GCA_028714955.1 Sulfuricella sp.
GTTAAACACCTGTTAATTCATGCCCTTGGCAGCCAAGAGAATGCATTTATAACTTCATAAAAATAATTAAATGTGCAGTGCGAGGCAATTGCAATAACCTTGTTGCGAGTAATTAAAACAAGATATGTTTATCTATAATATTTTCAACATTCAAATAAACGGAGAATGACGATGCGAATGATTCTGCTGGGCGGGCCGGGAGCCGGCAAGGGCACACAAGCCAACTACATCAAGGAAAAATTCGGGATCCCGCAAATTTCCACTGGTGACATGCTGCGTGCCCACGTCAAGGCCGGCAGCGAGCTGGGCGTGGCCGCCAAGAAGATCATGGACGCGGGTGGCCTGGTGTCGGACGACATCATCATCGGCATGGTGAAAGAGCGCCTCACCCAGGACGACTGCAAGAACGGCTACCTGTTCGACGGCTTTCCGCGCACCATTCCCCAGGCGGAGGCGATGAGGGCCGCTGGCGTGCCGATCGACTACGTCGTCGAAATCGACGTGGCGGACGAGGAAATCGTCAAGCGCATGTCCGGCCGCCGCGTGCACGTGGCTTCCGGCCGCACCTATCATGTGGTGTTCAACCCGCCCAAGGTTGCCGGCAAGGATGACGTGACCGGTGAAGACCTGATCCAGCGCGATGACGACAAGGAAGAAACCGTCAAGAAGCGTCTCGACATCTATCACGCGCAAACCGAACCGCTGGTCAAGTATTACGCCGACTGGGCCGCTTCCGGCGCGGCAGGTGCGCCCAAGTGCGTGAAAATCGCAGGCGTCGGCAAGGTGGAAGAAATCCGCGATGCAATTTTTGCTGCATTGAAATAATACCAAATTGGCTGTGATGAAAAGGGCGGACGTTCCGGATATCACCAGCACCGAGCTCTGGGTCGTGGAAACCGCGATCAAGGAGCGCTGGGGTGCTGGCGCGATTGAAGTGCAAGTGGCGGATTCCGATATCCGGCTCGAACCCACCGACCGCGAAATGACTTCCTGTCCGACCCTGTACTGGACCGATGGCACGGCGCACTTCGTGATTTTCAAAGTGGGCGATGGTCTTTACCGCAGCCAGTTTTTTTATTCCAGGAGGGATCAGTACGGCACGGGGCGACGCGAGTATGACGACCTGGCCGAATGCGTATCCCTGTTGCTGAAAATGGAGGCGGATCACCGCGCCACGCGGACCGCCGAGAACTAGAATATTTTGGAGGATGCAATGGCGAAGAAGAATGCCTTTTATGCTCAGTCCGGCGGCGTCACCGCCGTCATCAACGCGTCCGCCTGCGGCGTGATCGAAACCGCGCGCAAGAACAAGGATGTGATCGGCAAGGTTTATGCCGGCCGCAACGGCATCATCGGCGCGCTGACCGAAGACCTCATCGATACCAGCAAGGAATCCGCCGAGGCGATCGCCGCCTTGCGCTACACCCCTTCCGGCGCCTTCGGCTCGTGCCGCTTCAAGATGAAAAGCCTGGAAGACAACAAGCTGCAATACGAGCGCCTGATCGAAGTGTTCAAGGCGCACAACATCGGTTACTTCTTCTACAACGGTGGCGGCGACTCCGCCGATACCTGCTTCAAGGTTTCCCAGTTGTCCGAGGCCATGGGCTACCCGATCCAGGCGATCCATGTGCCCAAGACCGTGGACAACGACCTGCCGATCACCGACTGCTGTCCCGGTTTCGGCTCGGTGGCCAAGTACATTGCCGTGTCCACCCTCGAAGCTTCGTTCGACGTCAAATCCATGGCCAAGACCTCCACCAAGGTGTTCGTGATCGAGGTGATGGGGCGTCATGCCGGCTGGATTGCCGCTGCCGGCGGCCTGGTGGCCGAGCAGGGCATTCCGGTGGTGATCCTGTTCCCTGAAGTGGAATTCGACCAGGCGAAATTCCTCGCCAAGGTGGACGACAACGTCAAGAAGCATGGCTTCTGCACCATCGTGGTGTCTGAAGGCTGCCATTACCCGGATGGAAAATTCCTCGCCGAGCAGGGCACGCGCGATGCGTTCGGCCACGCCCAACTGGGCGGCGCCGCACCGGTGGTGGCCAACATGATCAAGGACGCGCTGGGCTACAAGTTCCACTGGGCAGTGGCGGATTACCTGCAGCGTGCCGCGCGCCATATCGCTTCCAGGACCGATGTGAAACAGGCTTACCAGCTTGGCAAGGCGGCCGTCGAGTTGGCCGTCAAGGGGCGCAACTCGGTGATGCCGACGGTGCAGCGTCTTTCCGACGAGCCCTACAAATACAAGATTGGCGTGGCCGATCTCAAGGATGTGGCCAATGTCGAGAAATTCATGCCCAAGGACTTCATCTCCAAGGACGGATTTGGCATCACGGAAAAATGCCGCCGCTACCTGGCGCCACTTATTCAGGGCGAAGACTATCCGCCTTACAAGAATGGCCTGCCGGAATATGTGACGCTCAAGAACGTGGCGGTGGAAAAGAAGCTTTCCGAGTTCAAGCTGTAGGCATGGCCCATGACGCTTGACCGGGCACGTGCGCTTTTGGCGGTACAGGTGAGTTTTGGCAGCGGTTACAACGCCAATTCCGCCAAGCTGGTTTTGTCAGAGGTGCAGAAGGAACATGGCCAGGCGATCGTGGATCAACTGATGCATGAAATGAAGCTGGATCAGGTGTTCGGCTTCGAGCCGGGCACCCGCTTCGAAAACGGTGTTGCCGTAAAAGGCTGAAACCTGGATTTGCCAGGATCCGGAATTATTGAATGCACCAAATTGTTGTAAAACTATAAAAAGCAGGGTTTGATCGCGGCCGCACAGACCGCGTGATGATCAACGGGGGCGTGGGGCCAGCCCGGATTGGCCTGGTAATAACAGCAAGAAGGGTGGTGTCATCATGTCAGACGGTCTTATGTTTGCATTAATATGTGCGGGTGTGGCGCTCCTGTATGGGGCATTTTCAATTAAATGGATTCTCGGTCTGCCGACAGGCAATGACCGAATGCGGGAAATTGCCGCTGCGGTGCAGGAGGGTGCTCAGGCCTACCTGAACCGTCAATACACCACGATCGGCATCGTCGGCGCGATTCTGCTGGTGGCCATTTTCCTGGCGCTGGGCTGGCAAACCGCTGTTGGCTTCGCGCTTGGCGCGTTTCTTTCGGGCCTGACCGGCTACATTGGCATGAACGTCTCGGTGCGCGCCAACGTGCGTACTGCGGAAGCAGCCAAAGGTGGCATCAATGCCGCGCTGAACGTGGCTTTCAAGGGTGGTGCGATCACTGGCTTGCTGGTGGTGGGCCTGGGTCTGCTGGGCGTGGCCGGATATTATGCTTTCCTGACGCTGGGTGTTGGCGCAAGCGCTTCGGATGCAACGCACTCACTGGTGGGACTGGCCTTCGGCAGCTCGCTGATTTCCATCTTCGCCCGTCTTGGTGGCGGCATCTTTACCAAGGGAGCTGACGTTGGTGCCGACCTGGTCGGCAAGGTTGAAGCCGGCATCCCCGAAGACGACCCGCGCAACCCCGCGGTAATTGCCGACAACGTGGGCGACAACGTGGGCGACTGCGCCGGCATGGCAGCGGACCTCTTTGAAACCTACGCCGTGACCATCATTGCAACCATGGTGCTGGGCGGCCTGATGATCACCGGTTCCAGCGAGGCGGTGATCTATCCGCTGGTGCTGGGCGGCGTTTCCATCATTGCCTCCATCATCGGCACTTTCTTCGTCAAGACGCAGCCGGGCGCCAAGATCATGAACGCCCTGTACAAGGGGCTGATCGTCTCCGGCGTGCTGGCAGTGATCGCGTTCTACCCGGTGACCACCTGGATCCTGGGTGATGGCGTCATGATCGGCGACAAACTGGTGTCGTCCATGAACCTGTACCTGGCCTCCCTGATCGGTCTGGCATTGACCGCCGCGCTGGTGTGGATTACCGAGTATTACACCGCAACCGAGTTCAGCCCCGTGCGCCATATCGCGCAGGCATCCACCACCGGCCACGGCACCAATGTGATCGCCGGTCTGGGGGTTTCCATGAAGTCAACCGGCGCCCCAGTGCTGGCCGTTTGTGCCGCCATTGGCGGTGCCTATGCGCTGGGCGGCCTCTACGGCATCGCCATCGCCGCCACTTCCATGCTCTCCATGGCCGGCATCATCGTGGCGCTGGATGCTTATGGCCCGATTACCGACAACGCGGGCGGCATTGCCGAAATGGCGGGTTTGCCGGATGAGATCCGCAACATTACCGATCCGCTGGACGCCGTGGGCAATACCACCAAAGCCGTGACCAAGGGTTATGCCATTGGCTCCGCCGGTCTGGCCGCACTGGTGCTGTTCGCCGACTACACCCATGCGCTTTCCACGGGCGGCCGCGAGCTGACTTTCGACTTGTCCAACCATATGGTGATTATCGGTCTGTTCATCGGTGGCATGGTGCCTTACCTGTTCGCCGCGATGGGCATGGAAGCCGTTGGTCGCGCTGCGGGTTCCGTGGTGGTCGAGGTGCGCCGCCAGTTCAAGGAAATTCCCGGCATCATGGCGGGCACTGCCAAGCCGGATTATTCCAAGGCTGTGGACATGCTGACCAAGGCGGCGATCAAGGAAATGGTCATTCCTTCCTTGCTGCCTGTCGCGGTGCCGCTGCTGGTTGGTTATTTCCTTGGCCCGGTGGCTCTCGGTGGCGTGCTGATCGGTACCATCGTGACCGGCCTGTTCGTAGCGATTTCCATGACCACCGGCGGCGGCGCCTGGGATAACGCCAAGAAGTACATCGAGGAAGGCAACTATGGCGGCAAAGGTTCCGAAGCCCACAAGGCCGCGGTGACCGGCGATACCGTCGGCGACCCTTACAAGGATACTGCCGGCCCTGCCGTCAATCCCCTCATCAAGATCATCAATATCGTGGCGCTGATGATTGTGCCATTAATCTGATCGGCAGGCCTTGAATCAGGAAGGGCGGAGATTTTCCGCCCTTTTTTTGCGACCTGGATTTATGTGTTTATAATGGGCTTTTATTCTATTTTCTAGGAAAGGCCCTCAAGTGAATCTGGACCGAGTATCCTCTGGCAAGGATCTGCCAAACGATGTCAATGTCATCATTGAAATCCCCATGCATGGCGAACCTATCAAGTATGAAGTGGACAAGGTCACCGGGGCCATGTTCGTGGACCGCTTCATGTCTACCGCCATGCACTATCCCTGCAATTATGGCTACATCCCGCACACTCTGTCAGAGGACGGCGACCCGGTGGACGTGCTGGTGATCACCCCTGTGCCGCTGATTACCGGCGTGGTGGTGCGTTGCCGCCCGGTCGGCATGCTCAAGATGGAGGATGAGGCTGGCGTGGATGCCAAGTTGCTGGCAGTGCCGATCGACAAACTGTGCACCATCTACCGCAATATAGAGTCGCCACGCGATTTGCCGGAACAAGCCATGGCCCAGATCACGCATTTTTTCGAGCACTACAAGGACCTGGAGGCCGGAAAGTGGGTCAAGGTGCAGGGATGGGTAGGCGCTGAAGAAGCGAAGATGGAAATCATGGAGGGGGTCGGACGCTATTTGAATGCCGCCGAAAAGCCGATGTTTTAACATGGAAGCCGGTTAACGTAATGGAATGGGCGCTCACTTCCTTCCCACCGTCATTTTTGCTTGCGCAGGAATGGCGATAATCCCGGAAACCTCAGTTGGACGAGATGGAGCGTGCGGTTTTTGCGATGCAGGACAAGGCACAACGACGCGGAATGGTCATTCCATTCCAAGGCGTTGTCACGCCGCCATGCGCCGCAAAAACCGTGCAATCCGCCTCGTGGCGGTCAACCGAGGTTTCCAGGATAATGCGACAGGCTGGTGCGAGAACAAATTACCGTTTCACAAGCTTGTTCCGATATGGCCTTTGCTCCCGCCTCGAGTCATATTCTTAACTTAATTCATCCCCGGAGAGAAAAATGAAACAACTAATCGTGATGCTGATGGCTGCTTTTCTCCTGTCCAGTGCCGCCTTTGCTGCCGACACGGCGTCCAAGGCGCAATATGCGGCAGCAAAGAAGGCTGCCGCCAACCGCTATGCCGATGACAGAAAACTCTGTGCCGGCGAATCTTCTTCCAGCGCCCGCATGCAATGCCTGCGCGATGCCAGGGCCGAATATGACAAGGCGCTGGCCAATGCCAAATCCGCGCAAGCAAGCGCCTCGGCTGCAAGCGGCAAGGTTTGTGACGATTGCGGCAAGGTGCTGTCGGTGAAAGTGGTGGAAAAAGAAGGCGAGGGGAGTCCGGTGGGCATCGTTGCCGGTGGCGTCGCCGGCGCCTTGCTTGGCCACCAGGTGGGGAGTGGGTCAGGCAAGGATCTCGCAACCATCGCGGGAGCGGCGGGAGGCGCCTATGCCGGACACAAGATCGAGCAGAAAATGAAGACTGTCAAGACATGGGAAGTTGCCGTGCGCTTTGAAAATGGAGAAGAAAAGACATTCCGCTTCGACAGGGATCCCGGCTTCGCCGTCGGTAGCGCTGTCAAGGCCAGCAACGGCAGCATCATTCTCCGCTGAACTGTTGCCGGCGATAGCAAACCGCTGGGAGACTGCCTGACTTATGGGGATCGAAGCGCAAGGATTTTAGCAGGCAAGCCGCAAAGCGGTTGCTCGCAGAATTCGGACGGGGGAGGACAGATTTTGCGAGGTGGGCGATAAAGCCGCCCATCCCTGC
>JAQTLK010000053.1:6754-16870 GCA_028714955.1 Sulfuricella sp.
TTTGCGAGGTGGGCGATAAAGCCGCCCATCCCTGCTTACCCCATTTGCGAGGTGGGCGATAAAGCCGCCCATCCCTGCTTACCCCATTGTGCCGGTTTTGCAGCCGATTCATCATCAGTCCGACAGTCTCCCAGGAATTACTCTTTGCCGGCATATTGCTGGAGCAGGGATATCGAGTTCTGGTCCTTGTTCCTCACTGCGAAAAAAAGCGGGGTGGCGCCAGTCACATCCTTGCTCAGCGGGTTGGCGCCTCGTTGGATGAGTAGCTTCACCAGTTGGGGGCGTCCCGTTGCCGCAGCCAGGTGGAGCGGTGTCAAGCCAGAATTCGCCACGGCGTCGATTTCCGCCTTGTTTGCCAGGAGCAAGTCGACTTCCTGCGTGCTGCCAACCAGCACTGCGGCATGCAAGGGAGTCATTCCGATCCGGTCTTTCGCATTGACATCCGCTCCTCTGGCGATCAGCAGTGCGGTTGTCTTTGGGTGGTTGTAAAATACAGCCATGTGAAGCGGTGTTCTTCCCAGCGCATCGAACACATTGGGGTTCGCCCCCTTGTCGAGCAGTTCTTTTACTTCTGCAATATTTCCCTTGGTTGCCGCCTTGGCCAGGGGGGACTCCGCCGTGATGACATCACTTGTCTTGCTAACAACGTCATGCTGTTTTTGCGTGCTGGGCGCGGGCACGCTCTCTGGTGCCTTGCTGCAGGCGCAAAGAAGCAACGCGAGCATGCCGGCAATAAGCGCCGGGGCGTGGTGTGCGGACCTGCTGGCGAGAGAAGCGCTGGCGCCGGAATTGAAGAGAGGATGATCGGGAATCATTTTTTACCCTTAACAATAACGAACAAGACGCAAATTACGGGCTGCTAGGGTCAGTGATCGGACCGGAAGGCGTCACGCCGTCGGCACGGTATCCTTGAATGACGGGCGGAGCGCCAGTTTTTCTGCCAGTTTCCCGAGGTTCGGATGCGACTCGCGCCACTGGATGTGGGGAAAACGAAAATCCAGATAGCCCAGCGCGCAACCCACGGCGATATCCGCCAGGGTAAAGAAATCTCCAGTGCACCAGGCCTTTTCACCCAATTCCTCGGACATGGCTTCCAGGCCGCGAAACACCTGCCCTTCCTGGCGCACGATCCATTCCCCGTCCTGCCTGCTTTCAGGGCGCTTCTTTTCCAGGAAAATAGTTGCGGCCGACTCCGTCACCCCATCCGCCAGCGCCTCCCAGCGCCGCACGGCGATACGCGGGCGATGCTCCTTGGGCAGCAGGGGCGACACCGGAGTGAGGTGGTCAAGGTATTCGACGATCACGCGCGAATCAAACAAGGTGCTGCCATCGTCCATTACCAACACTGGCACTTTTCCCAAGGGATTGTACTCCGGCACGCGGGTGGTCGCCTCCCAGGGAATATCCACCACGGGTTCATAATCGATGCGTTTTTCCGCCAGCACCACGCGCACCTTGCGCGCGAAGGGGCTGGTCGGGGACAGGATGAGTTTCATGATTTTCTCGTTAATAATGCGGTCAGCGATCAGTAAGACAGGGGGACGGTTGACGACGGCTAGTTGCTGATGGCGATCACCTTGCCCTTGCGGGTATAGGCTTCCATCTGGTCAAAGTTGAGGTAGCGGTAAATGTTGTCAGCCAGCGGCGCGATCTTGTCCTGAACCACGGACAGATATTCCTCCGTGCCGGGAATTTTCCCCAGCCGCGCGCACACGGCAGCCAGTTCCGCCGAGCCGAGATAGCAGCGCGCATCCTTGCCCATGCGGTTGTCGAAGTTGCGCGTGCTGGTCGAGAACACCGTGGCACGGTCGGCCACCCGTGCCTGGTTGCCCATGCACAGGGAACAGCCAGGCATTTCCGTGCGTGCGCCGGCACGGCCGAAGATGCCATATATGCCTTCTTCCCGCAACTGCGCTTCATCCATGCGGGTGGGCGGCGCCACCCATAACCTGGTCGGAACCATGCCGGCGTCCTCGAGGATTCTGGAGGCGGCACGGTAGTGGCCGATATTGGTCATGCAACTGCCGATGAACACCTCGTCGATCTTGTCGCCAGCCACGGCGGACAGCGGCTTGATGTCGTCCGGGTCGTTGGGGCAGGCAACCAGCGGTTCCCTGATCTGGGCGAGGTCGATCTCCAGCACGTAGGCGTATTCCGCATCGCTATCCGGCTGCAGCAGTTCGGGCTTGGCCAGCCAGGCCTTCATGGCGTCGATGCGGCGCTGCAGGGTGCGCGCATCCTGGTAGCCGTTTGCTATCATGTTTTCCAGCAACACCACGTTGGAATTGAGATACTCGATCACTGGCGCCGTGTCGAGGCGCACCGTGCAGGCGGCGGCGGAGCGTTCGGCGGAGGCGTCCGCCAGTTCGAACGCCTGTTCGACCTTGAGCTGTGGCAGGCCCTCGATCTCCAGGATGCGGCCGGAGAACACGTTCTTCTTGCCCTGCTTGCCGACCGTCAGGTCGCCCTTCTGGATGGCGGCGTAGGGGATGGCATTGACCAGGTCGCGCAGCGTGATGCCCGGCTGCATCTCGCCCTTGAAGCGCACCAGCACCGATTCCGGCATGTCGAGCGGCATCGCGCCCATGGCGGCGGCAAAGGCTACCAGCCCGGAGCCGGCAGGGAAGGAAATGCCGATGGGGAAACGGGTGTGCGAATCGCCGCCGGTGCCCACGGTGTCTGGCAGCAGCATGCGGTTGAGCCAGGAGTGGATCACGCCGTCGCCTGGGCGCAAGGACACGCCGCCGCGCGAGGAGATGAACTCCGGCAGGGTATGGTGGAGCTTGATGTCCACCGGTTTCGGATAGGCCGCGGTATGGCAGAAGCTCTGCATCACCAGGTCGGCGGAGAAGCCCAGGCAGGCCAGTTCCTTCAGCTCGTCGCGGGTCATGCCGCCGGTTGTGTCCTGCGAGCCGACCGAGGTCATGCGGGGTTCGCAATAAGTGCCGGGACGCACGCCCATGACGCCGCAGGCGCGACCCACCATTTTTTGCGCCAGGGTGTAGCCCTTGCCGCTGTCTTTCACTGGCTGCGGCTGGATGAACAGGTCGGAATGCGGCAGGCCAAGGGTCTCGCGTGCCTTGCTGGTCAGACCGCGTCCGATGATGAGGGGAATGCGTCCACCGGCACGCATCTCGTCGGCCAGCGTGACCGGCTCGAGCTTGAAAGTGCTGATGACTTTACCGGCTGCATCGTGCACTTCGCCCTTGAAGGGATAAATCGTGATGACATCGCCCATTTTCATGGCGGATACGTCGCACTGGATCGGTAGCGCGCCGGAATCCTCGGCGGTGTTGAAGAAGATCGGCGCGATCTTGCCGCCCAGCACGATGCCGCCGGTGCGTTTGCCGGGAATGTGCGGGATGTCGGCGCCCATGAACCATTGCACCGAGTTGATGGCGGACTTGCGCGAGGAACCTGTGCCCACCACATCGCCCACATAGGCCAGCGGCAGCCCTTTCTGTTTTAGCCCGGCTATCGTCGCCAGGCCATCCGGCATCTTGTTGACCAGCATTTCCGTGGCGTGCAGCGGAATATCAGGGCGCGACCACGCCGCCTGTGCGGGGGAAAGATCGTCGGTATTGGTTTCACCGTCCACCTTGAACACCACGCACCGAATGCTTTCCGCCAGCGCGGGCTTGCCGGTGAACCATTCGGCGTCCGCCCAGGATTGCATCAGCTCCCTGGCGTGGGGATTGCCGGCTTTCACCCTTTCCGCCACGTCATGGAAGGCATCGAAGATCAGTATGGTGTGCGCCAGCGCCTGCACCGCGTCCGGTGCCAAGCTAGCGTCGTCCAGCAGTCCAACCAGGGTGCCCACGTTATAACCGCCGAGCATGGTGCCCAGCAACTGGACCGCGTGCTGCCTGCACACCAGCGGCGACTCCGCCTTGCCATGCGCCAGATCGGCGAGGAACGCCGCCTTGACGTAAGCGGCCTGGTCCACCCCGGCCGGCACGCGGTTCTCGAACAGGTCGAGCAGGAAATCCTCTTCACCCCTGGGCGGGGATTTCAGCAATTCCACCAAGGCTGCGGTCTGTTCGGGTGAAAGCGGCAGAGGGGGCAAGCCCTGGGCTGCGCGCTCGGCGACGTGGTCACGATAGGCTTGTAACATTTTGCTTATTCCAGTGTGGATTTAAAGAAATTCAGTGTTTTCCGGTACTGCCGAAGCCGCCAGTGCCGCGCTCGCTGCCGGCGAAATCGTCGACGATGTTGAAAACTGCCTGCACCACCGGCACCACCACCAGCTGGGCGATGCGCTCCAGCGGGTTGATGGTGAAGGCCGTCTGGCCGCGGTTCCAGCAGGACACGAACAATTGCCCCTGGTAGTCGGAATCGATCAGGCCGACCAGGTTGCCCAGCACGATGCCGTGTTTGTGGCCCAGGCCGGAGCGCGGCAAAATCAGCGCGGCGTAGCCGGGATCGGCCAGGTGGATGGCGATGCCGGTGGGAATCAGCTCTGTCTGGCCCGCATTCAGTACCAGTGCTTCGGCCAGGCAGGCACGCAGGTCCAGGCCGGCCGCACCGGGCGTGGCATAGGCTGGAAGTTGCTGGTGCATGCGCGGGTCGAGAATTTTTACGTCGATTTTCATGCTGCTTTATCCATTCTGTTTTTTCATGGCCAATGTTTTTTGGTACAGGTTCGCGACATGGGCAATCAACTGGCGCGCCAGGGTGATTTTCGGCGCGCGCGGCAGGGGGTGGGCACCGGCATCGTCGAACAGCACCAGCTCGTTTTCATCGCTGCCAACGGCAGTCTGCACCAGGTTGGCGGCCAGCAGCGGCAGGTTCTTGCGGCGCCGCTTCATTTCGGCGTATTCGTACAGGTTCTCGCTCTCCGCCGCGAAACCGACGCAGAACGGCGGATCGGGCAGGTTCACCACGTTCGACACGATGTCCGGGTTGGGCGCCAGTTCCAGCGTCAGGATGTGCGCGTCCTTCTTGATCTTCTGTTCGGACGGGTTGAGCACGTAATAATCGGCCACCGCCGCCACGCCGATGAAAATATCCGCCCAGTTCACGGCCTCCTTCACCGCCTTGAGCATTTGCTGGGCGCTGACGACGTTGACCACCCGCGCGCCCAGCGGCGGCTTGAGGCAAGTCGGCCCACTGACCAGCGTCACCGCGGCTCCGGCTTCAAGCGCCGCGCGCGCCACGGCATAGCCCATCTTGCCCGAACTCGAATTGGTTATGCCGCGCACCGCATCGATGGCTTCAAATGTCGGCCCGGCGGTCATCAGGACATGCTTGCCTTGCAACAGCTTGGGCTGGAAGAATGCCTCGATGCCGGCCAGCAGGTCTTCCGCTTCCAGCATCCGTCCCATGCCGCTTTCACCGCATGCCTGCGCGCCGCTGTCAGGGCCGAGCACGGCAATGCCATCTTCACGAATCTGCTTGATGTTGCGCCGGGTGGCGGGGTTTTCCCACATCTGCCGGTTCATGGCCGGCGCCACCAGCAGCGGGCACATGCGCGCCAGGCTCAGGGTGGAAAGCAGGTCGTCGGCCGTGCCATGCGCCAGCTTGGAGATGAAATCGGCACTGGCTGGCGCCACCACCACGGCATCGGTATCGCGGGTGAAGTCGATATGCGCCATGCCATTATCGATGCGGTTGTCCCACAGGTCAGTGAACACCGGGCGCCCGGAGAGCGCCTGCATGGTCACCGGGGTGACGAACTGGCATGCGGCCTGCGTCATCACCACCTGCACCTCGACATTTTGCAGTACCAGCAGGCGCGCCAGTTCCGCCGCTTTATAAGCAGCCACGCCCCCCGTCACGCCCAGCAACAGGCGCTTTTTCGCCAAATCGGTCATAATGGCCTCATTTTACGTTAAAACGACAGGTTCCCGATAGCCAATGGCAATTACCGACTGGCCCGAAGACGAGCGTCCCAGAGAGCGTCTGTTAAAACAGGGCGCTGCCAGCCTGTCGGATGCGGAACTGCTGGCCATTTTCCTGCGCGTCGGGGTGGCCGGCAAAAGCGCGGTGGATCTGGCGCGCGAGATGGCCAGCCACTTCGGTAGCCTGGCCCGGCTGTTCGATGCCAGCCAGCAGGAATTCTGCAGCATTCCCGGACTCGGCCCGGCCAAATATACGCAATTGCAGGCCGTCATGGAAATGGCCCGGCGCGCCATGGAGGAGAAAATGCGCGACCGCGATGCGCTGAATTCCCCCGCGTCGGTCAAGGATTACCTGCGTCTCACGCTCGGCAGGAAAGCTTATGAAGTGTTTGCCGTGCTGTTCCTTGACGCCCAGAACCGGCCGGTTGCCATCGAGGAGATGTTCAGGGGAACGCTTACCCAGACTAGCGTTTATCCGCGCGAGGTGGTCAAACGGGCATTGCATCACAACGCGGCAAGCGTGATTCTCGCCCACAATCACCCCTCCGGCACCTCCGAACCGAGCAACGCCGACCAGATTCTCACTCAGGCATTGAAAAATGCCCTGGCGCTCATAGATATACGCATTCTCGATCATTTTATAGTCGGCGGCGGCACGGTGTTGTCATTTGCTGAACGAGGTTTGATTTGAAAGTTTTGATCGTTACTGCCCACCCGCGGCAGGATAGTTTTACCCAGACGCTGGCGCAACGATTTGCCGAAGGCGTGAACGCCAGCGGGCACGATGTGGAAATCGCCGACCTTTACGGCGAAGGCTTCAACCCGGTGGTTTCCATCCAGGAACTGGAGGGCTGGAAAGAAGGGCAGGTCTCCCCGGAAATCCGTGCCTGGCAGGAGCGCATCAAGCACAGCGATGCCCTGGTGCTGGCCTACCCGGTTTGGTGGAGTACGCCACCTGCCATCCTCAGCGGCTGGCTGCAAAGGGTCCTGACCCAGGGCTTTGCCTTCCAGCACATCGCCGGTCGCACCGAGGGGTTGCTCAAGCTGCGCGCCCAAATGCTGGTTAATGTCGGTAGCCGCCAACGCGAGGATGTGAACCTCGCCGCCCTTTATCTGGAGCCGCTGATCGGCGTACTGACTTATTGCGGCATGGAAATTCTGC
The DNA here is from genome assembly GCA_028714955.1 of Sulfuricella sp. Classification (GTDB taxonomy): domain Bacteria; phylum Pseudomonadota; class Gammaproteobacteria; order Burkholderiales; family Sulfuricellaceae; genus Sulfurimicrobium. The sequence continues at coordinate 13,757 of JAQTLK010000053.1, forward strand.
CCACCCAGGCCAACTGGGGAATATACGCCGGAGCTGATCCTGCCTTGCTGCGCGTTCATCTCGACCGTGCGTTTGACAACGGTATGCAATTTTTTCTTGAGTCGAACCACAAAAACATGGTATAAATCGCGTTTTTCGAAGCTTTACCCAAGCGACTTATTTTCTAGGAGTACCCTCAAATGGCACGCGTATGTAAAGTCACCGGCAAGCGCCCGATGACCGGGAACAATGTTTCCCACGCCAACAACAGAACCAAGCGTCGTTTCCTCCCCAACCTGCAATACCGCCGGTTCTGGGTCGAAAGTGAAAACCGCTGGGTGCGCCTGCGCGTGAGCTGCGCTGCACTGCGCACTATTGACAAGAATGGCATCGATGCCGTGCTGGCCGATCTTCGCGCCAGTGGCGAATCGGTTTAAGGAGTAGATCATGGCTAAAGGCGGACGCGAAAAAATCAAGCTGGAATCCTCTGCGGGTACCGGACACTTCTACACCACCACCAAGAACAAGCGCACCATGCCGGAAAAAATGGCAATCATGAAATATGATCCCAAGGCGCGCAAGCATGTGGAATACAAGGAAATCAAACTCAAGTAATGGCCGCTACGCCGGCATGAGTCCGGCGCACGTCAAGACGAATCCCCGGCACCGCGAGGTGTGCGGGGGTTTTTTTATTGGGCTTAAATAAAAATGAAAAAACTACCGCTGTTGTTGTGCTGCCTGCCGCTTGTGGCCCATGCTTTCGATTTTGGCAAGCCCAATTGGGGGAAATCCGAATACGAGGATGATGAAAAACCTTGGGCGGAACTCGAACCTCAACTGCCTCCCGCCCCCAAGCCTGAAAATTTCCTGCCCTTTTTTGTCAGCGCCACTACCGACAACCGTTTTTACATAGACGGCCCGTCCATTGCGCCAGGCAAAGACGGCGTGGTGCGTTATACGCTGATCATCAAGTCTTCCGCTGGGGCGGTGAATATCTCCTACGAGGGCATGCGCTGCGACCCGGCAGAAGTGAAGCGCTATGCCTTCGGGCGGGCCGATGGCAGCTGGGGAAAGGCGCGCAACGCCCGGTGGGAGGCGATCAGTTACAAGGACGTGAACCGGCAGCACCACATGCTGCATGATGATTTTTTTTGTCCCAATAGCATCCCCGTCGCCAGCCGCGAAGCCGCCATCAAGGCGCTCAGGGACGGCGCGCGCCTTAGCGCCGGGGGCGCGGCCTGGTAGAGGGCCCGTGCCGCTTCAGTTCCCGAACAAGCCCTTGATGGACTTGATGATGCCGCTTCCGCCCGGTACCACCGTGTCAGTAGCGGCGTCGCCAGCGGCATCCCTGGCAATGTTCCCCACGCCGAGCATCACGTTGTCGAAAGCCGACACCTGCACCCTGGCGCTCCAGATCAACGGCTTTTTCTCACCGGGTTTCTGCGGCGGATAAGCGAAGCCTCGGGTCGGCCCGACGGCTTCGCCCATGACCATGGCGCCTTGCGCCTTCTCGAAAATACCGCCCGCGATGGTGCATGTGTTCTGAGTGCCGGGAAGCATGGGGTGCCTGTTCCTGGCTGCCATCCAGATCGTCACTTCATTGTCGCCCGTTGCTCCTGCGGCATGGAGGTTGTATCCCCTGGCGCGCGAGAGTTTGTCCCATTCGAGTGGTATGGCGGCCTTGAGGTCGGAACTGGTCGCCCGGAGATTCATCGGTTCAAGGAAATCCATTTCCTTGTCCAGCGTATAGAGGATGTCACGCTGCATGAAACTGGCTTTCACCGCGTGTTCGCCGACTGCGGAGGCATCGGCTGGGATACCCTTGAATGCCTCATCGCCGTATGGCCACCACAGGGTGCGCGGCGGCAGGGATTCCACGCTGCCGCCGCCATGCCTCGTGCGACTCTGCCGCGCCATGGCAGCGACTTCCGGCGGAACCTGGCCGGACATGTTCCTGAAATCGATGATTTCCGGTTGGCCTTTAGCCACACTCGCGCCACATCCCCAGTAAATGAGCACTTTCCCCTCGGGCTGTTCCGTCCCGCTGTCACCTTCACCCCCTTTGCTGCGCCGTTCGCCCTTCAGGGGCAGAGAAGGCCCGATGCGCATGCCATCGGGTACGATGTGTTCGGCGCTGTAATCAGCGGGGATGTCCCCGGGATTGGTCAGGCGCAAGTCCATCTGCTTGCTGACGCCGCTATTGCCGCCGAGCATCGCACCTATCATGCCCATGGCGCCGCCCGCTCCCAAGCCTGAATAAGTGCGCAAATTCATTTCATAACTTACCGGTGCGGCATGCGCGCAGCCCAGGCCGACAGACAAAAGTGTTGCTGTCATTATTTTCAGGGAATGCTGTTTCATTTTAAATCTCCCGCTGAAGGCGTACAGGTCGAGTCAAAAAACAGGGAAACTCCTTCCCTCCCGCGATTTTAATGAGGGGTGAAATTTGGTGTTGGCATCGTCGGCGCTGGCATGAAAATACCACTAACGGCGCCAATCATCATCATCACTACAACGGCCACGATCACAACCACAACCGTATAGCCGATCGCCTTTTCCCGCGGAGCCTTCATCAACAACGGTAGCCCCAGATAAAGCAGGTACAGGCCATACAGCGCCGCCAGCAGGGCGATAAACCCCAGCATGGGCAGAACCATCACTATCCCCGCTATCCAGCTTGGGGTGGATGCATAGGTCGCGACCTTGAGAGCCTGTATCTGATTCTTCTCCCCGCCGAAAGCCGGCGCCAGTGCGTCGATGATGAGCGCAATGATGAACACCCCGACCAGGGTCAGAACGTAACTGGTCAGCGCCTGTGCAATGGAACTGGTGATCGGTATCCGGAATGACCCCATGAAGGGCAGGCTGATGCCGACCACTGACATGCCGATGATCGACGCCACCGGGCCGATCGCGGCCAGTGGAGCAATATAGCTTTTATACAGGTCGCCTGCCGCCGTGGCTTCGGTGGAAATCCTTTCCCATTCCGTTTTGGGTTGCAGCAGGATATTTTTGACACGTTCGATCAGGTTCATTTGAAGCCCCTCCCTTGCATTGGTTTTTATGTGGCTGCTACAGCGTCATAATAATTACAGTAATCCTGTTAAAGAACAACCGCAAGCATAAACAAGGCCG
>JAQTLK010000054.1 GCA_028714955.1 Sulfuricella sp.
CCCAGTTCCCAGGTGTCCCGAAACGCCTTGATCATTTCCGGCTCCTGCGTCAGGTCTTCGTCCTTGCGGTCTTTCACGTCGCGTTTGCCGACGAAGGGCTGGAAGTTGGAGCCGTATTTGATGCCGTAGGGCGGGTCGAGGTAGATCATCTGCACCTGGCCGGCCATGCCCTCCTTTTGCAGCAGGGAGTTCATCACCAGCAGGCTGTCGCCGGCCACCATGCGGTTGGCCCAGCCGCGCTCGTGGCGGTAGAAGTCGATGGCGTCGCGTAGCGGCAGGCTTTCGAAGGGGGCGTCGAATAATCCCGGTTGAATGTAGGAGGCCCGCCCTTGTCCTCGGGTGTTTTGGCCGGGGGCTCGGGCCGATTTCGCGGCGGGGGCGCCGCTCCTGCGCACTGCTGCGAGGATGCTCATGGGGTCGATGCGTTCGTGGACGTGGAGGCTTACCGTATCCACCTCGAAGCTGGTGCGCTCGGCCTTGCCGCTCCAGTTGAGGTAGGGAGTTTGCAGGCGCTTGAGTTCTTCCAGCGCGGCGCGCATGGCGGCCTCATCACCACTGGCCAGCGCGTCGTCGATCAGCTTTTCAATCGCTGCCCGGCCCATATCGAATTGTAGCGCCGGGTCGAGGTGGGGGTCGTAGGCCCAGGTGGTTTTGGGCTGCTCCGGGTCGTTCTCCGGCTTGACCATGCCCACATCGGGATTGTTCTTGCGCTTGTCCGGGTGCCGGTAGCTGAGAATTTGCGCTTCGTCTCCCACCGCGCCCTTGGCGGTGGTCGGCACTCGCCGTTTGCGCGGAGCGGGCTTTGGGCCCGGTTCCGGCGCTTGCGGTGCCTCTAGCGAGAATTCATCCTGGCTCATCGGTCATTCCTTGTTCTTTTCACGACACGAACTCCTGCATCAAAACCACCCCTCACCCTCATTTCCGGCTCCAGCTAAAGCGCAGCATCCATTCCATCGCCGAATAATACAGCGGCAGTTGCCCTGGGAAGCCGAACTTGTCCCAGTATGCCACCCGGTGGACGGGCGTGAACCAGTTGGGCACCAGGTATTCGCCGTTGAGCAGCACGCGGTCCAGGGCATGGGTGGCGGTCACCAGCGCCTTGCGGTCGGGCGCGTAGACGACTTTTTCCACCATGGCGTCCACCACCGGGTCCTTGATGCCGATGACGTTGTTGGAACCTTCCTTGTCGGCCGCGCTGGAATGCCACAGGTTCATCTGCTCGTTGCCGGGGGACTGGGACTCGGGGAAGGACTGGACCATCATGTCGAAATCGAAGGTGTCGGAACGGCGCTGGTAGAGCGCTATATCGATGGTGCGGTAACTGGCCTGGATGCCGAGCCGGGCGAGATTGCGCGCGAAGGGCCCGACGATGCGCTCGAAGCCTTTTTCCGCCAGCAGGATCTCGAACGCCAAAGGCGCCCCGCTGGCATTGCGCAGCGCGCCGTCTCGGTAGGTCCAGCCGGCTTGCGCCAGCAGGGCCTTGGCCTGGCGCAGGTTGGCGCGCAACGAGCCGGGCGGGTTGGTAGAGGGCGGCTGCCACGGCCGCGCGAATACCTCGGGCGGCAAGTGGTCGCGATAGGGTTCCAGCAGTTTCAGTTCGTCGCCCCGAGGCACGCCGGACGAGGCCAGCTCGCTGTTGCTGAAATAGCTGTTGCAGCGCTGATACTGGCCGTAAAACAGGTTCCTGTTCGACCATTCGAAATCGAAAGCCAGTCCGATGGCTTTCCTGACGCGCTTGTCCTTGAAGATGTCGCGCCGGAGGTTGAACACGAAACCCTGCATGCCTGCATCGTTGCTGTGTTTCAACTCCGCCTTCCGGATCAGCCCCTGGCTGAATTTCGGCCCGCGGTAATCGCGCGCCCATTGCTTGGAATTGGTGACCGCCACGAAATCGAATTCGCCCGCCTTGAAAGCCTCCAGCTGGACAGTGGAATCCTTGTAGTAAACGAATGCGACCTGGTCGTAGTTGAACGTGCCGCGCCGCGTGTTGAGGTCTTTGGCCCAATAGTCCGGGTTGCGCCTGAAGCTGATCTTCTTGCCCAACTGAACCTCGTCCACCCGGTAAGGGCCGCTGCCGAGGGGGAGATCGGTGACGATCCGGTCAAAGGGCTTGCCCGCGCCCCAGCGATGGGAAAAAATGGGCATCTGGCCGGTCAGGAGGTGCAGCTCGGGGTTGACCCTGGCGAACTCGAAACGCACGGTGCGCTCATCCACCACCACCGCCCGCTTGATGTCGGCCCAGTAAAAGCGGTATTGGGGATGGGCCAACTGGCTTTTGAGGGTATCGAAGGAGAACTTGACATCCTGCGCCGTCACAGGCGAACCATCGGAAAATTTCGCGCGGGGATTGAGGCGATAGGTCACGGAAAGCCGGTCCGGGGCGAGCTGGACATCCTCCGCGAGCAGGCCATACTGGCTGAAAGGCTCATCCAGGCTCTGTTCCATCAGAGTTTCGAACACCAGGTCGGTGATGCCGGCGGCGGCGATGCCTTTAAGCAGAAACGGATTGAGGCTGTCGAAATTGCCCACCGCGGACAGGGCGAGGCTGCCGCGCTTGGGGGCATCCGCATTGGCATAGGCGAAATGGGAAAAACCAGGGGGATATTTGGGCGCGTAACCGAGCGCGACGGCCGGAGCCGCGGCAGCAAGCGGCGCCGTCATCAGCCACGCGAGGCCCACCAGGATTCGGAACAAGGGTATCATCGCCCGGCAGTGTAGCGCAAACACAGGCAGGCGGCCATGCCGGAAAATTGGGTTATAATCGCCGTCATTTCGAGAAACCATTACGGAGCATCAAGCATGGGATTTCTGGCCAACAAAAAGATCCTCATAACAGGTCTCATCAGCAACCGCTCCATCGCTTACGGCATTGCGCAGGCGATGAGGCGCGAAGGCGCGGAACTGGCCTTTTCCTATCAGGGGGAGAAAATCAGGGACCGCGTCAGCGAGTTGGCAAGGGAACTCGGCAGCGAGCTGGTGCTGCCCTGCGACGTGGCCAGCGACGAGGAAATCGACAATCTGTTCGGCGCGCTGGGCAAACACTGGGACGGCCTGGACGGCCTCGTGCATTCCATCGCCTTCGTGCCGAAACAGGCGCTGGCTGGCGATTACGTGGACGCGGTCACGCGCGAATATTTCCGGATCGCCCACGACATCAGCTCCTACAGCTTCGTCGCCCTGGCCAAGGCCGGCCTGCCCATGATGCAGGGCCGCAACGCCGCGCTGCTCACCTTGTCCTATCTGGGCGCCGAGCGTTACGTGCCGCACTACAACGTGATGGGCCTGGCCAAGGCCAGCCTCGAAGCCAACGTGCGCTACATGGCCACCAGCCTGGGCCCGAAGGGCATCCGCGTCAACGCCATCTCCGCCGGTCCGATCAAGACCCTGGCCGCCAGCGGCATCGCGGATTTCGGCAAGCTGCTGAGCTACAACGAAAAACACTCTCCGCTGCGGCGCAATGTCACGATCGAGGAAGTCGGCAATGTGGCCGCCTTCATGTGCAGCGACCTCGCCAGCGGCATGACCGGCGAGATCACCTATGTGGACGGCGGCTTCAACATCACCGCGCTGGGCAACGCCGACGAGGTGTAAAAGATCAGCGGTCAGCAAAATTGACCGCTGATAGCGGATACCTGTCAGTTAATGTAATTGAACAGCGACAGGCCCTGGATTTTTGCGAAGGACTGCTGAGCGGCCTGCAGGCCCAGCGACTGCTTGTTGAGGTCGATGGTCGCCTGGGCATAGTCGAGATCCTGCAATCCGGAAAGCGTCTGGTCGTACTGCAAGGCGGTACTCTGTCCGCTACTCTTGACCGCATCGTTCTCGTTCATCCGCTGGCCCACTGAAACGTGCACTGACAGAACCTGATTCAGTCCGTTATCCAGATCTGAAATCGAGCTTTGCAAATTGCTCGTCACCCCCGCATTCAAATCCGAAATCAGTTTGTTGAGTGTCGTAAAAAGGCTTTGGTTGGTGCCGTTCTTGTTCTGATAAAAAACATCGGAACCGGCATCGCTCACCGCGATCTGGCGCGACGGGCTGATCTGCATCAGCCTCTGTCCCTGGTCGCCGTTATAGGCCACGTTTCCGGGCGACGTTTCGGAAAATGGCTGGGTCGCGCCCTTGTAGCCGGAAAACATGTACTGCCCGTTGCCATCCTTGGTGTTGGCGAGACCCAGCAATTGCTGGTAACTCGCCGTTAGGCCGACCGCCAGATTTTTCAGGGCAGCGCCATCCATCGAGGGCCCACCGGCAGTGATGGCGACATCACGCACGGACTGAATCAGGTTCTCGATACTGGTCAGTGTCCCGTCTTCCAATCCCAGGGCGCTGGCCGCAGAATTGGTATTCACGTCGTATTGCTGGTTGATCGCCTTGGACTGGGAAACCTCCAGCACCCTGGCCGCCGCCACGGGGTCGTCCGCCGGCGTGAGAATGCGGCGTCCACTCGCAAGCTGCTGCTGGGTCTTGACCTGTGCCGATGACTGCTGCTGAATGCCAGCAATGCCCAGGTCAAAGATGGTATTGGTGCTGATGCGCATGATGGAACTCCTTACTTACCGAGGGCGAGCAGGGTATCGAACAAGGTGGAAGCGATTTGCATGAGCTTGCCGGATGCCTGATAGGCTTGCTGGTAGCGCAGCAGGTTCGCCGCCTCTTCATCCAGATTGACCCCCGACAGGGATTGCTGGGCCGATTGCGACTGCGTTATCAGGCTTGCCTGGGCTTGCGCCGTAACGCTGACATCGCGCGCCTTGACGCCCACCGAGCTGACGATCTGGCTGTAAGCGCTCTGGTAGGTGGCCGTGCCGCCCGCCAACTTGTTTTCAGTCTGCAAGCCGGCCAATAGCAACGCGTTACGGTTGTCGGAAATACCCCCGGTATTGGGGCCAACGGTAAAGGTATCACCCGTTGCCGGAGCGCCGGTAATCTGAACGGTCCAGCCGTTATATGAAACACTCGCCCCGGTCACAGGATTATAAGCCACGCTGGCTGCAAGCACGGTCGCAGTTGTGTTATCAGTCACGCTAAAATGCGTTGCGTCAATGAATGCGATCGTGACGTTGTTCTGTAAAGCCGGATTGGTTGGCGGCGGCGCATTGACGACCCCGGCGCTAATCTTCCCTGTGCCCGCATTAGTAAATACATTTGTCACGGGATCATAGGCAGGGCTGGTAAGGATCGGCGCCGCGGCGGCGACTTTGGCCGTATCGCTGATCGCCACGCCAATATCGCCTGCTCCATTCCGCGTTGGCTGGATCAGCCAGCTATCGCCCATTGAGGATACGCCTGGCGCCGCAATGGTCAGACCATCTACGGATTGCGGCAAGGCTGCATTGGTGAACAGCGCGGTGTTGTCCGAAAGACGTGTCAGCGTAAACAATCCGGCACCCGTCTGGGTCAGCCTGTAATCGCTGGCCGTCAAATTGCTGACATTGCTCATTGTCACTGCAGGAACGCCGGATGCAGCATTGTTCTGCGAATTCGGGATCACCTTGGGCGCTGAAATGTTAAAAAAGTCCGTACCCAATGCTCCATTCAAATCCTGCCCCAGACGATGCTGGTCGTTGAATGTCTGAGCCAAGCCAATCGCCACCCGCCCCAGGCCATTCTGGGCCGCATCCAGCGTTTCGCTGCGGAAGGCCAGCAGGCCGCCCAGGTTGCCGCCATTCAGGCTGTCATTCTGCAGGAACGATGGGGTGCCGTTGCCAACGTAAGCCACGGCCAGGTTCCCGGGATCGTCCGGGGACGGTAGCGTCGCCAGGGTGAAGGGCTGGGTCCCCACCACCAGCGCCTGTCCCTTGCCCATGAAGACGTTATAGCTGCCGTCGCTCTGCTTCACGACGCTGACGTTGATTTCCTTGTTGAGGTCGGCGATCAGTTGATCCCGCTGGTCGAGAAGATCGTTGGGCGGCTGGCCGTTGCTGCCGGCCTGGGCAAGAACGATTTGCTGGTTGACGCTGGCGATCTGCTTGGCGTAAGCGTCAATCGAGTCCACGCTGGCGGAAATCTGGGAATTCACTCCGTCGCGCATTTCCTGAAGGCGCCCGTTCAGGGTCTGGAAGCGGGTCACCAGCGCGTTGGCGGCGCTGATCATGCTTTGCCGCGACGGCACCGAGGCAGGGTTGGCGGCGACATCCTGCACGCCGCTGAAAAAGCTCTGCAGCGCCGGAGACAGTCCAGCCGCGGGGTCGGCCAGCATGTTGTCGATCTGGCTGATCTGGGCGGAATAGGTGTCCAGGTAAGCGCCCTGGGTCTGCGCCGATTGCACCTGATTATCCAGATACTGGCTGTAGATTCGCTTCACTGTCGTGACATTGGTGCCCTGCCCGATGAATCCCGAGCCGGTCCCGAGCGGCGTGTTCGCGCTCTGCACGATTTCCTGACGGTTATAGCCGGGCGTGGCAGCGTTGCTGATGTTATGGCCCGTCGTGGACAACCCCACCTGCGCCGCCTGCAGGCCCGTGATGCCGATGCTTAAAATTCCGCTCATTTTGAATACCTCAATTTAGTTAGCGGCATGAAAACGCAATACTTTAAGAAAGCGCCTGGCGCAGTGCGTCGCTATTGATGACCCGCGCCAGCTTGTCGGCATACAGGGGGTCGCTGGCATAGCCGCCCTGTTGCAGCCCGCGCGCAAATCCCGATGCGTCGAGGGGCTGCGCGAGTGCAGACGCGTAACGCGGATTGTTTTTCAGCAGGCTGGCATAGTCCTTGAGGCCTTCGGCATAGGAGCCGTAGGCGCGGAATAGCGCCGTCTTCTTCTGCGCCACGCCGTTGACGTACTCGGTGGTCTGCGCTTCCATCACCGCCCCGTTCCATCCCTTGCCGGCCTTGATGCCGAACAGGTTGTAGCTGTTATTGCCCTGCGCGTCGCGGATTTCATGCTTGCCCCAACCGCTCTCCAGCGCGGCATGGCCCAGCAGGAAATGTGCCGGAACGCCCAGTTTCCGGGCCGCATCCGCGGCGTCCGGCCACAGTTTGTCGATGAATCCGGCCGCGCCGCTAAAACCCGCCGCGCCACTGGCGCCTGGCGTCGGCGCGGGCAGGTCCACCCCGCTCGGCGGTTTGTTCAGGCGTATGGGATTCGAAGTTGCAAGCGGCAAAAATTGCCGCCCGGTTTGTCCGCCTGGCGCTGTCGCGGCATCCGGCCTGGCGGCATCCGGCGGAAGCACGCCCTGGAGCTTCATCTGGCGCAGCATCATGTCGGCCAGCCCGATGCCCTTGCCCTTGCTCAGGCTCTGCGCCAGTTGCGCGTCCAGCATGCTGGTGTACATCTCGGTGTTGGCGTCATCGAACAGGCCTTCCTTGGGCGTCGCCTCGCGCATGCTTTTCAGCATCATGTTCAGAAACAGCGCCTCGAACTGCTGTGCCGCCGCGCGCGCGCCGGCGACCGGGTCGGTTCTCGCCTGCAGCCGCAACTGGCCCACGCTTTGCGCGTCGAGCGCCAACCTTGAGGAAATATCGGAAACAGAGGTGATCATGAGCGATTACCTAGCAGCTTTCATGCCAACCTGCTTACCCCAGCCCTCCTCCTTGAAGGGGAGGGAGTTAGCTCAGGTTAAATGATCTCCAGCTCCGCGCGCAACGCTCCAGCCGCCTTCATGGCCTGCAAAATCGCCAGCAGGTCCTGGGGCGAGGCGCCGACTGCGTTCAGTGCTTTCACCACCTCGCCCAGCGAGGGGCTGGCAGGCAGCATGACCAGTTCGCCTTTCTGCGCCTTGATATCGATCTGGGCATTCTGCGTCGTTGTGGTCACCCCCTGCGACAAGGGGTTGGGCTGGCTCACCTGGGTATCGCTGCTGATGGTGACAGACAAATTGCCATGAGCCACGGCGCAGCTATCCACCGCGACGTTCTGGTTCATCACCACCGATCCGGTGCGTGCATTGACGATCACCCTGGCCGCACCGTTGCCGGCCTGAATCGGGAGATTCTCCATCTGCGAGATGAAAGCGACCCTTTGGTTCGCATCGCGCGGGGCGCGCACGCGCACCTGCCCGCCATCGCCGGCGCTCGCGGTGCCTTCGCCGAAGTAACGATTGATCGCCTGCACCACGCGGTCCGCCGTGGTGAAATCGGACTGGTTGAGGTCCAGGCTGACATAGTCGCCCTGTCCCAACGGCGTGTTCACCGCACGCTCCACCGTTGCACCCGCCGGAATGCGGCCGACCGCCAGGTGATTGACCTGGGCGCTGCTGCCCCCGGCGGAAGCGCCGGCGCCGCTCACCAGCAAATTGCCCTGGGAAATCGCATAAACCTGGCCATCCGCCCCTTTCAGCGGGGTCATGACCAGGGTCCCGCCGCGCAGGCTCTTGGCGTTGCCGAGAGAAGACACGGTCACATCGATGGTCTGGCCGGGCCGGGCAAATGCAGGGAGACTGGCCGTCACCATCACCGCCGCGACGTTTTTCAGCTGCAGGCTGATTCCGGCCGGCAAATTCACGCCCAGTTGCCCCAGCATGTTGGCGATACTTTGCACCGTGAACGGCGTCTGGGTCGTCTGGTCGCCGCTGCCGTCGAGGCCGACCACCAGCCCGTAGCCGACCAGCTGGTTGGTGCGCACGCCCTGGATCGAGGCCAGGTCCTTGATACGCTCGGCGTTTGCCGCAGCGGAACCCGCCAACATCAAGATCAGAACCGCCGCAAATTTCCTCGCAATGCTCATCACCCATCACTCCTTGCCATGGTCAGAAAGGCAGCACGGAAAGGAAGAACCGCGCCAGCCAGCCCATGGTCTGGGCCTCGTCGATGTAGCCCGTGCCCTTGTATTCCATGCGCGCATCGGCCACCTGAGTGGAGGATACGGTATTGCCGGAAATATTGATGGGGTTGACCACGCCGGAAAAGCGCACGAATTCGTTGCCCTGATTGATGCCGATCTGCTTCTCCCCGCTCACCAGGAGATTTCCGTTGGGCAGCACTTCGATCACCGTCACGGCGATGGTGCCCGTAAAGGCATTGTTGCTGGCGCTGTCGCCCTTGCCGGCGAACGTGTTCGACGATTTTGCCGACAAGGGCGTCGCCAGGATATTCGCCGCCGACAAGCCGCCCAAAATCGGCACCGACTCCGAGATTCCTCCCGTGCGGCTGGCGGAAGAACTGGATTTCTTGCTGGCGGCAACCACTTCGTTGATGACGATGATCAGGGTATCGCCCACGTTGCGCGCGCGGCGGTCCTCGAACAGGGGGCGGTCGCTATAACCGGCCTGGTAAATCGTACCGTTGCCGGGGGGAACCCCCGCCGGAGCCGCCGGGCGCGCCGTCATCGGCTGATGCACGTTGACCGGCGGTACGGTGGCGCAGCCAGCCAGCAAGGCCAGCAGCGCGGCGTATTTAATAAATGCGTTAACCATGGTTCAGCTCATCTGGGTCAATTTCTGCAACATCTGGTCGGAAACCGTGATTGCCTTGGAGTTGATCTCATAGGCGCGCTGCGTCTGGATCATGTTCACCATTTCTTCCACCACGTTGACGTTGGAGGTTTCCACGAAGCCCTGGTTCAGCACCCCAAGCCCGTTGGTGCCCGGCGTATTGGCCGACGGCGCGCCGGAAGCGGCGGTTTCCGCATACAGGTTCTCGCCCTGGCTTTGCAGGCCGGCGGGATTGATGAAGCCGGCCAACTGCAGGCTGCCCACCTGCGTTGGCGTGGGCGAACCCGGCTGCAGCACGGAAACGGTGCCATCGCGTCCGATGGTCACGCTCAGGGCATCGACGGGAACCGTCACCGCCGGCTGCACCGGGTAGCCGCTGGAAGTCACCAACTGGCCCTGGTTGTCGACCTGGAACGAACCGTCGCGGGTATAAGCCGTGCTGCCATCCGGCATCAGAATCTGGAAAAAACCCTTGCCGTTGATGGCGACATCGAGGGGATTGCTGGTCTGCTGCAGGTTGCCTTGCAGGTGAATTCGCTCGGTGGCGACAGGATGAACGCCCACGCCCAGCTGCAAGCCGGAGGGCACCTGGGTCTGCTGCGACGACTGCGCGCCCGGCTGGCGGATGGTCTGGTAGAGCAGGTCCTCGAACACCGCGCGGCTGCGCTTGAAGCCGTTGGTGCTGACATTGGCGAGATTGTTCGAAATCACGTCCATGTTGGTCTGTTGCGCATCCAGGCCGGTCTTGGCAATCCACAGCGAGCGAATCATGTTCTTGGTCCTTAGTTGTTAGTTGTCAGTTTTCAGTTGTCAGTAAAAGCGGCGCCACGATGCCTTTGAATTTACTGAAAACTGATAACTAACAACTGATTACTCACCATCATCCATTCAAGTTCAAAATCTGGCCGGCCTTGGCATCATTGTTCTGTGCGCTGGTCACCAGCCTGGTCTGCATCTCGAAACTGCGCCCGAGCGCGATCATGTTCACCATTGCCTCCACCATGTTGACGTTGCTGCTTTCCAGCGAACCGGAAGCCAGCATCACGCCGGCATCGGCCGGGGCGGGCTGGCCGCTCTTGAGGCGAAACAGGCCGTCCTGCCCCTTGACCAGGTCCGCCTCGGGCGGATTGACCAGCTTGATGCGCCCAACCACCGCCACTGAAGTCAGCGTCTGCCCGGTCGGGATAGCTGAAATCGTGCCATCCCTGGCAACCGTGATGTCGTTATCGGGAGGGATAGAAATCGGCCCGGTATCCCCCAAAACATTCTGGCCAGTACGGGTTTGCAGCACGCCGTTGGCATTGATCTGGAAACTGCCGTCGCGTGTATAGGCCTCGGAGCCGTCCGCCGCCTGCACCGCAATCCAGCCCTTGCCCTGTACCGCCATGTCGAGGTCGCGCCCGGTGTGCTGAATCACGCCGGGGCTGAAATCGGCGCCGGTGGTCGAATCCACCACGAAAGCGCGGGTTTTCGCGCCCTCCCCGACTACCGGCAAGGCGCGAAAAGCGTTGGTTTCGGCCCGATAGCCGGTGGTCGTGACATTGGCCAGGTTGTGGGCGACAGAAGCCTGTTGCCACAGCGTGTGCTTGGCGCCGGTCATGGCGATGTAGATCAGGCGATCCATTTTCTAGTTTTCAGTCGTCAGCGATCAGTTTTCAGTTAGCGGAGATTCATCAGCGTCTGCTGAATCGCATCCTGCGTCTTGATGGTCTGGGCGTTGGCCTGGTAGGCACGCTGCGCCACGATCATGTTGACCAGTTCCGCTGTCAGATCGACGTTCGAATCTTCCGTCGCGGACGACTGCAGCAAACCGAGACCGGATGATCCTGGCGAGCCTATCAGCGCCGTACCGGAGTTGGGGCTTTCGGCCCACTGGTTGTCGCCCAGATTCTGCAAGCCTTGCGGATTGGCAAAGTTCGCCAGCGCGAGTTGGCCCAAAGTTCTGGTCTGGCCATTGGTATATCGCCCCTGCAGGATGCCATCCTTGCCAATGCTGAACCCGGCCAGACTACCTGATGCGTAACCGTTCTGAGTCAAGGAATTCACCCCGAATTTGCTGCCGAACTGGGTCATGGAGTCAAATTTGAAATCTACGGCTGGCATCGTGGCACCCAAGGTTGGCGGCAAGGTAAAGGTCACGGATGTTCCGCTTGGCGGGGTTCCACTATCGATAACGCCAGCCGAAGTGAAAGTCAGAACCGAGGGGCCACCCGCGGCTGCTACTCCAGAGCCGTCAATTGTGTACTGAACGTTCCAGGTGTTGGCAGCAGTCTTGATAAAATACATCCCCACCACATGAGAATTACCGAGGCTGTCATAGACGGTCGTGGACGTGGAGCTGTTATAGCTGTTCGGGTCCACGGGTACAGGAGGGGTAGCAGAAGGGTCAGGAGACACCCAGATGGCAGTAGGAATCTGCGAATTCGCATCCAGATTCGCACCGACCGTGGCAGCAGTAGTGACCTGGGGATTCTGATCCTTGGTATCTACCGTCAGATTACCCAACTGGCCGGTAATGACGGGATTGGCCGGGTCGGTATTGTCCACCTGATACCCTTGTACCAACAGGCCGCCGCTAGTCACGATGTTGTTGTTCTTGTCAACCTGAAACTGACCATTGCGGGTATATGACCGTGCCCCATTGTTGCTCAGGACAAAGAAGCCCTTGCCGTTGACCGCCACATCCAGCGGATTATTGGTCGTCGTGATATTGCCCTGGGTAAACTGCTGCGCCACGGCAGCCAGCTTGGTGCCGATACCCGCCTGACTCGCGCCGCCGCCCGACAGGGAAGCGGCGAACACGTCGGCAAATTCCGCTGTCGAGGCCTTGAAGCCGACAGTGCTGGAATTCGCCACATTATTGCCGATCACATCCAGGTTCTTGGACGAGGCATTGAGGCCGCTCAAGGCAGTTTGAAAACTCATGATAACGCTCCTTACAGAATCTGTTTGACCTGCGACAGGGCAACCGGCCCCATCCCGACCACGTTCAGCGTCGCGCCCTGCGCGCCCAGCGACACACTGGCGACCTGGGCCACCGACAGCGCGGTGGCGGCTATGGCTTTGCCGCCCTGCGTGGCGGCTACCGTGAAGGTATAGCTGCCATCCGCCGCTTTTGCCCCGCTGTCGGTCGTGCCATCCCACAGGAAGGGGACGGTCCCCGCCGCGCTCTGCGGCCCGAGATCCGCGCTGTGCACCACATTGCCGGCGGCGTCCTTGACCGTCACCGCCACCTTGTCCGCCGCCTGGGGCAAGTCCACCCCGCCATAGGCCGCGCCGTTGCTGAGCTGCAAGGCATTCCCCGGCGCCATCACGCTGTGTCCGACCAGGTTTGCGGCCTGCAGCGACTGGCTCGCCAGCAGCGAGCTGGAAAGCGAATTCACCGTATCATTCAACTGGTTGATCCCGGTCACCGTGGAGAGCTGCGCCATCTGGCTCGTCACCTGGGCGTTGTCGAGCGGGTTCATGGGATCCTGGTTCTGCATCTGCGTGACCAGCAGCTTGAGGAAATCATCCTGCATCTTTTTGGCCTTATCGGCGGCCGTTGAAGTAGTACTGGCCGTGACGCCGCTTCCGCTCGTGACCGTATTGACCGTGCTCATGGCTTTCTAATCTCCTTATTGGGCGCCCAGCGCCAGGGTTTTCAGCAACAGGGTTTTTGCCGTATTCATCACGTCCGCGTTGCTCTGGTAGGAGCGCGAAGCGGAAATCATGTTGACCATCTCTTCCACCGCATTGACGTTTGGCATCGTCACATACCCCTTGGCATCGGCCAGCGGGTTCTTCGGGTCATACATCATTTTCATTGGCGACGGGTCATCGACCACGCGCGCCACGCGCACCCCGGCAGCCGCGCCGTTGCTGCCGCCCAGCGGCGTGGCGCTGAACACCACCTGCTTGGCGCGGTAGGGCTGGCCGTTAGAACTGGTCACGCTGTCGGCGTTAGCCAGGTTGCTCGCCACCACGTTCAGGCGCATCGATTGCGCCGTCATGGCCGAGCCGGAAATATCGAACAGATTGAACAGGGACATGATCATTGTCCTTTCAGCGCAAGCTGCATGTCTTTGAATTCGCCGCTGACGCGGTCCAGGGCAAACTGGTAGCGGATGGCGTTGTCGATGAACTGGGTGCGCTCCACATCCATGTCCACGGTGTTGCCGTCGATGCTGGGCTGAGAAGGCTGGCGATATTGCGTTTTCGCACCCGCGGGATTGCCGCCCTGGGCTTGCATGTGGCGCGGCGAAGTCGTATTCAGCGCCACCTGCCCGACAGCCCCCATGCTGGCCTGCAGCGCCTTGGAGAAATCGATATCCACCGCCTTGTAGTTGGGCGTATCGGCATTGGCGATATTGCCCGCCAGCAACTGCTGGCGCTGCGCATGCAGATTCAGCGCCTTGCTCATGAAGCCGATTTCGTCGTCTATCCTGCCGATCATGGCCGCCAACCCTGGAACTTGATGATGGCATCTGTGAAGCATACATCGTGCCAGGAATGGCATGAAAAGCAATGCAAGGTGGGTTGGCGGCCTTATCGCATAACCCACCAAGCGCGCCGCCAGCATTGATATGTGTTGCTGCGCAACGCCTGGCGGGTTACCCCCGGCCAAATCACCCGAGGACAAGCGCAAAAAACGCTAACCCACCCTACATTGACCAAGAAACCGGGCGGCAAATTTTGCCGCGAGCGGCAAGATCAGCCCGCTGCCACCACGCGGTTGCGGCCAGCTTCCTTCGCTTGATAGAGCGCCTGGTCGGCGCGGGAGATCAGGGACTCGGCGTTCTCTCCCGGCCCGCGCAGCGCCACGCCGGCGCTGAAGGTAATCAGCAGGCGCTGGTTGTCGTGCAGGAAGAAATTCTTGGTGAGATGGCGCTGCACGCGCGTCATCACATTGACCGCCTCATCCATGCCGGTATCGGGCAGGATGATGACGAATTCCTCGCCGCCGAAACGGGCGACGACATCCGAGGGACGCAACGCTTCCTTGACCACCCGCACCAGATGGATCAGCGCTTCATCGCCCGTTTCGTGTCCGTAAGTATCGTTGAGCCGCTTGAAGTGGTCGATATCCAGCAGCGACACGCACAATGAGGCATTCAGCCGGTCGGCGCGCGACAGCTCGCGCTGGAAGGCGTCATCCATGCCGCGCCGGTTGAGCGTGCCGGTGAGGTGATCCTGATGCACCAGTTCGCTGACCTGGTCCAGTTCCTTTTCCAGTTGACGGACTTTTTCCTCCGCCGCCTTGACCCGTTTATGCGCCAGCTCCAGCTCGTCGCGCGAACGCAGCATGTCCAGTTGCATGCCGCGGGTGTCCTTCATGATATTGCCGAGAATCTGGTTGAGCTTGTTGATGTCCTCGGTGCGGCCGATTTCTTCGGTGTATTTCTCGATCTTGGCGTGGTATTCGCCGGTGCTGGCGGTCATTTCGGACATGCGGTCGATGAAGGTCGCCATCATGTTCTTGATCGTGTCCTTGGCCTCCAGCAGGCTATGCTTCAGGTTCCCCTGCTTGAAGATCACCTCCTTGAAACTGCGCTCGGCATCGTACAGGACGCGGCTGTCGAGCGGTTTGGCGATGATGTCCTGCACCACGGCGATCTGGCCGCCCAGCCACGGGTCGTCCAGCAGCAGTTCGCTGATATTGTCCACCAGCAGGCGCAGCAGCCGCACCAGGCCATCCAGTACCTGGGCGTCGGAATCGTTGCGCAGTTCGAGCTTGATCCAGAATTGCTTGAGGTTCTTCGCGACGCCCTGGATCGAGGATGAGTCGCGCGCCTCGCGGATCCGGCCGGCGAGAAGCAGCGCCTCGTCGCGCAGGTCGGGAAATTGGGAAAGACGGGGGGCGACCCCCGTTTGTATGGTTTGCGCCAGCATCTCGCGCAAGGCGCCGGGAACGTCAGTGGTCGAAATCTCCTGCGCCGGCGCCCCGGCCTCCGGGACGATAGCCGTTTTGTCCTGAGCCCCGGCGACCGCCTCGCCGCCTTCCACCGGCACGCCCGTCTGCGCCACCGGGTTTTCCGCCCAGGAGGCCACCAGCGCCTGGATCTTGGTGAACAGCAGCGACGAGTCGCGCGAGAAATTGCTCAAGACACGTTCCAGCCCGTCCCTCTTGCGCGCCGCGGTGATCCCGCTCTGCTTCAGCTCCCACTGGCGCATCAGCTCGCGAATCAATTCTCCCCAGGGGGCTTCGCTCCCTGCGCCCGGTTTAAGCAACAGGCCAGACAGCGCGGACTCGATCGCTTTTTGTTCGCCCGCGCCAAGCGCTTTCGCCAGCGCCCTGAATTGCGAACTCATGTCGGGAACCTGTTTGGCCAGTTCCTGCAAGGCCTTCAACAAGGCCTGGTCGCCCCTGGACTGAGGCGCGGCAGGTCTGGTGCCGGCGATTTCGTGATAAATGGTCTGGTAGTTTTCCGGCGTGGGCGCAATCCGCCGTGCCGACAAAAGCTTCAGGGTTTCGCGAGCTATGTCGGCGGGATTGGTAAAGGCGGGCATATGGGTTCAAACCAAGTAGGGGGCAAGTGCTGGCGCAGTATAGCACCGCGCCATTTTCGGTTACAATCGTACCATGCCCGTCCGCCTGTTCTACCTCTGCCTGCTGCTGGTTCACGCCCTTCCGTCCCTGGCCGACGGCCAATGGCAAAACCTGGAAGCCATCCAGAACGGAGCTGCCCAGTTCGCGCTCCAGCAGACCGCGGCCCAGCCGGGCAGCGTGACCGTCACGGCAGGAACGCTGGACCCGCGCCTGCATTTGCCGGCCTGCCCCGCCATGGAATTTTTCGTGCCGGCCGGCAACCGCTTGTGGGGCAACAGCAACATCGGCGCTCGCTGCGCGTCCCCCTCGGCATGGACCGTGTACGTACCGGTCACCATCAAGATTACCGCTGACATCGTATTCGCGGCCCGCCCCCTGCAATCCGGGCAAAAATTGGGCGAGGCGGACATCCTGATAAAAAACGACGACCTCACCCAGTTTGCTTCCGGCGTCATCACCGATCCCCGGCAGGCGTTGGGGAAAATCGTCAGTCTTGGCGTTGCGGCAGGCTATCCGTTGCGCCTCGACATGCTGCGCGCACCCAACGTAATCCAGCAGGGGCAGAGCGTGAAAATCGTCGCCAAAGGGCCGGGCTTCCAGGTGAACGCTGAAGGCAAGGCGCTAAACAACGCCGCGGCGGGGCAAGTCGTTTCGATACGCACGCCATCCGGGCAGGTCATCAAGGGAACGGCAAGGGAAGGGGGAATCGTTGAAGTGCCTTTCTGAGCAAATTCCTGCATGGAACGAGATTTTTTGCAATGCGCATCT
>JAQTLK010000055.1 GCA_028714955.1 Sulfuricella sp.
ATCGAACCGGCACGATGGCCTCAATGGCTTTGGCTACCCGCCGGAATGAACTGCGTACCCGCCGCTACGTGTGAAATGGAAAAGCCGCCCCTGATTGGACAAGGACAGCTCTCCAAATTGGTGCCCGGAGCCGGAATCGGATACCGTGAAATGGCGCGGATTTTAGCTGATCGCGCGTAATTTTTGCGGGGTATTTTGGGTGGATTGCTTGAGCGCCTTTCGGATGCCGTCGCTGACGTTACCGTTGCCGAGCTTGGCCGCGATAGCGTGAGTGTGATCATCTAATTCGATGGGCTGATGTTCACGTTCAGTGATGGCAAGTATGCGGCAGAAGCCCTGTCTGCGTGGTTGTAAGCGCGAAACTGCCGCACTTACAACCACGCGTAATCGTATTCACCCCTTCACCGCGTCAAGGGTACGCTTCGCCAAGCTGCATAAGGCCGCAGCTTGCCCTTGACCCGGCTACGGCGTGGCGGTCAATTGTTAATGGCATGAAGACCAAAAGCAAAACCTGTGCCAACGACAAGATGGTAACCATATGATTAATCGCAATGTTATTTTTGGATTCCGGATTTTACTGTGGGTGACTATAAAATCGTCCAACGGTCAATTTCGTCCAATAATGTGGGTAGGTCGGCTCCGAGGTTGGTAATCCTGGCTACTATTCTAATGTCGTACTTGGGCTCTGGCTCTGCGACCATCATTTTGAAAAACATCACCCTGCCTTCCTGAATGTCCTCGAACCGTTGCTTCCGTTTCACCTTCACCCGCTCCTGAACTTGCACTCGTTTTTGCAGAGAATCGGAGAATAAAATCTTAGCCCGTAGCACCTCAAAACTGTACCCATGCCCATTTTGATAGGCGCGGCGGATTTTGACATTAAAGCTTTCGGTGAAGGCGTTGGTGACGCGCTTATCGTCGAAATAATTCAGGATGTACTTTCGCCAGGTGCGCCAAGCAACCGGGATAGGCTTGAACGCCTTGGCCAGATCAGGCGGAATGGTCGACTCCCAGTTTAAATACGCTGCCAGAGCCTCTTCCTTGCTTTCAATGTCCCATATCTGCATATACCGCTCTTTCAGATCATACGCGGCCCCCAGTAACGGAATGGAACGTAGCCAACCGCTGACGATGAGGTATTGTTGATCGGTCAGGTCGTGCTGGCGCTTTGTCAGTAGCTTGCGGTCATGCTTCAGGCCAAGATTGATTTTTGGTGCCAGCGTTTCCTTCATCTTGCGCCGGACACGCTCCAGCGACTCGTTGCCCATCTTGGCGACATGATACTTGTCCACCACGATGGCGGCGTTCGGCAGGACTTCCTGAATGGCTTCTCGGTACGGGCGCCACATATCGATGGCCGCATGCGTGATCCGTTCCGGATGTTCAAGGCTGCGCAGGAAGGCGATGATGGTGGTCTTGTACCGGTCCTCCAGCATCTCGACCACGGTGCGTTCGCCAATATTGGTGATGACACCACGTGCCTTGCCCAGATGGATTTCATCCATACCAAGAATGACAGGTGTCTCGCGCTTGAACTCGGACTGGAGCTTGGCGGCGTACTCGGTGAAGATGTTTCGGACAGTCTTCTCATCGATGCCCACCTGCTCGGCAATGGCTGCGAACGTGTAGTCGAGCGCCTGCCGTCCTATCCAGGCAACCAAGCGTTCCGTCATCTGGCGGGTTTCGTCGATTTCGGGCATGGTGGCCGTGAAGGTCTTGCGGCAAGGCTTGCAGAGCAAGCGTGGCGCATCAACGTGAATCATCATGCGCTTGCCGTGGGTTGGCAGGTCGCGAACGAACAGTGGCAGCTTGCCATGTCCGATGGTTGTGTGTGAACACCCGCAGTGGGGGCAGAGTTTGGAGTAGGCAGACGGTGCTGCTTTGACATGGTACTCCGTGTCTGTTTCCTTGAAGTCGGAAGCCGTCAAGCCAGGAAGGTTCAGGATGTTGACGGGCACTGAGGTGTCAACTCATTCGTTGTGGCCATTTCCTTGCGGTATGGAATACACGCAAGATTTCAATGGCACCACCACGAACCCGATACGGCAGGATATACGGGAAACGGGTCACAACAAGTTCACGCGTCCCCGCAATACGGCCAGGTCGCCCCATGTTCGGTTGATCCGCGAGTAGGGCAGCACTGGTGTGTAGATGGCGCACAAATTCTGACGCTATTCGAGGGCTATCCTTTGCTATGTACGTGGCTTCCTCGTCAAGGTTCTCCAGCGCTCGGCGCAGCCATCTAACTTGCATGCTTCCTCAGAATGGCATTTACTTCGTCATCAGACGCGAAGTCACCCGCGTCCGCTTCCTTGATGGCCTGCTGAATTTCCCCGACCTGCCATGCCTCTAAGTCAAGATACTGCCGAATGGCTTCGCCAGCCAAGTAGGACTTGGTGCGGTGAGTGGCTTCAGCCAGCTTATCCAACTGATTTCTGACTTCCACCGGAACGCGCAAGGTCAAGGTCGCCGTGTCCATGATGAATACCCCCGTGTTAATATGTGTACATTGCAATAATAGCATGAGTGATGCCACACCCCAAAGCCCACTGAACGTCAGCTATCCATACCGAACTTGCCGCTGGCGGGAGATCGAAACCATGGATTTGATAGACTTGACCGAACTGGGCCAAGCCAAGCGCATCGAAGTGGGCAAGGATGAAACCATCATCATCGATGGCAACGGCGATGCCGCCAACATCGAAGGACGCGTCAAGCAGGTTCGCAAGCAGATCGAAGAAACCACCAGTGACTATGACCGCAAAAAGCTGCAAGAGCGCGTCGCCAAGCTGGCAGGCGGTGTGGCCGTGATCAAGGTCGGGGCTGCCACTGAAGTCGAGATGAAAGAGAAAAAAGCCCGCGTCGAAGACGCCCTGCACGCTACACGCGCTGCGGTGGAAGAAGGCATCGTCGCCGGCGGCGGCGTGGCGCTGCTACGCACCCGTGTTGCCATCGGAAAAATCAAGGGCGACAACGCCGACCAGGATGCCGGCATCGGAATCGTGTTGCGCGCCCTGGAAGAACCGTTGCGTCAGATCGTCGCCAACGCCGGCGCCGAGCCGTCGGTGGTAGTAAACAAGGTGGCCGAGGGCAAGGGCAACTATGGCTTCAACGCCGCCAACGCGACCTATGGAGACTTGGTGGAAATGGGCGTGCTCGACCCTACCAAAGTAACCCGCTACGCGTTGCAAAACGCCGCGAGCGTTGCCGGCCTGATGCTCACCAGCGAATGCATGGTGGCCGAGGTGCCAATGGAAAAGTTGGTCGGCGGCGGTATGATGTAACAGGATGGGAAGTTGTTCCTTGCCTTGGTAGTCAGGCTACAGACCCTTTCAGACCCAATGACGAGCTGGATGAAGTGGAGATCCAATTCCGACATACGTGGGTGATGAATCATTCCTGGTTGGAAACTATTCACCTGTTCGTGGACCAGTCCATCGGCTTGCTCATCATGGGCGCTTACAGCCATTCCCCCGCTGGGATGCCTGTTATTCGGCAGAAAGACTGCCCTGTTGCGCTCGCCCACTATTCCAACACTCTTTCTGAGATAGCGCCAGCGCAACGGCGCTTAACGTGCTTTATTTTCCGTTTTCTAAGACGACCCCAATACATAGGACGTCACTCCTGCCCAGGCATGCCATGATTGACAAGCCCACCAGCAGCGGTTTGCCCAGCGCTTTGACGCGTTGCAAGACGGTTTGGTTTCCCTCGGGCGTGCCTCTCATCTCGACATACCTCGGACGGTATGGCCGTTTCGCCTGTAACCCACGCACCCAAGTGGTAAGCCGTGTAATAAAGCGGTGCAAAGGTCACCGGGTTCGAGATCAGCGTACTCGCCGCTGCGGCAGGCAAGTTTGCACGTAGCACGACAGCGGCGGCGGTAAGGGGGATCTGCGCCAGCGGAATCAGTAGGCCGAAGAAAACACCCAAGGCTACCCCCAGCGCCACGCCGCGCCGCGACCAGTGCCAGAGTTTGGGATGGCCGAGCCAAGGCGCAAGCCAACGCAGCCAGCGATTGGCGAGCAGCACCTCGCGGATGGGAATCAGCCGTCGCCAGTCCATCTGTCAAAATTCCTGTTGCAGGACACGATCGCGACCACCGCGCTTGACCTCGTACATCAACGCGTCCGCTTGCTTGACCAGCATGTCGAAATCCTGCGGAGCGACTTTATAGCTAGCGACACCGATGCTGAAGGTTACCGGCCAGCCCTTCTCTTTCATCGCCGCGAGCAGGCGCTTGCGCAGACTTTCGACGTAGCCGCAAACAGCCTGGGCATTCATGTTCGGCAGAAGGAGGGCAAACTCGTCCCCACCCAGACGACCGGGAATATCGCTGGCACGGACCTGCTCGCGAATAATTCGGGCAACGGTAACCAATAAGGCATCGCCGATGTCATGCCCCAGTGTGTCGTTGACTTCCTTGAACCGATCGAGATCGATGAACACGGCTGTGAAAGGCGCTCCTTGACGCTGCGCCTGGGCGAACGCCTGTTGTCCACGCTCATGGAACTCGCGTCGGTTGGGTAGTTGCGTCAGGGCATCCTCGCGCGCCATGAGCGACTCCCGCAGGAGGACACGACGCATTTCTCCGATCAGCCATGCGCCATAAAGAAAAATGGCCAGGCGCATGGCTGTGTTGAAGATCAAGGGCAAGGCGTTGGCTTGACCGCCTGCCAATGACCGGTCGGCGATGAACCACTCGACAGCAGCCAGCACCGCCATCCCATACCCAAACCGCTTTCCGTTGAACAAACTGACGACCAGCACCGGCAAGATGAAGAAAACGTGGAACTCGTAAGCTAGGCCGGTCAGGGCGTGGAGATAGCCCACCAGCAGCGCGATCAGCACGCACAAGACCAGAATGCCCGATCGAATCAGGAATCCGGGCTGCCACAGCAGCAAGGTTTTCAAATTCATGGCAAAGTCACTCCCTGCCGATATTCGCGTTCGGCGATCAACTTCGCCCACACGAGGGGGCTGCCCGGCGACTCGGCGAGCATGCCGGCAGCGAGCGTCATCGTCGCCGTGACCAGCGGAGGCAACAGCAGCAGCAAGGCGGTTTCCCGCCAGCCACGCGCGGGGATATGCTCTTCCGGCCAGGCGACCGGTGCGGGCCTCAACCACGTGCGCCAAAGAATGGGCAGGAAATAGGCGGCATTCAACAGGCTGGATGTCCACAGCACCCAGATCGCCCAGTCCATGCCGGCGGCAGTCGCGCCCTCCGACAGCCAGGCCTTGCTGATCGCTCCGGCGGTGAGCGGCGCACCCATCATGCCCAGGGCGCCAATCGAGAAGGCGAGTGTCGTCAGCGGCATGCGCCGCCCCACGCCATCCATCTCGCTGACCTTGTGGATGCCCAGCGTTTCCGCGTAGTTGCCGGCGCAGAAGAACAGCGTGATCTTCATGATGCCCTGGTGCACCAGATGGACGAGTCCGCCGATAGTGCCGATTGGGCCGAACAACGCAATCCCTAGAGTGATGTAGGACACCTGGCTGACGGTGGAATAAGCCAGGCGCTTCTTCAGGTCGTCCTGGAGCAGCGCCCGAAAACTGCCCCAGACGATGGTCACGGCGGCCATGATCGCCAGCGGCGTCAGCAAGTCGAGCGATTGCGCGAATTCAACACCATAGACCTCATAGACGATGCGCACGATGCCGAAGGCGCCGGCCTTGACCACGGCAACCGCGTGCAACAGCGCCGACACCGGGGCCGGCGCCACCATCGCCTGCGGCAGCCAGCCATGCAGGGGCACCAGCGCCGCCTTGACGCCAACCCCGGCGATCAGCAGAAGGAAGATGATCTTCAACTGACCGGCGTATTCCGGCCCGAGCGCTGCGGCGATGCCGGTGTGGGCGAATTCGGTGTGGCCGAGCAAGTGATGCAGCCAGACGATGCCCGTCAGCAGGGCTGTGCCGCCGATCAGCATATAGGCGAGGTAGATCGTGCCGCCTTTCATGGCCTTGTCGGTGCCGCGATGGACGACGAGCGGGAAGGTGGAGAGCGTCAGCAGTTCGTAGAAAACGAAGAAGGTGAACAGGTTGGCCGCCATGGCGATGCCCATGGTGGCCGTCACACACAGGCTGAAGAAGCCGAAGAAGCGGCTTCTGTGCGGCGCACCTTCGAGGTAACCGATCGCATAGAAGGTAGTGAACAGCCACAGCACCGCCGATAGGCTGACGAACAGCAGCCCCAGCGCGTCTGCTTTGAAGGCGAGGTCGAGCCCGGGCAGCACTGCGAAGCGCACGCCGTATTCCTCCCCCGCCGCTACCCCGGCCAGCAGCACCGCGACCAGAACGAGCTTGGCGATGGCGCCGAACAGGTTGAGCGTTGTGCGCAGCACGATCCAGCCTTCGGGCAAGGCGAAGATGGCCAGGCCGGGCAGCAGCGAGGTTGCGAGTACAGCCATGGGCAGGAGTTCATTCATCGTCATGCCGGCACCCCGACCAATTGCACCAACTCGACCCCGCGTAGCCCCAAAAGCACGCTCGCGGTCGCCAGCGCGAAGGCCGTCCATTCCAGGGTGCGCGGCACCGCCGCGAGAGGCGTGCTCGCCGGCGCCAGCAAGAACGCCTGGCGCAGCACGCGGAACACATAGACCGCCGCCAGCAGGCCACCGGCCAGCACGACCACGACCAGCCACCAGTAGCCCCGGTCGAGTGCCGCCTCGATCAGCAGCCACTTGGCCAGGAAGCCCGACGAAGGGGGCAGGCCCATCAGCGTCATGCAGGAAAGCCCGAAGGCAAACAGCGTAATGGGTAAGCGCTCTACGACGCCCGCCAGGCCGGAGACCTTGTCCTGACCGGTTGCCTTGATGAACACGCCGGCGGCGACGAACATCCCCGCTTTGGCCAGCCCATGGGCGAAGGCCTGCATCACTCCCGCTTGTATCGCGCCATGTCCGGTCAGCAGTGGAAAGATCAGGAACAGATACCCCAGTTGCGCCACGGTGGAATAGGCGATCAGCATCTTCAGGCGTTCGGCGCGAATCGCCCGCCACGATCCCCAGAAAATCGCTAGCGTACCGAGCGCCGCCGGGCCCCAGGCCAGCCATTCGGCCACAGCGATCAACGGAGCGAACGGGCCGATCCACAGCCGCAGGATAAGATAGAACGACGCCTTGACGACCAGCGCGGAAAGCAGCGCCGAAACCGGCGCGGGCGCCCCGCCATGCGCAGGCGGCAGCCAGAAATGGAAGGGAAACAAAGCGGTCTTGAGCAACAGGCCGACCAGCATCAGCCCCCCGGCTATCCAAACCAGACGCGGCGCTTCGCTGGTCACCAGTGGCGTCAATACCGCGATCGATACCGTGCCGTAGGCCCCGTAGATCAGGGCCACGCCGAGCAGATAAAGACCGGAGCCGACCAGTGTGGCGAACAGATAACGTAGTGCTGTCGCCACCTGCTGCGCGCCGCCGCCGGCGGCCACCAGGCCGACTGCAGCGAGGCCGACCAATTCGAGCGTAATGTAGATGTTGAAGAGATCGGCGGAGAGGAACAGCGCATTGAGTCCGGCGATGAGGAAACCGGCCAGTGGCCAGAAATACGCCCCCGCCGCGTCATCGCGCTTGTAATAGGCGCTGGCATAAACCGCCAGCGGCAGGGCGACGCACTGGGTAAGCAAGAGCATCGCTGCAGAAAGACCGTCGG
This sequence comes from Sulfuricella sp., assembly GCA_028714955.1. Lineage (GTDB taxonomy): Bacteria > Pseudomonadota > Gammaproteobacteria > Burkholderiales > Sulfuricellaceae > Sulfurimicrobium. Next base: position 7,648 of record JAQTLK010000055.1, read on the forward strand.
CGGTGAGATCAATGCCCAGTGGTGCGCCCCAGCCGCCTACCGCGTGGAATATCGCCGACCCGCCAGCGCCGACTTTTTGTGCGAGGTCGAAAGCCAGCCAGGTTTGCATCGCCAGTCCCGTAATGGCGAGCCACTTGCCGCGCCCCGGCTCCAGCACGAAGGCGAGGCTGGCCCATAGGAGAGGCAGGAGAATCAGCCAGATCATGTTTCGTCCGCTGGCAATTCAAGCTTGCCGGTCAGCGCAAAGAGCCGCCGCACCAGCGCAAGCGCCAGGGCCGTGGCGGCGACCGTGACGACAATGCCGGTCAGCACCATCGCCTGTGGCACCGGGTCGGGCACATCGTTACGCTGCGCTAGACCCACCAGGATCAAGAAAGCGCCGCTGCCCATGACGTTGAATGCAAGAATGCGGCGCAGCAGATGGCCGATCAGAATGACGCCCGCGATCCCCATGGCGAAAAGGAGTGCGCCAACGCAGGCGAACAACAGGCCGCTGCTCACGAGTCGTCTCCAGGATCCCGCGAAAGGAAGAGGAACAGCCCGGCAAGGATCAGACCGAGCGAGAGAGTCAGACCCGCTTCGATCAGCAGAATCAACATGCCTGCCTGAGCCGGCGGATACTGCAGCAACGCGCCTTGCGTGAGTAGACCGGCCGCGACGGCGAGGAAGATCAGGAAGCCAGCCGTCAAGCCCCACCGCAGCGTGAGCGTCGGTACCTGCCAACTCGGCAGCAGCCCGGTCAGGTGCAGCAGCACGGCAGCGGCTGCGAGCACGGCACCGGCCTGGAAGGCGCCGCCCGGCCGGAATGCGCCGGCCCAGAGCAGATAGACGGCGACAACGACCATCAGGGGTGCGGCCAGCCGCGCCAAGGTCTGGAGGATCGGATTGACGGCGCGTGGCCGATCGCTTGCGGTATCAATGCCGCTGGCGAGGATGACGATCAGCGCCAGCAGCAGCACGGCGATTTCGAGCAGAGTGTCGTAGCCTCGAAAATTCAGAAGCACTGCGGTGACCGGATGTTCGACGCCGCTCGCCGTCATGTTGGCGGCAACTGCGGTGCGTAGATCGACGCCACCGGAAGGGGGTTCCATGAGAGGTTCCAGCAGCGCACCAATGAGCAGGAAAGCAAAAGCCAAGGCGCCTGATCCGACCACGAAGCGCTTCATTCTTTCCTCCGCTTCAATGCGCCATAAGCATCGAGCAGCAGCGCACCGGTCAGCCCCGCGCCGATGGCGGCCTCGGCCAGTCCGATGTCCGGCGCGGCCAGTCGCGCCCAGGCCAGCGCCATGAGCAGGCCGAAAGCGATGAACAGGACGATAGCGCGATCGAGCCGGTCAACGGACAGGCTGCGTCCGCCGCTCCAGAGGAGTGCCGCTGCAAGTAATAGATCGAAAGCGAAGCTCATGGCGAATCCTTGCACCAAGGTTTGACGCCGAGACTGTCGGCACGCCGCGCGATCGCATAGCTGACGCCGGCACTCGCCGCTAGCGCCAATGGCCAGATGAGCAGGAGTTTCAGACCGACGGCAATGCTCTCCGCTTGCAGGGCCAGGCCGAGCAGCACGAAACCAAGGCCGAGGTTATCTGCCTTGGCCAATGCATGCAGGCGGCTATAGACATCCGGGAAACGGAGCAAGCCCAAGGTTCCGGCGGCATAGAAGAAGGCGCCGACGATCAGCAGGGTACCGCTGATCCAGGGCATGATCAGATCAGTCATGGCCATCCTCCTGCCAGGCGCGCTTGGCGAAGGCCACCCCACCGATAGCCGCTAAGAGCGCCAGCACCAGCGCGACATCGACGAGCGCAGGAATGCTCATCGCTACAGCCAGCAAAACGAGAATGCCCGAGCCGGTAGAACCGAACAAGAGAGCCATCAGCATGCGGTCGGCCGCAGTCGGCCCCCGCGCCGCCGCCAGCAGGGTAATCACCAGATTGCCGAGCAGAAACAGCGCGACGGCCAGAGCGATGTCGTTCATGTAGTCGCTCCGAACAGGGCAGCAATGCGCCGCTCCAGCGCCCGCGCTTCGGCGACGACTGGCAGGTCTTGGTGCAGCACGTGCAGGCGCAGCCGGTCACCGGTCAGCTCGATCCCCACTGTGCCCGGCATCAGGCCGAGCACATTGATCAGCAGGATTCGTGGCGCGCCAGCCGGCAAATTCAGCGGCAATTCAAGAAATGCCGGTTGCAACGCCCTGCGCCCGCGCAGGGCCATAAGTGCAACTTGCCAGCCGCCGCGCACGGAGTTAGCGAAAAAAAAGGCCAGGAAGCCCGGCAGTGCGGTGAGGCGCACTCCATGCGCTGGCGGCGGCCATAGTGCCACGCTCGTCCACGTCGCGGCAATGACGGCGACGCCGCCGAGCAGCCAGCCGTCGAGGCGACCTTCGGCCAATATCCACCACAGGCAGGCAAACAAGAGAACACGCAACCAAAGGATGCGGATTAGACTCATGACTCGCGCCACCCGCAGATCACCAGCACATCACCCTGCGACTCGGCCAGAACGTGCTTGGTCACGCTGCCAAGCAGCAGTTCCTCCATCACATGCTGACCTTGCTTACCCATCACGATGAGGTCACAGTCGCGCTCCTGCTCCTGTTCGATGATCTGTTGCGAGGGATCGCCATGCACAACGAGCGGCGTGTAGTCGCCGATGTCGAGTCCAGCCTGTTCAGCAAGGTAACGCATGCGGCGCAGGGCGTCTTCGCGAGCCGCTGTCCGATAGCGCTGCATCACGTTGTCCTCGACGCCGGCAAATGCCAGCTTGCTTTCAAAGGGAGCCTCGAAGGCGTTCAATAGGACGATGTCGGCAGCAGGGGCGAGTTGGCGGGCGAAACGAATCGCCTGTGCCGAGACGGGCGAGAAATCGACCGGAATCAGCAGGCGGCGATAGTCTTCGTGTGGCGCCTGCTTGACCACCAGCACCGGATGGCGCGTCGTCTTGCGCAACAGGCGCGACGCCATGGAACCCAGCGCCAGATGGCGCAGGAAGTCGCCACCATGCGCGCCCAGCACCAGCAAGTCGGCATCGAGGGCATCAGCGCGCTCGATGATCGTGGCCAGCGGCGCGCCGGATACGATCATCGCTTCCGCAGCCTCGCTGCGAGAGGTTGCATGCAATTGTTGAGAGAGCGTTTCCCGCGCCTGATCTTCGAGCTTGCGCTTGACGCTATCGAGATTTTCCCCGAGCCATTCGCGCATGGAGTCCATCGTATCCAGTTCGAGCGCGTGGAGTACGCCATAGCGCGCGCCCGTTGCAATGGCGATATGAAAGCCGCGCTCGACGGCATGGCGTGCGGGCGCGGAAAGATCCGTGGCGGCAAGAATGCGGGTGATCGGTTTCATGGATTTTTCTCCTCGGCTGGTTTCTCTTCGAGTACGGGTTTGTAGTCCAATTCCCGCACGTCCTGGAGCATCATGTCGATATCGTCGGTCGGAATAGACAGCATCCGCAGCGCCGTCGCACCAAGGCGCAAGCTGGCTTCAATCGCCTCTGGATAGGCGTGGGTATCAGTTTGGCCCAAGGTGTGACGAGTTCAATCTCAGCCAAAAAACGGTCTCGTCTGGTTTGCTTCTTCTTCGCCGCATATTCCAATTCGGAAAAACTCGTTTGCATGGTCCGCTTTCGTCAATTACCTGTTGCAGCAATTTTCTCAGATTTACATGATGGGGAGGGCGTTGGCGATAGATTAAATCAGTGGTTCCTTAGCTGTCGCCGTCCCGACAGCGCCGACTCTCTATGGCGCCGGACGACGGCGCCAGAACAGCTTCTCGACTTCGATGGCGGCAAACACCAGCACCCCCGCCGCCACGACACGCAGCCAGGTCGCTGCATCGAGGTGATCAGTGCCGAACAGCGCCTGCTTGAACGGCAGATGGGTCATCGCCAGTTGCAGCAGCACCAGCACCGCGACCGCCTTCAGCGCAATGGTATTGCCGAACAATCCCTCCTTCGAAAGCACCGAGCCGGTCAATCGGCGGCAATTGAAGAGGTAGACGATCTGCCCCATGACCAGCGTATTCACGGCGGCGGTGCGGGCGAACTCCAGTTCCATGCCGCGCCCGGTCTCCCACAGGAACATGCCGAACGAGGTGGCAACCAGCAGCACAGTGACGAAACCAATGCGCCAGAGCATGAATCCGTTGACCAGCGGCTCTTTCGGATCGCGGGGCGGCCGCGCCATCAGGCCCGGCTCGGGACGCTCGAAGGCGATCGCCAAAGACAAGGTCACGGCGGTCACCATGTTGACCCAGAGGATCTGCACCGGGGTGATCGGCAGCGTCATGCCGAGCAGCACGGCGATCAGCATCATGGATGCCTGGCCGACGCTGGTCGGCAGCACATAGACGACGGCCTTGCGCAGGTTGTCGTAGACCGTGCGCCCCTCCTCGACGGCGGCGGCGATGGAGGCAAAATTGTCGTCGGCCAGCACCATCTCGGCAGCTTCCTTGGCCACCTCGGTGCCCTTGTGGCCCATCGCCACGCCGACGTCGGCGCGCTTCAGTGCCGGCGCGTCGTTGACGCCGTCGCCGGTCATCGCCACCACCTCGCCGTTGGCCTGCATGGCCTCGACCAGCCGCAGCTTGTGCTCGGGGCTGGCGCGGGCAAAAACATCGGTGTCTTGCACCGTCTGGCGCAGAGTCGAGTCATCCATCGCTTCGATTTCGGCGCCGGTCAGCGCTTTGTGGTTACCGCTTACCAATCCCATCGAACGAGCGATGGCAGCCGCGGTGACGGCATGGTCGCCGGTGATCATCTTGACGCGGATGCCAGCCGCGTGACAGGCGGCCACCGCGCGAATCGCCTCCTCTCGCGGCGGGTCCATGATGCCGGCCAAGGCCAGTAGCGTCAGACCATCCTCGACATCGTTGAATGTGAGCTCTCGCTTGCCGGTTTCCATCGGCTTGGCCGCCAAGGCCAGCACGCGGAAGCCTTCGGCGGCCAGGGCTTCGATGCGGGCATGCCATAGCGATGTATCGATGGGCTTGTCCTGTCCGTCCTCTCTTTGCGAGGAACACATGCCGATGATTCGCTCGGGCGCGCCCTTGACGAAGACCAACGCATGGCCGGCATGGTCATGGTGCAAGGTCGCCATGAAGCGGTGCTCGGATTCGAAGGGGATGACGTCGATGCGCGGCAGCGCCTCGGCCTCGAAACGCGAATCGAGGCCTGCCTTGAACGCCAGCGTCAGCAAGGCCCCCTCGGTCGGATCACCCTCGAGCTTCCATTCACCCTTTTGTTCGCTGCTCTCGCGCAAGGTCGCATCGTTGCACAGTAGGGCGACGCGCGCGATATCGGCCAGCGTGTCGGGTTCCACGTCGCGGCCATCGGTGGAAAAACCGCCGTGCGGCGCGTAGCCAACGCCGGCGACCTCGATCAGGCTGTTTGCCGTCGCCAGCCGCTGCACGGTCATTTCGTTCTTCGTCAGCGTGCCGGTCTTGTCCGAACAGATGGTGGTGACGGCGCCGAGCGTTTCCACCGCCGGCATGCGGCGGATGATTGCGTTGCGTCCAGCCATGCGCTGCACCCCGATCGCCAGCGTGATAGTCATGATCGCCGGCAGGCCCTCGGGAATCGCAGCGACCGCCAGCCCGACGGCGGCAAGGAACATATCGCCCGCCGACTGACCATGCACCAGCATGCCGAAGGCGATCGTAAGCACGGCCAGGACGAGAACGCCCGCCGTCAGCCAGCGACCGAAGACGGCCATCTGCTTCAAGAGCGGCGTCTCGACCGACTCGACCTCGGCCAGCATGCGCCCGATGCGACCGATCTCGGTGGCGTCTCCGGTGGCGACGACGACGCCCTTGCCCTGGCCGAATACGACCAGCGTGCTGGAGTACGCCATGCAGGCTCGGTCGCCGATGGGCGCATCTTCGGCAACGGCGTTCGGTAACTTTTCGACCGGCTCCGATTCTCCGGTCAACGCCGCTTCCTCGATGCGCAGACTGCGCATCTCGATGAGACGCAGGTCGGCGGGTACCTTGTCGCCCGAAGCAAGCAAGACGATATCGCCGAGCACGAGTTCTTCCGCGGCAATTTCGATGCGTCGTCCGCCGCGAATCACCATGGCATGCAGAGACAGCATGTTGCGGATCGCATCAAGCGATTTTTCGGCCTTGCCCTCCTGAAGAAAGCCGATCAGGGCGTTGATGAACACGACGCCAAGAATGACCGCCGTGTCGACCCCATGCCCCAGTGCGGCGGTGACACCAGCCGCACCTAGCAGCACATAGATCAGGACGTTATGGAACTGGAGCAGAAAACGGGTCAGCGGCCCACTCTTTTTCGGTGGCGTCAGACGGTTGGGACCATGCTCGGCTAGTCGGAGGCTTGCCTCATCTCCAGACAGACCGGCAGTCGTGACCTGCTGCGCCGTTAGCGCTTGTTCCGGCTCTGCTGCATGCCAGATCGGGTTCAACATGATGATCTCCCCCTCAATATCGATTATGGTACCAGCGACACGTCACTGCTGGCGTGATAGAGCACATTCTGGGTGACGCTACCGAGCAGACGCTCCTCGATTACCATACAGCCATGCGCATGCGCCCCTCGAACGGAGCGAAATAGGCATGGGCCACGTAATGTGAATACGAGGGAAACCAGTTAAACGACAACTGTACCACTCGCTTGGCATTGTCGGAGAAGTCCGTTACCACGATCACTGTCGAAAAGTCGGCGCTGGCGGGAGGGTGCGCCGATAGCACCAGTTCGTTGTCCGACCAGCGCTCGAAATCGTAGAGACCCTTGATGGAGGCCCAAAGACCGTCGTTGAATACATGCAGCATCCACAGGCTTGCACCGCAACGCCCTGGCGAGAGCAGCCACCTGCTCGATGGCGACAACGATGGTCTTGATCGAAACAGATGGCAGTGTGCTCATGACAGTCTCCTTCAAGTGTGGCTCACGCTATTCAGATACTCGAAGCGAGCAGGTTGCTTTGACGTATGCCCTGGCGGTCGATTCTGGCCACACGGGACATCTGACGGGAAACACTCTGGTGCAGACGATCGACCACCCGATCGATGACCTGGTAAACTTCAGAGCCTAGTTCTTCGATCACCATGATCGAATTATCCTTGAAACGCAGGACAACCCGGCAGAGCTTATCGACGCCGCCGCGATCAGGGCCGTTGATGTCGTTCAGGCGAACGTGGGCCTCCTGAATCGAATGAGAGAACTGGGCAAGCGCCACTTCGAGTTTGCGGGCGGCAAACCGGCGCAATTGCGTGGCTTTGGTCAAACCCTTCACCTGAATCTGTACGTGCATGATGCTTCTCCTCGAAAATCGCAGCATGTGCTGCGGAGATGACAATGTATCTCGGCCACATAATGCGGTATATTCGTATTATCTGCATAAACACTACGATAAACACGAATGATATGAGCGCATGAATCTCAAGCATTTGTATTACTTCTGGAAAGTTGCCAAACATGGCGGCGTGATGCGCGCCGGCGAGGCGATCCACATCTCGCCGCAGACCCTGAGCGGCCAGATCAAGGTGCTGGAGGAGTGCTTAGGAACAGCGCTTTTTCAGCGGCATGGCCGCCGCCTGGAACTGACCGAGGCCGGCAAGGTCGCCCTGGAATACGCCGATGATATGTTCGCGCTCAGCGCGGAACTCGATCAAGTCTTGAAAAACTTCCCCAAGGGGCGCCCCACCGAATTTCGTGTGGGCGTATCCGATGCACTGTCAAAGTCGCTGGCCTATCAAATCCTCCGCCCTGCCATCGGACTTTCCAATCCCGTGCGTATCATCTGCCGCGAGTGGCGACTAGATCGTTTGCTATCTGAACTCGCCTTGCACCGACTGGACTTGGTGATTTCGGATGCGCCAATACCCGCCAATGTCGACGTTCGCGCTTACAGTCACAAGCTCGGAGAATCAGGGGTTTCCTTTCTTGCGCATCCGAAACTGGTCGAGAAAGCCACCGCTCCATTCCCGGCGTGCCTAGAACAATTGCCGGTATTGATGCCAGGTGAAGACGCGTCATTGTGTCGCGTGGTCACAGAGTGGCTCGGCAAACACAAGCTGCGCATTACCGTAGCCGGCGAATTCGACGATGCTGCGCTCATGGCCGCGTTTGGCCGGGAAATGGTCGGGGCCTTCCCGATTCCGAGCGTGCTCGCGGAAGAATACGCAGCCGCGAGCGATTTCGTCATACTCGGCCAAGCCGAGAAAGCTCGGATTGAGTATTTCGCACTATCGGTTCAACGACGGATAACACACCCCTGCGTGTTGGCGATCATGTCACACCATCTCTGATTTTTATTCAGCATGATCATCGGATCAAGGGTCTGCTATGCAAGACATTGCTGACCGATACGATCAAAACCCTGAAAGGCCGGAATGGCCGAGTCGGAGACCGTCAGCCAAAATTTCCGTCGGGCAGCTTAGGGATCATAAAGCTGACATAGCACTTGCCAATGCCATCAGTCGCTTTTGGGTCGGGAACCGCCTGACGCTCATCGTTGGATGATACGGCAGCTTTGCAGTGTACATCTGCCACTCAAAAGCGACCACCCACAGTAAAATCCGGAGAAGAAAATGTCGGACGGTGGCTCAAAACGCTATTCACCCACAGTAAAATCCGGAATCCCGTTTTTCCAATCGACGCCATGAAATGCGTAATTCCGTGGGGAATAAATGGGGAACGAAGGTTAAACCGTGCTTATCCGGTTGTCACACCCAACCCACAACGGGTAGTAATTTTAGCAGGTCATAAACACAATATGTCGTATGGTATGTGCGTTAACCGGATAAGCACGGGTTAAACTATTTTAAATTTGACGGTCAAGCGCGTTTCGTTGATTTGGCGTAACGCCTTAATATTTAATCAAATTTAACGCTAAGTTAAATTTCGTTTAATGTTCTTGGTGCCCGAGGCCGGAATCGAACCGGCACGACCGTGAGGTCGAGGGATTTTCTTACCACTTCGACTTTCGCCGCCAGCACAAACGCTGTTCGTGGTCTGGAGCACGCCTTCACCATAGCCTTGCG
>JAQTLK010000056.1 GCA_028714955.1 Sulfuricella sp.
TCCTAGAAAATTCATGTCCGGACTTTTGCCATGAAGTGGTTCACGAATTTATTTGGCCGTAAGCCGGAATTGAGCCCGGAACAGGAATCCCGCCTGGCGGCATGGCAGGCGTTGCCCGCCATTGGGCCGGGCGCGGAGCTGGAATCCGCACGCTTTGTCGTGGTGGACGTGGAAACCAGCGGCCTCATCCTGGCCAGGGACCACCTGATCGCCATCGGTGCCGTGGCGGTCAAGGACGGCAGGATAGTGGTCGGGGACAGCTTTGAAGTGGTGCTGCAACAGCAAACCGCCAGCGGCAAGGAAAACATCCTGATACATGGCATTGGCGGCAGCGCCCAGACCGGGGGCATGCCTCCCCAGGAAGCGCTGCTGGCCTTCCTGTCGTATCTCGGCAAGGATCCCTTGGTCGCCTTTCACGTCATGTTCGATGAAACCATGATCCGCCGCGCCATGAGACAATTCCTCGGATTCGATTTCAGGCATCCGTGGCTGGATCTGGCCTACGCCGTGCCCGCACTTAACCCGGAGCAGTCAAGGAAACGGCGTGCCCTCGACGATTGGCAAAATCATTTTCGCATTCAAAATTATGCTCGCCACAATGCGCTGGCGGACGCCCACAGCACGGCCCAACTGTTCCTGGTCGCCCTGCGGCAGGCAAGGCAGCAGCGCATTACCCGCTACAAGGGGCTGATGGAGCTGGAAAAAGCCCAGCGCTGGGTAAACTGGGAAGGCTGAGCGCTTTACCCCTCCAGCGCCAGGTTCTATACTCGAACCGGCACCGCCCGAAACAAGCCGGAAGGGGCATCAACGCGCCAATGTCAGACAATTATCAATATCCAGCAAACCCCAAATGCGATTGACTGAAAAGCAAAAGCAGTACTGGAAAAGAAATCTCCGCTTGACCGGCGTGCTGCTGGCGATCTGGTTCATCGTGACTTTTGTCTTCAGCTACTATGCCCGCGAGCTGAACGCCTTCAGCTTTCTTGGTTTTCCGCTGGGGTTCTATTTCGGGGCCCAGGGGGCGCTCATCGTGTATGTCCTGATCATCTGGTTCTACGCCCATTGCATGAACAAGCTGGACGTCGAATATGATGTCCACGAGAAGGGCGACTGAGCATGGCGTGGCAAAACCAGGCAGTGTTCAGGTCCCGGCTGAAAAGATTCTACGGTTTCTATACCGGCGGATTTATCGGTTTTCTTTTCATTCTCGCGATCCTGGAGCAGATGGGCATGCCCAACCGGATCATCGGCTATGTGTTCCTGCTTTCGACCATTGCGCTGTATGCCGTCATCGGCATCCGTTCCCGGACCATGGACGTGAACGAGTATTACGTCGTGGGGCGTCGCGTGCCGGCCTTCTTCAACGGCATGGCCACCGGCGCCGACTGGATGTCCGCCGCCTCCTTCATCGGCATGGCCGGAACCCTGTACAGCGAAGGCTACGATGGCCTCGCCTACGTCATGGGCTGGACTGGCGGCTATTGCCTGGTAGCGCTGTTCCTGGCGCCTTACCTGAGGAAATTCGGCCAGTTCACGATTCCGGACTTTCTCGGTGCGCGCTACGGCGGCAACATTCCCCGCACCATTGGCGTGTTTGCGGCCATCATCTGCTCCTTCACCTACGTGATCGCGCAGATTTACGGCGTAGGGCTAATCACCAGCCGTTTCACCGGCCTCGAATTCCAGGTCGGGGTGTTCGTCGGCCTGGCCGGCATACTGGTGTGTTCCTTCCTCGGCGGCATGCGCGCGGTGACCTGGACCCAGGTGGCGCAGTACATCATCCTGATCGTCGCCTACATGATCCCGGTGGTGTGGTTGTCGGTGCAGGATACTGGTAGCCCGATTCCGCAGCTCGCCTATGGCCAGGTGCTGCAAAAAGTGACCGCGCGCGAAAACGTGCTGAATGACGCGAGCACCCCGGATGGTGCCAGGGAGGCCGAAGTTCGCGCCATCTACAGGAATCGGCAGGCAGACATGGAGGCCCGGCTGAAAGCGCTCGAAGCTGGCGGCCCGACCTATCTGGCACGGGAAGCGGCGGAGATGAAGGCGAAACTGGCTCGGCTCAAGGCCGCCCCGGTTTCCGATGGCAATGAAATCGAACGCCTGGAGACTGCGCTCAGGGATTTCCCGTCCGACCCGGCGCAAGCCAGGGAGACATGGCAGAAAGCAGCGGATATCGCCAGGGCCAAGGCGGCGCCGATCAAGGCGCATGCCGAGCCGTTTCCCGGCCTGGGGGCGGAAAAACGGCTGCTGCAATCCCATCCCGGCGCATCGCCGGATGAAATTGCGCGTGCCCGGGCGGAAGACGACAGGGAGTCCGGCAAGAAGCGCAAGAACTTCCTCGCCCTGGTGCTGTGCCTGATGGTGGGTACCGCCGCGCTGCCGCATATCCTGATCCGCTACTACACCACGCCCAGCGTAAAGGAAGCGCGCCAGTCGGTATTCTGGTCCCTGTTCTTCATCGTCCTGCTCTATTTCACGGCGCCGGCGCTGGCGGTGCTGGCGAAATTCGATATTTACACCATCCTGGTGGGCTCAAAATTCTCCGAGCTGCCAAGCTGGGTGAATGCCTGGGCGGCGGTGGACAAGACCCTGATGAGCGTGTCCGATCTCAACAGGGACGGCATCGTACAATTGGCGGAGGTCACCATCGGACCCGACCTGATCGTGCTGGCCACCCCGGAAATCGCCGGCCTGCCTTACGTGGTCTCCGGCCTGGTGGCGGCGGGCGGCCTGGCTTCCGCGCTTTCCACCGCGGATGGCCTGCTGCTGACCATCGCCAACGCCTTGTCGCATGACGTGTATTACAAAATGGTCGATCCCCATGCGTCGAGCACCCGCCGTCTGGCCGCATCCAAGGGCCTGCTGCTGGTGGTGGCGATCGCGGCGGCCTGGGTGACCTCGCACAAGCCGGGCGATATCCTGTTCCTGGTGGGTTCGGCTTTTTCCCTCGCTGCGTCCGGCTTCTTCCCGGCCCTGGTGCTGGGCGTGTTCTGGCGGCGCGCCAACAGGCTGGGAGCAATCGTCGGCATGCTGGGAGGGCTCGGCGTGTGCATGTACTACATGTTCACGACTTACCCCTTCTTCGGCGTGAATGCACCCAAATGGTGGGACATCGAACCGATCGCCGCCGGCATCTTCGGCATCCCGGTCGGCATCCTCGGCGTCATCGTGGGCAGCCTCATCAGTCCGGCACCAAGCAAGGAAATACAGGAACTGGTGGATCACGTGCGTTATCCCAACCTGGAGGGGCGTCCGGCCAGGGCAACGTAAGGACAACACTCCGGGAAGGGAAAGAAGACGTGATTCAATTCGATGTGTTTTTGGTGCGAGCGCTGCGGGCAGTTGTCGAAGTCGCCGTTTTAGCCTTGCTGGGCCAGGGCCTGCTGGCCGTGCTGGCCGGCAAGGCGCGCCAGCAGAATTTCGTTTACCAGCTATTTCAGGTGGTGACGCGCCCGGTCGTCAGGGCGGTGCGTTTCATCACGCCCCGTTTCGTTCTCGACCGTCACCTGCCGTTGGTGAGCTTTTTCCTGCTGCTCTGGCTGTGGCTTGCGCTGGCGTTCGTCAAACGCTTCTTGTGCGCCCTGCACGGAGAAAGCTGCTAGGAGCCTGTCAGGCTTATGGCGCGAGTTCGGCGATCACCGGCGCATGGTCGGAAGGGCGCTCCAGCTTGCGCGGCGCGATATCGACGACACAGGAAGTGCACGCCGGCGCGAGCGCATCGCTCAACAGGATGTGGTCGATGCGCAGGCCCCGCTTGCGCCGGAAGGCATTCATGCGGTAATCCCACCACGTAAACGCGCCTTCGGTCTGCGGGAACAGGCGAAAGCTGTCGTGCAAACCGATTTGCAACAATTTGCGAAAAGCTTCGCGCTCCGGCTCGCTGCATAGCACCTGGCCTTCCCATGCCTTGGGGTCGTGCACGTCGCGGTCTTCCGGCGCGATGTTGTAATCCCCCAGCACGACCAGCCTGGGGTAGCGCGTCAATTCGTCCTTGAGCCAGGCGGCAAGCGCCGCCAGCCATTGCAGCTTGTACTGGTATTTATCCGAATCCACGCTTTGTCCATTGGGCACGTAAACACACACCAGGCGCATGCCGTTGAGCGTTGCCGCCAGTACCCGCTTCTGTTCGTCTATATAGCCCGGGATGCCCACGCTCGCATCCTGCGCGGCCTCACGGCTCAGAATGGCCACGCCGTTATAGGTTTTCTGGCCGGCAAAAACCGCCTGGTAGCCCGCCGCCTCGATTTCAGCCCGCGGGAAATCCTTGTCCTCCAGCTTCAATTCCTGCAGGCACAGGGCATCCGGCTGGTGCAGGTTGAGCCAGTCCAGCACCTGGGGCAGGCGCACCTTGAGAGAGTTGACGTTCCAGGTGGCGATCTTCATCCTACCTCTGGCTCCAGGGGTGGACAGGCACGGGTTTTTGCGCGGTTGCAGGCTGCTCCTTGGCGTCGGGTACCGGCCCGGCCTTCTTCACCAGCGCGCTCCTGGGGTAACCCGCCGCATCCAGTGCCGCATCCCAGGCGCCTTTTTCATAGCCCTTGCTCACCGCGCTGCCCACCACCAGCACCGGGACATACGCCGCGCCTACCAGTTTCTTGAGGGCTTCTGCGTCGGCAGGCGAGGTTTGCGGATTCTTGCCGGTAAATGGAATGCCGCGTCGAACGAGGTGATCGCGCGCCTGATCGCAGGGTTCGCCGCAATCGTTGGCGTAAAGCGTGACAGGCGATTTCTTGATGGCCTGGCGGGTTGCATAGGGCAGCTCCGAGGTGTCGATCGAATTGTTGCCAAGATTTTTTTCTTCGACCTTTTGGGCGCTTGGCGGTGGCGGCTGATCGGTATAGTGGACCTTGCCCTCGGCATCGACCCAGCGATACAGCTCCGCCGCCTGAGCCAGGCTGGCCGCGATGCAGCAACACAAAAATAATATCAATCTCATGACAACTCCTTGATTTTCATGTCATGCCGGACATTCCAGCCAGTCCAGCAGGTAATAAAGCCTGAAGCCTTCCGACGAGCGCGAAGGGCCGAGCACGCGGCAGGGGTACAGGTTCCTGGCCGCATCCGCGCCGCTACATGCCGCCTCCTTGCTGGCCATGATCTGCACGCAGTTTTCCGGAAAACGCTTGCGCTTGCGCTGCGGGGCATAGATCAGGGCAAAATGTTCGCCCACCAGCTGCGAACCCGGGTCATAAAAAATGTTCTTGACTGGCATATTCAGAATGTTTTGTTTTTCGGCAGGCTTCTCAGCCTGGATTCGATCTGGTTGCACAAGGTTTTAAGTATCTTGATGCGCGCAAAATTCTTGTCGTTGGCCTCCACCAGCGTCCACGGCGCGTTTTCGGTGCTGGTGCGGTCCACCATGTCGCAGATTGCCTGCTCGTAGGCGTCCCATTTTTCGCGGTTGCGCCAGTCCTCATCGGTGATCTTGTAGCGTTTGAAGCCGGTTTTTTCGCGTTCCTCGAAGCGCCTGAGCTGCTCGTCCTTGCTGATGGCCAGCCAGAACTTGCTCACCACGATGTTGTGGCGCGTCAGTTGGGCCTCGAAATCGTTGATTTCACTGTAGGCGCGCATCCAGTCGGCTTCCGAGCAAAAGCCCTCGACCCGTTCCACCAACACCCGGCCATACCAGGAGCGGTCGAAAATCGTGAATCTTCCGCGTCGCGGCACATGGCGCCAGAAGCGCCACTGGTAAGGCTGGGCGCGTTCTTCCTCGGTCGGGGCGGCAATCGGCACCACCTGATAAATCCGCGCATCCAGCGCGCCGGTGATACGACGGATGCTCCCGCCCTTGCCGGCCGCGTCATTGCCCTCGAATACCGCGATGACGGTTATTTCCCTGAAACGGGGGTGGCGCGTCAGCAGGGCGAGTTTGCCCTGGTATTTTTCCAGTTCCTCCTCGTATTTTGCTTTTTCGAGTTTCTGCGTGAGATCCAGTGTCTTGAGGATTTGCAACTGGTCGATCGACGGCAGCAGGGGTGGCGCATTGATGCTGGCAGGCGGTGTTTTGTCCGCGTCGAGACGCCTGCGGATCGCTTCCTGGATCATTTTGCCGATGGTCAGGCTGCGGTAGCGCGGGTCTTCGCCTTCGACGATGAACCATGGCGCCTCGGCGGTGCTGGTATGGCGGATGACGCTCTCGTTTACTGTGCGAAACCTGTCATAGAGCTTGAAATGCTCCCAGTCGCGATCCGTCACGCGCCAGCGCGTCTTGGGATCCTTCTCCAGCGCCTTGAGCCGTTTTTCCTGTTTTTCCCTGGATAAATGCAGCCAGAACTTGAGGATCAAGGTGCCTTCGTCGGTGAGCATTTTCTCCAGCCGTCGGGCGCGTTCCATGCTCTGGTCGAGGTCGGCGGCCTTGGTGACGCCGTTGACGCGGTTGATAATCGGCCAGGTGTACCAGGAGCCGAGAAACACGCCAATTTTTCCCTTGGGCGGCAGCGCGCGCCAGAAACGCCACATCATCGGGCGGTCGAGTTCTTCGTCGGACGGTTCGCCCATGCCATGAGACTGTATATGACGCGGGTCCATCCACTCGTTGAGCAGGTTGAGTGTTTCCCCGCGTCCCGCGCCATCCAGCCCGCCGAGCAGGATGATGACCGGGAATTTGTTGCTCAGGGCCAGGTCGAGCTGGGCATCCAGCAGCGCTTCGCGCAGCAGGGGCACTTCCCTGTCGTAAGTCGCCTTGTCTATCTTGTGACCCAGTTCCGCCGATTCGAACATGCCTGCGCTCCCGCAAAAACGCTATCTCATACTCCTTTGGGGCAAAGATCAATAGTTCCGGCACCGAAAGCTTCACGCCTTTGTCATCTTGACTGCTTAACATGGTGAAATCCTTGCGTCCGGCCAGAATTCACCATGAAAATCCTGATGGTTTCCGATGTCTATTTCCCGCGTGTCAATGGCGTGTCCACTTCCATCTCCACTTATCGCGGCGAGCTCGAAGCGCGCGGTCATGAAGTGCACCTGATCGTGCCGGATTACGATGGCCTTGTAACCGACGACGAGACGCGCATTCGGCGCATACCCGCCCGGCACCTGCCATTCGACCCCGAGGACCGCCTCCTCAAGGGGGCATGTGTGCTGGCGCAGCGCGATGCCGTGAAAGAGGCGGATTTCGACCTGCTGCACATCCAGACGCCGTTCGCGGCTCATTATCTGGGGGTGAGGCTGGCCAGGGAACTGGGCATCCCGCGCGTGGAAACCTATCACACCTATTTCGAGGAATATCTTTACCATTACCTGCCCTTTCTGCCCAAGGCAAGCATGCGCTACCTGGCGCGCGCTCTGGCGCGCCGCCAGTGCAATGACCTCCATGCGCTGGCCGTGCCGTCCAGTGGGATGCTGGAGGTGCTGCGCGCTTATGGCATCCGGACGCACGCGGAAATCATACCCACCGGCCTGCCGGAAGAAAATTTCATCCACGGCGACGGCGCGGCGTTTCGCGCCAGATATGGCATTGCGCCGCAGAGGCCGGTAATGCTTTACGTGGGCCGCGTGGCATTCGAAAAAAACATCGGTTTCCTGCTCAAAATGACCGCGCGCCTCAAGCTTGAAATTCCGGAAGTGCTGCTGCTGGTGGCGGGCGAGGGGCCGGCGCTCAATGCGCTCAAGCGCGAGGCGGAGCAGCTCGGCTTGTCCGGCAACGTGCTGTTCCTCGGATATCTGGACCGCAAACGGGAGCTGCCCGACTGCTACCGCGCCGCCAACCTGTTCGTGTTCTCTTCCCGCACCGAAACGCAAGGGCTGGTGTTGCTCGAAGCCATGGCGCAAAGCGTGCCGGTGCTGGCGCTGGCGGAAATGGGCACGCGCGATGTGCTGTGCGAAGGACGCGGCGCCATGATCGCCGCGCACGAGGTGGACGACTTCGCCGCCAAGGCGCGCTGGCTGCTGCGGCAGCCCGAGGAAGCCATGCACCTGGGCAAACTGGGCAAAAAATATGCCGGGGAGTGGTCGGCCGGCGCCCTCGCGGAGAAGATGCTGGATTTCTACCAGCGCACCATCGAGCGCCACCTCGAAGTCCCGACCCGCGCGCAAGCCTGCCTGCCGACTACTTGCCTGAACGCAGGAGATGATTGATTCCGGAAAAACGAACAGTTAACCCGCTCTTACAGGTCCGGGGCAAACGACATCTGAGCTTTTCCATCATGATTGCGCTCCCATTGCTTCACGGTGGCCGCGATGAGCCGTTCGAAACGGTCATGGATGTGATCCCAGGCCATGCCTTCCGCGCTCACCCTGGCGTTGCGCCCGAGGCGGCGCGCATTTTCGAGGTCCGAAACCAGATTCCGGGCCTGGTTTATGAAGGCCAGCGGGTCTGAAAAGGCCGCGCGCAGGCCATTTTCGCCGTGGCGGATATACTCGCGCGCCGCCGCATAGTCATAAGCCACCACCGGCAAGCCGCTGGCCATGGCTTCCAGCACCACGTTGCCGAAAGTCTCCGTGGTGCTGGGGAAAAGGAGCAGGTCGGCGGAAGCATAATGTTCCGCCAGATCCTCGCCCTGGCGCATCCCGGAAAACACCACGTCCGGGTTCCTCGCCTGCAATGCCGCCCGTTCCGGGCCATCGCCCACCATCACCAGTTTCATGTCGGGCCGTTCGGCCTGCAAATGACGAAAGGTTTCGATCACCAGGGGCAGGTTTTTCTCCGCCGCGAGCCGTCCGACATGCAGCGCCACCAGGGTATGGTCGCCGCACCCCCAGGAGAGTCGCAGCAATTTGTTCCAGCGCGCCGGGTTGAAGCGTTTCGTATCCACCCCGCGCGCCAACACCTGCAGGCGGCGAAACCCCATGCTGGCCAGCTCGTGGCGCAGCGCCTCGGTCGGCACCAGCGTGGTCGCGGTCTGGTTATGAAACCAGCGCAGGTAGGCGCGGATCGGCCCGCCGAGCATCGCCATGCCGTAATGCCGGCTGTAGGCGTGAAAATTGGTGTGGAATTCGGAGATGGCCGGCAGGCGCAGTTTTCTCGCGGCCACCATCGCCGACCAGCCAAGCGGCCCTTCGGTCACGATCTGCACCACGTGCGGGCGCCTCGCCCGCCACAGGCGCATCAGTTCGGCAGTGGCCGGCAGACCGATCCTGAGGCCCGCATAACGCGGCATCGACATGCCGCGCACCAGGATCTCCTCGAACGCCGCCGAATGCTCGCCCTGGTCCTGGGCATGCTGGCGCGGCCGGATCAACTGCACCTGATGATAGCGGCTGACCAGTCCTTGCGCCATGCACTGGGCCGTATGCGCCACCCCGTTAATCTCGGGAGGATAGGTTTCGCTGACCATCGCAACGCGCAACGGACGGTATGGCTTGGGTGGGTTGAACAGCAAGTGCGGGATGTCTTTCATGCCGGAGCCTCGTGCCTTGTATGCGACACTGTGCTCCAGCAAGAAGAAAGTTTGATGACCGGAAAGTGATGCTTCGGTGACAGCGCCGCGCCAGTTGCGCTATGTGCGGAATCAGCCCAGCAGCACCAGGCTCCAGACGATCACGACGTTGACCAGACCCAGCAGCACTGCCGCGCTGCCGATATCCTTGGCGCGCTTGGCGAGGTTGTGGTTTTCCAGCGAGATGCGGTCCACCGTGGCTTCGATGGCGGAGTTCACCAGTTCGACGATAAGCACCAGCAATACGCTCGCCACCATCAATGCCTTGCCCGTCCCGGCAGCGGGGAGGAACAGGGCGAGAGGGATCAGCAGCAGGGACAGCAGCACTTCCTGGCGGAAAGCGTCTTCATGGCGGTAGGCGGCCTTCAGCCCGGCAAAGGAATAGTGCATGGCGTTCCACACGCGACGCAGGCCGGTTTTTCCCTTGAAGGGGCTTTCATCCATTGTTTTGTCCTTTTATGGTGATGGGTAATGGGTAATGGGTAATGGGTGATGAGGAATGGGTGATGGGTGATGGGTGATGAAAATCTCCAACCATCACTCATCACCCATTGCTCATTACGCCTTTACTTCCAGAAAGGCCGGCAGTGGTAATATTTTTTCCATGCCGCATCCATGCCTGTCAGGTGCACTGTCACGTCGTGCGCGCACCAGCCTGAAACCGTACCGACGGCCGTGTTGTCCTGTAGCCTGAGCTGTTGCAGCAGGATTTCGGTCGTTGCCGCATCGTTCAGCACGCCCAGTTCTTCCTGCAATGCTGATAACGCTTCGATATAACGCAGCGCGGCCTTGCGCGGGAACAGTGAGGCAAAAAATTCGGTAGCGTAGCGGAGTTTTTTTGCGGCAATGCGAACCTCGTGGCGTTCTTCCGCTGGCATGGTCGCCAGCGCCTGGCCGTGCTGGTGCAGCGTTTTATGGCAAGCGTTCAGCACCCGCCTGGCCAGGTCCACGACCGGCGCCTCAAGCCGCAGCTTCTGTTGCGCGCTGGTCTGGGCGTGCCAGCCATCCGCCATCAGCCAGGTGCCGAGCGTGAGCAGCATGCGGTCGTAGCGGCGCGAGCGCAGCGCCATGTGCGCCTCGTTCCTGGCTGTCGCCTGGGCTTGTCGGGCAGCCTGAAGCAGTTGCTGCAAGCCTTTGTCGGCGGGAAATTGCGCAAGAACCGGCGGCAGTGTCTGGGTGACGAACACGTCCCAGTTGCGTGCCGGGCCAAGGGAATTGGCCAGCCATTTCAGTTCCTCGCCGATGGCGCGGTAGCTTTCCCTGGGAATGGCCGACTTGAATAGCGGCAGGGCGGAGCGCAGGCGGCGTAGCGCGACGCGGATCTGGTGGATGTTTTCCGGGTTGTCGCTGAGCAGCGCGCCTTCCTGGTTGGCCGTCCAGTGTGTGATGCAGTTCCAGGCGATTGCCTGGAAGGCTTGGGCCACGCTCATGTCCGGGGCTAGGTCGAGCGCCGCGGCCTTGACCACGAGGGATGGCGCCGTCTGGTTGAGGCGATAGCCGCGCTCGGCCTTGCTGATATTTTCCAGGCGCAGCGGGATGGTCTGCTGCAATTCCAGTGCCGTCAGGAACAGGCGTGCCGGGTTGCCGTGCTTCAGTTCGAGCTCGATTTCGCAAAGCGGCGTGGACTTGTCGCCGCTCTTGACTTCTCCCTGGTCGAGCGCCAGTTCCACTTCGTCGCCATCGTCCCAGCGCAACAGCCAGGTGGTGCGCTTGAATTCGGTGGTGAATACGGCTTGCAGGCGATCCCGTACCGCGGCGGAAGAAAGCAGCTTGAGCAGGGAAGGCGAGTCGATCTTGGTGAGATCCGGGCGCTCGTGCGCCACGTCGCCCTCCCATTCGCCGCGCTGGTGCAAGCCTGCCCGCACCGCGCCGCCCCCTTTCACCGTCTGCACCCAGCGCGCGCCCACGCGGCGGACGCGCAGGGCGATTTGCCGCTGGTGCAGGGTGAGTCCTGGCGTGTCGTAGTAAATGCTCAGCAGATGACGGGTGTTTGCACGGCCTGCAGCATGGGCCTTGAGCAGGGGGTGACGGCGCAGCCGGGCAATGTCCGCCGGGTCGATGAGCAGTTTGAGTTCGATTTCGGTCGCCATGATCAGTTGGCCGAGATCCATTCCAGCAAGGGTTGCCACTGCTCCACGTCGCGCGCGGCGCGGGAGGGCGGCAGGTCGAACAGGCTCACGCCCTCATTGGCGCATTGCACGTAGAGCTGGGTGTCGCGCAAAAAGGTCAGCACCGGAAATTCCACTGCCAGCAGGAATTCCGCCAGTTCCGCCGCCGATTTGGTGCGCGGGTCCACCCGCATGCCGACCATTGCCACCTGGCTCTTTTCCTTGCGCACCGCCTTTTCCTCGCGCAGCACGCGCAGGAAATCACCGGTGGCCAACATGTCGAAGGCAGAGGGCTGCACCGGCACGATCACCCGTTCCGCCAGTTTGACTGCGGCGGACAGTTTGTCGCCATGCAGGCCGGCCGGGGAATCGATCACCATCCAGTCCGGCTTGATGGTTTGTTTGCGCGCTTCATGGCTGTGGATGGTGGGGAGCTGCGCCGGGCGGCGCTTGAGCCAACTGGCGGCGGATTGTTGCCGGTCCAGGTCGGCCAGCACCACTTGCCGGCCCAGGCTGGCGAGGTAGCCGGCCAGTTGCGTGGCGAGCGTGGTTTTGCCGCTGCCGCCCTTGGGGTTGGCGACCAGGATGGACCTCATGACAGCCGGGTGGCCATCAGGGCGAGCAGCTCGCCTTGCGCCGAGACAGGCTTGGCGCGGCGCGTTAGCTTGCGGTGATACACGCCGTCCGCATCCATTTCCCAGGTCTGGACATTATCCTTGAGGTAGATTTCAAGCCCTTCCCTGATGACGCGCTTCTTGAGGCGCGGATCGAGCACCGGGAAGGCCACCTCGATGCGCCGGAACAGGTTGCGGTGCATCCAGTCCGCGCTGGCGAGATAAACGTCGTGGGCGCCGTTGTTGCGGAAATAGAAAATCCGGCTGTGTTCCAGGAAGCGCCCGACCACCGAGCGCACGCGGATGTTTTCGGATACGCCGGGAACCCTTGGCCGCAGCGCGCATACGCCGCGCACGATGAGGTCGATCTTCACGCCGGCGCAGGAGGCTTCGTAGAGCGCCTGGATGACTTCCGGTTCGAGCAGGGAATTCATTTTGGCGATGATCGCCGCCTCTTGGCCGGCCTTGGCATGCGCGCTTTCCTGGCGGATCGCCCTGAGGATCTGGGCGTGCATGGTGAATGGCGATTGCCACAGGCGGGTATGGTTGGCAGCCTTGCCCAGCCCGGTGAGCTGGGCGAAGACATCGGAAACATCGCTGCAGATATCGCTGTTGCAGGTGAACAGGCCGAAATCGGTGTACAGCCTGGCGGTGCTCGGATGGTAGTTGCCCGTCCCGAGATGCGCGTAGCGGCGCAAGCCGCCTTCCTCGCGCCGCACCACCAGCAGCATCTTGGCGTGGGTCTTGTAGCCCACCACGCCATATACCACATGGGCGCCAGCATCTTCCAGGCGAGCCGCCCAGTTGATGTTGGCTTCCTCGTCAAAGCGCGCCAGCAGTTCCACGACGACCGTCACTTCCTTGCCGTTCTTCGCGGCATTGATCAGCGCATCCATCAGCACCGACTTCGATCCGGTGCGGTACACGGTCTGCTTGATGGCGAGCACGTTGGGGTCGTCGGCCGCCTGCTGGAGGAAATCGACCACCGGGTTGAAGGACTGGAACGGCTGATGAAGCAGGATGTCGCCGTTGCGGATGGCCTGAAACATGTCGGGCTGCTTTTCGTCCACGCCCTGGGGAAAGCCCGGGATAAAGGGCGGGTATTTGAGGTCGGGGCGGTCCACCCGGTCCGGAATCTGGAACAGGCGCACCAGGTTGACCAGGCCGTTGACCTGGTAGAGGTCATCCGGCCCGAGGTCGAACTGCCTGAGGAGAAATTCGGTCATTTCCGGGGAGCAGTTGTCCGCCACTTCAAGCCGCACCGCGTTGCCGTAATTGCGATGCGAAAGCTCGCCCTGCAGCGCTTGGCGCAGGTTGGTCATTTCCTCTTCATCGACGAACAGGTCTGAGTTGCGCGTGACGCGGAACTGGTAGCAGCCCTTGACGTGCATGCCGGAAAAAAGCTCGCCGACATGGGCATGAAGGATCGAAGTGAGGAAGACAAAGCCATACTCGTGGCCGGCGATTTCCCTGGGCAACTGGATGACGCGCGGCAAAACCCGCGGCGCCTGCACGATGGCGGCATCGGAGCTGCGCCCAAAGGCGTCCTTGCCTTCCAGCTCCACGGCAAAATTGAGGCTCTTGTTCACCACGCGCGGAAAGGGGTGGGCCGGATCGAGGCCGATCGGCGTCAGCACCGGCATCACTTCGCGGAAGAAGTACGCCTTGATCCATTCGCTCTGTTCCGGGTTCCAGTGGGTGCGGCGCAGGAAGCGAATGTCCTGGCGCGCCATGGCGGGCAGGATCACCTCGTTGAGCAGCTTGTATTGCTGTTCGACCAGGATGTGCGCCTCGCGGCTCACCTGGTCGAACACCTGGCGCGGCGACATTTTCTCCGGCCCGGTGACGATGCTCTTGAACTTGATCTGTTCCTTCAGCCCGGCAACGCGGATCTCGAAGAACTCGTCCATGTTGCTGCTGACGATGCACAGGAACTTCAGCCGCTCCAGCAACGGGTTGGAATCGTCCGCTGCCTGCTCCAGCACGCGCCGGTTGAAGGCGAGCTGGGACAGTTCGCGGTTGATGAAATATTCCGGCGCGCCGAACCTGGATGTCATGATGGATCGCTGATGAGAGTTTTCGGAGAAATTAGCGGTTTGGCGGCACGTAACCTTGGGCCCTGTCGGCGCCGGTGCCGAAGAAATGCTTCTCGGTTTGCTCGGCCAGGTATTTGCGGGCCTTGGGGTCGGCCAGGTTGAGGCGGTTCTCGTTTACCAGCATGGTTTGCTGTTTGACCCATGCGCCCCAGGCTTCCTTGGAAACGTTCTCGTACAGGCGTTTGCCCAATTCGCCGGGGTAAGGTGGAAAATCCAGCCCTTCTGCTTCGCGACCGAGCTTGATGCATTTAACCATTCTTGCCATGTGATCCACTCCTTGTTTTATGTTCAACCCGGATAATCCATCTCGCGTCCTGGCGGATGATCCGGATTCAACGTTTGATGATAACCAAAAAACACCACGCAAACTACCGCAACCCTTAACTTCTGGCCGGATATGCGATAATTCAACTCATGCAATGGTTCTTACGACACTTCGCGCGCTTGCCGCTGGCATGGCTGCATGCCTTTGGTATCGCAACCGGCTGGCTGGTTTATTGGTCATCCCCCCGTTATGCCGCGCGCATGCGCGAAAACATCGCTCATAGCGGCCTCTGCGCGTCACCGGCGGCGTGCCGCCAACTGCTGCGCCAGGCGATCGGCGAAGCGGGCAAGAGCGTGCTGGAATTGCCCGCCATCTGGCTGCGGCCCTATGAACATGTGCTGCAACTGGTGCGCCACGCCGAGGGTTGGGACAAGGTGGAGGCATTGGCGCGTGAAGGCCGCGGCATTCTCTTCCTCACGCCCCATCTGGGCTGCTTCGAGATTTCCAGCCTGTTCATCGCCAGCCACATGCCGATCACCATTCTTTACCGACCTCCCAAGCTGCGCTGGACCGAGCCCCCCATGCTCGCAGGCCGCGGGCGCGGCCAGGTGAGCATGGCGCCGACCGACCTCAAGGGCGTCAAGGCACTGCTCAAGGCGCTCAAGCACGGACGGTCCGCCGGCATTCTGCCCGACCAGGTGCCCGGCAAGGGAGAAGGCGTGTGGGCCGGTTTCTTCGGCCGCCCGGCCTACACCATGACCCTGGTACAGCGCCTGCAGCACTCCACCGGCGCGGCCATCGTGCTGGTATTCGCGGAACGCCTGCCTGGCGGGCAGGGCTACGACCTGTGGTTCGAACCGCTGGCGGAAGCCTTGCCGCAGGACGCGACAGAGGCCGCGCGCGCCATCAATGCAGCAGTGGAAGATCTGGCGCGGCGCAATCCGGCGCAATACCTGTGGAGCTACAACCGCTACAAGGCGCCCAGGGGTTCCAGAGAAGAAGCGGAAAAAGAGTGATCCGCTTTAGCATCTTCATCTTCTGGCTGCTGCATTTTCTCCCCCTCCCCGTGCTGGCGCCGATCGGCAAGGGCATGGGCATGCTGCTCTACTGGCTGGGACGCGAGCGGCGGCGCGTGGCGCGCGTCAACCTGCGCCTGTGCTTTCCGCAACTGGGCGAACGGCAACGCGAAAAAACGGTGCGCGCGCACTTCCGCGCCTTCGGCCAGAGCCTGCTCGACCGCGGCATCCTGTGGTGGTCGCCGGAGCGCCGCCTGCGCCATCTGGTTCGGGTGGAGGGACTGGAACACTGGCAGGCCGTACTGGACAAACCGGTGATCTGGCTCGCGCCGCATTTCGTCGGCCTCGACATGGGCGGCGTGCGCCTGACCGCAGACCATCCCCTGGTTTCCATGTACAGCCGCCAAAAGAGCCGGGCGATCGACCGCTTGCTACTGCACGCCAGGACCCGTTTCAACCCCAGCATCATGGTGTCGCGCCAGGAGGGATTGAAGCCCGTCATCAAGGCAATGAAGCAGGGTCTGCCTTTCTATTATCTGCCGGACATGGATTTTGGCGCCCGCGACGCCGAATTCGTCCCTTTCTTCGGCGTTCCCGCCGCCACCGTCACCGCCCTGCCGCGCCTGGCAAAACTCACCGGCGCGGCGGTAGTGCCGGTGGTGACACGCCAGCTGCCCGGCGGAAAGGGCTATGTGGCGCGCTTCTACCCGTCCTGGGAAAACTTTCCCAGCGGTGACAGCAATGCCGATACCCTGCGCATGAACCAGTTCATCGAGGAAAGGGTAAAGGAAATGCCGGAACAGTATTTCTGGTTGCACAAGCGCTTCAAGACCCGGCCGCCCGGAGAGAAGAAAATCTATGGCGGCTGAAAAGCTCAGTCAACCACGGGGTGCATGGGAATCACGCGGGGGAACAAATAAAATGCCTACGGAAATTCGTCCCTGTCACTCATCGGATGAATGTCCTCGTCATCGGAAACTCTGGCATCCCCACGTGCACCCCGTATGCCGAGTTTGGAATGCGGTTCTCAGGATAAATGCAAATGCCCGTTGTGAGGGTTTTGGTTCGTTGGGTTACGGCGCGAAAGAGGCATCCAACCCAACCTGCATTTGCACTTTTGCATGGTGCTGAATGGTTGCAAATATTC